>NZ_CP058316.1:3000000-3350353 GCF_013389665.1 Microbacterium oleivorans | reverse complement strand
ACCTCGACGCCCGCCCGGATCTCCACCACTATGCCGCGGTGGCCGAGCGATGCCGCGCCCACTTCGCCCGGCTCGTGTCGACGGCTCCCGAGCGCGTGGCGCTCGGCTCGCAGACCTCCGTGATGGTGGGAATACTCGCCGCCTCGCTCCCCGAGGGGGCGACGGTCCTCTGCCCCGAAGGCGAGTTCTCGTCGCTCGTCCTGCCGTTCGTGCACGCCGGTCGGGGGATCCGGGTGCGCGCGGTCCCGCTCGCGGATCTCGCCGAGGCGGTCGACGCCGCCGTCGATCTGGTCGCGTTCTCGATCGTCCAGTCCGCTACGGGCGAGGTCGCGGATGCCGCGGCGATCGCCGCATCCTCCCGTCGCCACGGTGCCCGTACCCTCTGCGATGCGACGCAGGCCGCCGGTTGGCTCCCGGTGGATGCGAGCATGTTCGACGCCCTCGTCTGCCACACCTACAAGTGGCTGTGCACTCCCCGAGGACTCACCTTCCTCGCGCTCGACGACGAGTACGCGGCGGCACTCGCTCCGATCCACGCGGGCTGGTATGCCGGGGAGGACCCGTGGGCCGCATGCTACGGCGCCGATGCCTCTCTCGCCGCCTCGGCACGGCGGTTCGACGTCTCGCCCGCCTGGCAGGCCACCGTGGGGGCGGAGCCCGCTCTCGCCCTCTTCGCAGATGCCGACGCGTCGGCCCTGCACGCGCGGGTGACGGGACTCGCGCGGGTGTTCCGCGAGAAGCTCGGCCTGCCCGAACCGCTGCGGCCCACCCCGATCGTGACGTGGCCCGATCCGGCCGGCGCCGATCTCTCCCGCCTCACGGCGGCAGGCATCGTGGCATCGGGGCGCCGCGGCAACGCACGGCTCGCGTTCCACGTCTTCAACGACGACGGCGACGTCGACCTCGCCGTTCGCGCGCTGAGGGCCTGAGCGAGGCCTGCGCTCAGGCGATCAGACCCCAGGCGGCGAGGCCTGCAGCGTCCGCGATCTCGGGTTCGCCCGGGAAGTCGATGCCGCCGGTGAAGAGGCTCGTGACGACGAGCACGAAGACGAACGCGATGGACAGGAACAGGATCGCGCTCGATCCCAGGGCGATGATCAGCTGTGCGCGATGGCTCATGGGAACAACCTGACAGATGCCGGGGCCGCGGCCAAACACTTGCCGGACGGACGCTCAGCGGCTAGGCCCCGCCCGGCACCGCCGGATCGACCTCGCGCGACGCCCGATCCCGGGCGAGCGGGAGGGCGAGGACGACGACCGCGACGATCATGAGGGCCGCGATCGCGAGACCCCCGTAGCCGATGGCACCCAGAGCGACCCCGGCACCGGTGGCACCTGCGGCACCCGCGACGTTCATGATCGCGTCGCTGCGGCCCTGACGCGTCGTGCGTCGCCCCGGCGAGGACGCCTCGGTGAGCAGCGCGGACCCGGCGACCGTCGCGGCGCTCCACCCCAGCCCCAGCAGGACGAGCGACACCGTCACCGCGCCCCCCGATTCCGCGCCGAAGGCCGCGACCACGAGCGAGAGCGCCAGCAGCGCCTGACCGAGAACGATCGTGACGAGACGGCCGAGCCGGTCGGCCATGAGGCCGAAGACGGGCGAGAGAGCATACATCCCGGCGATATGGAGACTGATGGTCACACCGACGACCGACAGCTCCGCCCCGTGGTGCACGAGGTGCAGCGGGGTCATCGCCATGACCGACACCATCACGCCGTGCGAGCCCGCGATCGCGATCACGGCGTAGCGCGCGGCCCCAGGGCGATCCGCACGAGCGGACGCCGATCGCCCCGTCCCCGCGGCCGCCTCCCGGACGCGGGCGAGCAGCAGCGGGTCGGGTCGCAGCGCGATCAGGTACAGCGCGATCGCCAGCACCTGCGCGACGGCGGTGAACAGGTAGGGCCCGGTCAGGGGCGGCATGCCGGTCAGGTCGCCGACCGCCTCGCCGAGACCGATGAGATTCGGCCCGAGGACGGCGCCGATCGTCGTCGCCCAGACCACGATCGACAGGTCGCGTCCGCGCGTCCGGTCGGTGGCGAGATCTGTCGCCGCGAATCGCGACTGCAAGTTGGCCGCCTGTCCGCCGCCGATCATCGCGAAGGCGAGCAGGAGCAACGGGAACATTCCCAGAGCCGTGCCGGCGATCACGAGCACGACCCCCGCCAGCGCGAGCGCCATGCCGAGCGCCAGGGCAGGGCGGCGACCGGAGCGCGCCGCGAACGATGCCAGCGGCACCGCGAGCAGCGCGGCTCCGAGGGTGACGGCAGCCGTCGGGAGACCGGCCAGCGCATCATCCCCCGTCAGGCGCTCGGTGATGACGGCGCCGAGCGAGACGGTCGAGCCGAAGCCGATGCCACCCAGCACCTGACCGAGCGAGAGGACACCCAGGGAACGTCTGCGGACGCGTTCTCGGGCCGCATCCGCCGTCGTCGGACGCCCGCCCTCAGGCATCCCGGACGATGTTGCGGAGGATGCCGAGACCGTCGATCTCGACCTCCACGACATCGCCCGCGACGAGTGGTCCCACCCCGGCCGGCGTTCCGGTGAGGATGACGTCGCCGGGCAGGAGCGTGAATGCCGCCGACGCGTAGGCGATGAGATCGGCGATCCCATGGACCATGTCGCTCAGCGGCGCCCGCTGCTTCTCCTCGCCGTTGACCCGGGCAACGAGCTGGGCCTGCGCCGGATCGAACTCGGTCTCGATCGCCGGCCCGAGCGGGCAGAAGGTGTCGAAACCCTTCGCCCGGGTCCATTGACCGTCGCTGCGCTGCAGATCGCGCGCGGTGACGTCGTTGGCGATGGTGTAGCCGAAGACGTGGCCCGGCGCGTCGTCTACCGAGACGTTGCGGGTGACCTTGCCGATGACGACGGCGAGCTCGCCCTCGAAATCGACCTGCTCGGACTGACCCGGGCGCACGATGGCGTCGCCCGGCCCGATGACCGAGGTGTTGGGCTTGAAGAAGAGCAGCGGCTCGGCAGGCACCTCGTTGCCGAACTCCGCCGCGTGCTCGCGGTAATTCCGGCCGACGGCGATGACCTTCGAGCGCGGGATCACCGGTGCCAGCAGGACGACGTCGCTCAGCGGCACCCGCTCATCGGTGGTGTCGTAGCCCGCATACATCGGATCCCCCGCGAGGGTCACCAGATCGGTGCCGTCGAGGATGCCGTAGCGGATGGTCTCGTGGTGCGAGAAACGGACGATCTTCACGGGTCAGCCGTCCAACCGCACGAGCCAGCCGTGCTTGTCTTCGCGTCGGCCGTACTGGATGTCGGTGAGCTCCTCGCGCAGCGACAGGGCGAGCTCGCCGACGGGCTGCTCGTCGAAGAAGTCCCGGCCCTTGAGGACGCCGATCGGGGTCACGACGGCGGCCGTGCCGCAGGCGAACACCTCCACGATCTCTCCGGACGCGACCCCCTGGCGCCATTCGTCGAGCGAGACGGCGCGCCCCTCGACCCTGTGTCCGCGGTCGCGCGCGAGCTGCAGGATCGAGTCGCGGGTGATGCCCTCGAGGATGGAGTCGGACTGCGGGGTCACGATCGTGCCGTTCTTGTAGACGAACACGACGTTCATGCCGCCGAGCTCCTCGACATTGCGATCCTGGTCGAGGAAGACGACCTGATCGCACTCGTTCTCGTAGGCCTCCGCCTGGGGCAGCAGGCTCGAGGCGTAGTTCCCCCCGGTCTTGGCCGCACCCGTGCCGCCCTTGCCCGCGCGCGCGTAGTCCTCGCTCAGCCAGATGGAGACGGGCTTCACGCCGCCGGTGAAGTAGGCACCGGCGGGGCTCGCGATGACGTAGTAGGCGACCTTGTTGGCGGGGCGGACGCCCAGGAAAGCCTCTTTGGCGAACATGAACGGACGGAGGTAGAGCGACTGGTCGGCGCCGGAGGGCACCCAGGCGCCGTCGACCGCGATCAGCTCGCGCAACGACTGGATGAACCACTCGACGGGCAGTTCCGGAAGCGCGAGACGACGCGCCGAGCGCTGCAGACGGCGCCCGTTCTGGTCGGGACGGAAGGTGTGAACGCTGCCGTCGGCGTGACGGTACGCCTTGATGCCCTCGAAGATCTCCTGCCCGTAGTGGAGCACTGCGGCGGCGGGATCCAGGGTGAGGGGGCCGTAGGGCTGCACACGCGGACGGTGCCAGCCGCCCCGGACCGACCAGCAGATGTCGACCATGTGATCGGTGAAATGCGTGCCGAAGCCGGGGTTCGCAAGGATCTCGTCGCGGCGGCCGGGCGCTGCGGCGGCGAGGTTTCGGGTGACGGAGAACTCGAGGGGCTCGAGTCCGGCGTCGGGATCGTTATCGAGGAGAGTCATGTGATTTCCCAGCGGAGGTAGGGCGACGATGCGGTGTTCAGGCTACGCCTGCAGGCGGGCCGCGATCGCGTCGCCGATCTGTGCGGTGGTGCGGGTGGCGGAGCCACGGTCGGCGATGTCCGTCTCGACGGCGCGGGTGACGCGCTGCGCCTGCTCCGGCAGCCCGAGGTGGTCGAGCATGAGAGCGACCGAGAGGATCGCGGCGGTGGGATCGGCCTTGTGCTGACCCGCGATGTCGGGCGCCGATCCGTGGACGGGCTCGAACATCGAGGGGAACGCGCCGTCGGGGTTGATGTTCCCCGAAGCGGCGAGGCCGATGCCTCCGGTGACGGCGCCGGCCAAGTCGGTCAGGATGTCACCGAAGAGGTTGTCGGTGACGATCACGTCGAAGCGGCCCGGGTTCGTGACCAGGAAGATCGTCGCCGCGTCGACGTGGAGGTAGTCTACGGTGACGTCGGGGTAGTCCGCGGCCACCTCGTCGACGATGCGCTTCCAGATGCCTCCGGCGTGGACGAGCACGTTCGTCTTGTGCACGAGGGTGAGCGTGCGGCGCCGGCGACCGGCGAGCTCGAAGGCGTAGCGGACGACACGCTCGACCCCGTAGGCGGTGTTGACGGACGTCTCATTGGCCACCTCGTGGGGCGTGCCGCGCCGGATAGTGCCGCCGTTGCCCACATAGGGACCCTCGGTGCCCTCGCGGACGACGACGAAGTCGATGTCACCGGGCTCGGCGAGGGGTCCGGGAACGCTCGCGTACAGCTTCGACGGGCGGAGGTTGACGTAGTGGTCGAGCTCGAAGCGCAGCTTGAGCAGGAGCCCGCGCTCGATGTTCGCGTCGCGGAGCCGCGGGTCGCCCGGGACTCCCCCGACGGCGCCGAGGATGATCGCGTCGTGTCCCGCGATGGCACGGAGGTCGTCCTCGGTCAGCGTCTCGCCGGTCTCGAGATACCGTGCCGCTCCCAGAGCGAACCATGTCTTGTCGAAGACGACATCCGTCCCCGCAACAGCGGCGTCGAGCACCTTCTCGGCCTCGGTGACGACCTCGGGGCCGATTCCGTCGCCCGGAATCACGGCCAGTTTCACGACGCGCGACATCGCTCTCCTCGTTCTCGGCGATGCGGCGCGTCGCGCGCTCAGCGCTCGACGTGCCGCGTGTGGGATCCCTTCAGCGTAGCGGCCGCGATCACGCCCGCGCAGACCACCAGCACCGCCCCGATCGTCGCGGTGACCCCCACGCCCGAGTCGAACGCGTGCGCCGCGGCGTCGAGCAGCTGGCGGCCGACCGGAGCCGGCAGGTCCTCGGCGGCGTTGACGGCTCCCGCAAGGGTCTCGCGGGCGGCGCCGGCGGCCTCGGCGGGCACGCCGGCCGGGACCACCATGCCGAGCCGGTACATCGCGGTCAGGATGCCGCCGAGCACAGCGGTTCCGAGCACGGCGCCGACCTCGTACGCGGTTTCGGACACGGCACTGGCAGCACCGGCCTTGGCGGGCGGCGCGCTGGCGAGCACGAGCTCGTTGGAGACCGTCTCGGCCGCCCCGATGCCCATTCCGAGCAGGACGAAAGCGAGCACGAGCTCGATCATGCTCTCGGCGTCGGTCAGGACCGCGATCATGACGTAGCCGGCAGCCGACAGCGCGAGCGCGGCGGGGACGACGATCCGTGGCGACACCCGACGGGAGATCGGTACCACTCCGAGGCCCGCGATGATCATCATGGCGAGGCCCGGAACCAGGGCGAGGCCCGCCTCGAGCGGCGAGAGGCCGACGATGAGCTGAAGGTGCTGCGTCACGAAGTACAGGAAGCCGACGAGCGCCACGACGCTGAGCAGATTGACCAGCAGCGCTCCGCTGAACGTGCCCCGCGAGAACAGGCGCATGTCGAGCATGGGCTCGCTCACCCGCAGCTGGCGACGCACGAAGAGCCAGCCGAAGATCACTCCGAGCAGGAAGAGCGCGGGAGGCAACACTCCCCAGCCCTTCACGGCGAAGTCCTTGATCGCGTAGACGATCGGCACCATCGTCAGCATCGACAGCGCGATGCTCACGGGGTCGATGCGACCCGGCCGCGGGTCGCGACTCTCAGGCACGAGGAACGGCGCGAGGACGAGCAACGGCACGAGCACGGGAACGGCCATGAGGAAGACCGAGCCCCAGCTGAAGTGCTCGAGCAGGATGCCGCCCACGATGGGACCGAGCGCGGCACCGGCCGAGAACATCGAGGCCCAGACGGCGATGGCGAGGCGTCGCTGATCGCGGTCGGTGAAGATGCTGCGCAGCAGCGACAACGTCGAGGGCATCAGCATGGCGCCGAACACACCCATCGCCGCGCGGGCGGCGATGAGGGCTTCGGCCGTCGGCGAGAACGCTGCGAGGGCCGAGACCGTGGCGAATCCGGTCGCGCCGATGAGCAGCATCCGTCGGCGACCGAATCGGTCGCCGAGTGAGCCCATCGTCACGAGGAGGCCCGCGAGGATCAGCGGATAGACATCGATGATCCACAGCTGCTGGGCACTCGAGGGGCTCAGAGCCCGCGCGATCTCGGGCAGCGCGAAGCTGAGCACCGTGTTGTCCACCGACACCAGCAGCACGGGCAGCATGAGCACGCCGAGGGCCGCCCAGCCGCGCCAGCCGACCCGCTTGCCCAGTCCGTCCGCGATCGCGATCTCTTCTGTCAACGTCATTAGTTCACCGTCCAGCCGGTATAGTAACAGCACCGCCGGTGAGAACGCGAGAGGATCGAAGCATGAGCCGTCCCCCACGTGCACGCGAGAGCGTGCTCGACGCGTACGAACACCTGCTCATCTCCGACGGCGCGCGCGGGGCGACGATGGACGCCGTCGCGACGGCTGCCGGCGTCTCGAAGGGCGGACTGCTCTACCACTACAACTCGAAGGAAGCGCTCGAGACGGCGCTGCTCGATCGGATGATGGAGCTGGCTCGCCTCGACGTCGACGAGATGGCACAGCACTCCGAGGGCATCGTGGCCGCGTACCTGCGCACCTCCGTCATGGAGGACAGCGCGCTCGACCGCGCCCTTCTCGCCGGATCGCGACTCGCGCAGAGCGGGCACGCCGCTGCGAGCGCGGCGCTCCGCGACGTGCGAACCCTGTGGGAGGAAGCGCTTCGGGGCCACACCCGCGATGAGACAGCCCTGCAGCTCGTGCTGCTCGTCGGCGATGGCCTCTATTTCAACAATGCCCTCGGCGCGGGCGCCGTCGTGGGGCCGCTCCCCCAGGGCGAAGACTTCGACGCGCTCATCGGTCTGGTCCTCGGCGTCGCCGCGCACGGAACGGCACCCGGGGAGGGAGATCCCCGGGTGCCGGACCGGACGCTCAGACCCCGGTGAGCTCGATCTGGCGGAAGAGGTCGGCGGCGACGGCTTCGCGCATCTCGTCGAGGAGGCTGTCGGGCACCGGCGAGTCGACCGTCAGCACCGAGAGTGCGCGGCCGGAGGCATCCGGACGGGCGACCTGCAGGCCGGCGATGTTGATGCCGGCCTCGCCCAGCTTCTGGCCGTAGATCGCGACGATTCCCGGTCGATCGGCGTAGCGCATCACCACGTGGTGACGCTCGATCGGCACCTCGACCTCGTAGCCGTTGATGCCTACGACCTTGGGGACCATGCGGGTTCCGGCCAGCGTTCCTTCGACCGTCAGCACCGACCCATCGGAGAGGGTGCCGCGCAGGATGGTGATGTTCCGGTAGAGCGGGCTCTCGGCCTCGACGATCAGACGCGTCTCGATGCCGCGCTGCTCGGCGAACAGCGGCGCGTTCACGTACGACACGTTCTCGCTGACGATGTTCGTGAAGATCCCCTTGAGCGCGGCGAGCCGGTAGACGCTCACGTCGTACTCGGCGAGCTCGCCGCGCACCTCGATGTCGAGGCTCGTCAGCGCGCTCGGCGCGAGTCCGGTGAAGATCTGACCCAGCTGCTCGACCAACGCGATCCCCGGGCGGACGAACGGGTCGATCACTCCCCCGGCGACGTTGACGGCATCGGGCACGAGGTCGCCCTCGAGGGCGAGCTTCACCGACTTCGCGACCGAGACTCCGGCCTTCTCCTGCGCTTCGTCCGTGGATGCCCCCAGGTGGGGGGTCACCACGACGTTCGGCAGCGACAGGAGTGGGAACGCGGTGCCGTCGGTCGTCGGCGGCTCGCTCGTGAACACGTCGAGCCCCGCGCCGGCGATCTCGCCGGTCGTCAGTGCCACATGGAGCGCCTCTTCGTCGATCAGGCCGCCGCGCGCGACATTGACCACGTAAGCGGTCTTCTTCATACGGGCGAACTGCTCGGTGCCGATCATCCCCGTCGTCTCGGGGGTCTTCGGCATGTGGATCGTGACGAAGTCGCTCTGTGCGAGCAGCTCGTCGAGACTCAGGAGCGTGACGCCGAGCTGCTGCGCCCGCGTGGGCGTCACGTAGGGGTCGTAGGCCACGACCGAGACGCCGAAGGCCTGGACCCGGGCGGCGATCAGGGCGCCGATGCGGCCGAGACCGATGATCCCGATGGTCTTCTCGAACAGCTCGGTGCCGGTGAACGACGACCGCTTCCAGGCTCCAGCGGCGAGCGACGCGTGGGCGGCGGGGATGTGCCGCGCGAGGCTCAGGATGTGGCCCACCGTCAGCTCGGCAGCCGAGATGATGTTCGACGTCGGGGCGTTCACGACCATGACGCCGGCCGCGGTGGCCGCCTTGATGTCGACGTTGTCGAGCCCGACACCCGCGCGCGCGATCACCTTGAGCGAGGGCGCGGCGGCGATCGCTTCGGCATCCATCTTGGTGGCGGACCGGATGAGTACCGCGTGCGCGTCGGCCAGGGCGGGCAGCAGAGCCGCACGGTCGGCGCCGTCGACCGAGCGGATCTCGAAATCAGGACCGAGCGCGTCGATCGTGGCGGGCGAGAGTTCTTCGGCGATGAGCACGACAGGCTGGGGCACGGACGATCCTCTGGAGCATGCGCGTGAGCGCGGAACGGGTGGTCGCCGCGACGGCCGACGGCGGTGCGGCGGGTCGTCTCAGCCTAGCGCGAGCGTTCGGGCACGACCGACCGTGTGACGTCGCGCGGAATACGAGGCTGCTCAGCCGCCGAGGAGCGAGGCGCCGGCGGTGATCGAGTACGACAGGATGTTCAGCCAGAACACCGCGACGAGTCCCAGCCCCGCCAGCAGCACGAGCGCGAGCACGCCGGTGCGCCGGCGGTGTCCGAGGGCGAATGCCGCCGCGAACACGACGATCGGGAACACCACCGCCGATCCGAGGACCGCCCACCCGACGCCGTTCAGCCCGAGGACCCCGGTGGCCTGCGTGACGAGGTGACCGACGGCGACCCAGACGGCATAGGCGTAGAACAACCCGAAGGCTCCCGCAACGGTGGCGACGAGCCACGTCGGGGCGCGGTGCGCGGGCCTCGCGGCGGCATCCGCGGACATCACAGCCCCGTTCCCAGCATCGCGAAGGGCCACGGCACCAGCAGCACCGCTCCCGCGACGAGCCAGGCGAAGCGCTGCCACGCCGGCCGCGCGCGGGTGAGCGTGAGCACGACGACGAACCAGATAGCCGGAGCGAGGATCGCCACGACGACGGCCGGCACGGACGCGCTGGGCGCCACGATGAAGCCGGAGATCTCGTTCAGCCGCAGACCGCCGACGATCCAGCCGATCGTGTAGAGGAGGTAGACGCCGCCGAGCACACCGAGCGAGACCAATGCGGCGCTGCTCATGGCCCGAGGTCCGTCGACGGCTCCGGCCTCGTCCGCGCTTGCCGCGTTCTCCGCACCCAGGAGGGCGGCCGACTCCGCGCCGGACGACGAGGCGAGGTCGTCCGACACCCTCCGCCCGTGCGCGACCGGCGGCTCGGACGGCGTGGGCCGAGACGTGTCCCTCTCGGGTCCGGGAACGGCGACGAGGGTGGGGTCGTCGTCTCCCGCCCAGCTCAGGGCGTCGTCATCGCGTTGCGTCACCCGATCAGCGTAGCGCGGCGGGCGGACGTCGGTGAGAGGTCCGTGAGCGTGCTAGCGGCCGATCTGACGACCGCCGCGCAGGAGGAGGACGACGACCGCCGCGGCTGCCGCGCCCAGCGCCCCCGCCCAGGGCGTCCACACCACCGGGTGCGCCAGCGCCGCGCCCGCACCGTCATTGAGGGCACCCACCTGAACGGCATCCGTCTGACCGGTCGCGGCCTCGGGCGAGACCGAGGCATTGAGCTCGGCTGATCCCCCGACGTCGGGGCCGCCGTCGAGGTGAACCTCGTCGGCGGGCGTCAGGGCGGGACTGGCTGCCGCGGTCGGCAGGCGCAGCAGCGCGCCGAATCGCGCCGCGGCGCTGGACGGCACCCGCGGCCCCGTCTCCACGCGCGGGGTCTCGACCGGGTCCTGCGACGGGGCGGGCGGCTCCTCCTCGAGCGGCGGAGCGGGCTCGGGCTCCGGGGAGGAGGTGGGCTCCGGTGACGCGGTGGGCTCCGGCGACGACGTCGGAGCCGGCGACGGCGGATCGGAGGGGGCCGGGGACGGTGCGGTCGGCTCCGGCGTCGGCGACTCGCTCGGACGCGGCGCCTCCGGCGCTTCCTCGCCCGGCGTTCCGGGATCACCCGGCGTCTCGTCCGGCCTGTCGGTCTCGGACTCGTCGGAGTCCGTCAGCGATGTCGCAGGTCCGGAGTCCTCCACCTCGGCCCAGGCCGCCGGAGCGACGACGGCGGTCCCTCCGGCCACCAGCGTGACCGCAAGGCACGCAGCTCCCACACGCGCGCGCAGGGCGTACTTCGGCGGGGAGGACATGCGTTCCATCGTAAGACGTGCCCCCCGCGGCGGCGCAAGCCGAAAGCCCGGCCCCTGGTGGGGACCGGGCTTCCGTGGCACGAAGCCGAGCTCGGCGGGGTGTCGCCGAGGGTCGAAGCGACGACGGACGGACGTCGTCGCTCGGAGGTCAGCGAGCGGCGCTGCCCTCGGTGTAGTCGGAGTCCTGCTGCTTCCACGCGAAGAGCGAGCGCAGTTCCTTGCCGACCGTTTCGATCGGGTGCGCGGCCGCCTTCTCGCGGAGCTCCTGGAACTCCACGGCGCCGTTGTCCTGGTCGCCGATGAAGCGCTGCGCGAACGCGCCGTTCTGGATGTCCGTGAGCACGGCCTTCATGTTGTCCTTGACGTGCGGGTCGATGACGCGCGGACCGGAGACGTAGTCACCGTACTCGGCGGTGTCGGAGACCGACCAGCGCTGCTTGGCGATGCCGCCCTCCCACATCAGGTCGACGATGAGCTTGAGCTCGTGGAGCACCTCGAAGTAGGCGATCTGCGGCTGGTAACCCGCCTCGGTGAGCGTCTCGAAACCGTACTGCACGAGCTGCGAGACACCGCCGCAGAGGACGGCCTGCTCGCCGAACAGGTCGGTCTCGGTCTCTTCGGTGAAGGTCGTCTTGATGACACCGGCTCGGGTACCGCCGATGGCTTTCGCGTACGACAGCGCGGTCGCCCACGCGTCGCCGGAGGCGTCGCGCTCGACGGCGATGATGTCGGGGATGCCGCGACCGGCCACGAACTCGCGACGGACGGTGTGGCCGGGGGCCTTCGGGGCGATGAGGATGACGTCGACGCCCTCGGGCGCGTCGATGTAACCGAAGCGGATGTTGAACCCGTGAGCGAAGGCGAGGGTCTTGCCCGCGGTCAGCTTGTCCTTGATCGAGTCGGCGAAGATCGCGCGCTGGTGCTGGTCGGGCGCCAGGATCATGATCAGGTCGGCCCACTCGGCCGCATCCGCGACGTTCTTGACCTCGAAGCCCTCGTCCTGCGCCTTGGCGGCGGACTTCGAGCCGTCCTTGAGGGCGATGACGACCTCGACACCCGAGTCGCGGAGGTTGAGCGCGTGGGCGTGGCCCTGCGAGCCGTAGCCGACGATCGCGACCTTCTTGCCCTGGATGATGGACAGGTCGGCGTCGTCGTCGTAGAAGATCTCGGCCATGTTCGTGTGTTTCTCCTTGATTCGTGGTTCGTGTGGTCAGCCGCGCAGGACGCGTTCGGTGATGCTCTTGCCGCCGCGCCCGATGGCGAGGAGACCGGATTGTGCGAGCTCCTTGATCCCGAACGGCTCGAAGGCGCGCAGGATGGCATCGATCTTTCCGCGGTCTCCGGTCACCTCGACGACGAGCGCATCGGGGGCGTAGTCGACGATCGAGGCGCGGAAGAGGTTGACGACCTCGATGACGTTCGAGCGGGTCTGATTGTCGGCACGCACCTTGATGAGCATGTGCTCGCGCTGCACCGACGACGAGAAGTCGAGTTCGACGATCTTGATGACGTTGACGAGCTTGTTGAGCTGCTTCGTCACCTGTTCGAGCGGCAGCTCCTCGACATCGACCACGACGGTGATGCGGGACAACCCGGGCACCTCCGTCACACCGACGGCGAGGGAGTCGATGTTGAAGCCGCGGCGGGCGAACAGCCCCGCGACGCGGGTCAGCAGACCGGGCTTGTCCTCGACCAGGAGGCTCAGCACGTGGCGCGACATCTCAGGCCTCCTCGTCGAATGCGGGCGCGTGCTCGCGGGCGTACTGGATGTAGCTGTTGCTGACGCCCTGCGGGACCATCGGCCACACCATCGCGTCCGCGCTCACCACGAAGTCGATGACGACGGGGCGGTCGTTGGTCTCGAGCGCGAGCTGGATGGCCTCGTCGATCTGATCGGCAGACTCGACGCGGATGCCGAGACACCCGTACGCGTCGGCGAGCTTGACGAAGTCCGGGATGCGAGCGGTGCCGTGACCGGTGTTCAGGTCGGTGTTGGAGTGGCGTCCGTCGAAGAACAGCGTCTGCCACTGCCGCACCATGCCCAGCGACGAGTTGTTGATGATCGCGACCTTGATGGGGATCTTGTTGATGACGCAGGTCGCGAGCTCCTGATTGGTCATCTGGAAGCAGCCGTCACCGTCGATCGCCCAGACGACGCGTTCGGGCTGGGCGACCTTCGCGCCCATGGCCGCGGGAACGGCGTAGCCCATGGTGCCGGCGCCGCCGGAGTTGAGCCACGAGTTCGGGCGCTCGTACTTGATGAACTGCGCCGCCCACATCTGGTGCTGGCCCACGCCCGAGGCGTACACGCCCTCGGGTCCGGTGAGTTCGCCGATGCGCTGGATGACGTGCTGGGGCGAGAGCAGCCCGTCGGTGGTCGGGGCGTATCCGAGGGGGAACTCCTCGCGCAGGCCGTCGAGGTAGGCCCACCACTCACCGATGTCGGGCTTGCCCTCGCCGATCTGACCACGGAAGGCCGACTCGAGATCCACGAGCACGTCGCGGACGTCACCCACGATCGGCACGTCCGCGAAGCGGATCTTCGAGATCTCGGCCGGATCGATGTCGACGTGCACGACCTTGGCGTGGGGAGCGAACAGCGCCGCCTTGCCCGTCACGCGGTCATCGAAGCGCGCACCGAGGGCGACGATGAGGTCGGACTCCTGCAGCGCGAGCACCGCCGGCACCGTGCCGTGCATCCCGGGCATGCCGAGATGCTGGGGGTGCGAATCAGGGAACGCGCCACGCGCCATGAGGGTCGTGACGACGGGCGCTCCGGTGGCCTCGGCCAGCGTCAGCAGCTCGTCCGAGGCCCGGCCGCGGATGACCCCGCCGCCGACGTAGAGCACCGGCTTGTGCGACTCGGCCAGCAGCTGAGCGGCGGCCTGGATCTGCTTGCCGTGCGCCTTGGTGACGGGCCGGTAGCCGGGCAGATCGATCTTGGGCGGCCAGACGAAGGGGGCGGTGGCCTGCTGGGCGTCCTTGGTGATGTCGACCAGCACCGGGCCCGGCCGGCCGGTACCGGCGATCTCGAACGCGGCGGCGATCGCGGCGGGGATTTCGTCGGGCGTCTTCACGAGGAAGGAGTGCTTCGTGATCGGCATCGTGATGCCCACGATGTCGGCCTCCTGGAACGCGTCCGTCCCCATGAGGGTCGAGAAGACCTGGCCGGTGATGCACACCAGGGGCACCGAATCCATGTACGCGTCGGCGATCGCGGTGACGAGGTTGGTCGCCCCGGGACCGGAGGTCGCGATCGCGACGCCCGTGCGCCCCGACGCCGCGGCGTAGCCCTCGGCCGCATGGCCCGCGCCCTGCTCGTGACGTACGAGGATGTGCCGGACGGCCTCGTCGTCCATCAGCGGGTCGTAGACCGGCATGATGGCGCCGCCCGGCAGCCCGAACACGTCGGTGACGCCCAGGTTGTCGAGCGAGCGGACGACGGCTTCCGCTCCCGTGATCACGGGAGCGGAAGGCGTACGGGACGGCGGCCGGGGAATGGCCGCGGAGATGTCGGTGGACATGGTGATGAACCTCGCTGGAGAAGAGGAGACGATGTCAGAGCCGAAGTCAGCCGGTGGTCGCGCCTTCCGCGGCGGAACGCACGAGCTTGGAGTACTTGGCCAGGACGCCACGGGTATAGCGCGGGGGAAGAGGGGCCCAGCCGTCTCGGCGGGCGTTCAGCTCGGCCTCGTCGACGAGTAGGTCGAGGGAGCGAGCCGCGATATCGACCCGTATCAGATCACCATCGCGCACGAAGGCGACCGGACCTGCGTCCACCGCTTCGGGTGCTATGTGGCCGATGCACAGGCCGGTTGTGCCGCCTGAGAATCGTCCGTCCGTCAAGAGTAGTACATCTTTTCCGAGGCCGGCGCCCTTGATGGCCGCGGTGATGGCGAGCATCTCGCGCATGCCGGGACCGCCCTTGGGGCCTTCGTATCGGATCACGACGACATCGCCGGCGACGATCTCCCCGCGGGTGAGCGCGTCCATGGCGGCGCGCTCGCGCTCGAACACCTTGGCGGGCCCCTCGAACACCGTCGCGTCGAACCCGGCGGTCTTGACGACTGCTCCCTCGGGGGCGAACGAGCCCTTGAGGATCGTGATGCCGCCGGTCGCGTGGATGGGGTCGTCGAGCGTGCGGATCACCTTGCCGTCGAGCGGATCGGGGTTCAGGTCGGCCAGGTTCTCGGCCACCGTCTTGCCGGTCACCGTGAGTGCGTCGCCGTGGATCAGGCCGGCATCCAGCAGCGCCTTCATCAGAACCGGGATGCCGCCGTGCCGGTCGACATCGGCCATGACGTACCGGCCGAAGGGCTTCATGTCGGCGAGGTGCGGAACCTTGTCGCCGATGCGGTTGAAGTCGTCGAGGGTGAGCTCGACCTCGGCCTCACGGGCGATCGCCAGCAGGTGGAGCACGACGTTGGTCGAACCACCGAGCGCCATCGCCACCGTGATGGCGTTCTCGAACGCCTCCTTGGTCATGATGTCGCGCGCCGTGATGCCGTGACGCAGGAGGTTCACCACCGCCTCGCCCGAGCGGTGGGCGTAGTAGTCGCGACGACGGTCGGCCGAGGGCGGCGACGCCGAGCCGGGCAGGCTCATCCCGAGCGCCTCGGCGACGGACGCCATCGTGTTGGCCGTGTACATGCCACCGCAGGCGCCCTCGCCGGGCGCGATGGCACACTCGATGCGCTTGAGGTCTTCCTCGCTCATGGTTCCGGCCTTGCACGCGCCGACCGCCTCGAAGGAGTCGATGATCGTGACTTCCTTCTCGGTGCCGTCCGTGAGCTTGACCCAGCCGGGAGCGATCGACCCGGCGTAGAGGAAGACTCCGGCGAGGTCCAGACGGGCCGCGGCCATCAGCATGCCGGGGAGCGACTTGTCGCAGCCCGCGAGCAGCACCGAGCCGTCGAGACGCTCGGCCATCATGACCGTCTCGACGGAGTCGGCGATCACCTCGCGCGAGACCAGCGAGAAGTGCATGCCCTCGTGCCCCATCGAGATGCCGTCCGAGACCGAGATCGTGCCGAACTGCAGCGGATAGCCGCCGCCGGAGTGCACGCCCTCTTTCGCGCCCTGCGCGAGACGGTCGAGGCTCAGGTTGCAGGGCGTGATCTCGTTCCAGCTCGACGCGATGCCGATCTGCGGCTTGTCCCAGTCTTCGTCACCCATCCCGACGGCACGGAGCATGCCTCGGGAGGTCGTGGCTTCGATGCCGTCGGTGACGGCACGACTGCGGGGCTTGATGTCGATGGTCTCGGAGCTGTCGGGCATTCTCGAATTCTATGCCCGCGGGCCCACGCTCATCCGCGCGTGCGGGCCTCGGCGAGCCGCCCCAACAGGACGGCCAATGCCGCGGCATCCGCCACCCGGTAGGTGGCCACGCTCTCTCCCCCGCCGACGCGGATGCCGATGTCGCCGGGCTCCAGGGAGGCCAGGGCGTCCTCGTCGGTGACGTCGTCGCCGGCGAAGACGACCGCATCGGCGCCCACCAGCTCCCGCAGGCGACGGATCGCGGAGTCCTTGCCCTCGTGCCGGGAGGCGAACTCGAGGATGTCCTGGCCGGTGCGCCGCCGCCACGCCGGCGCGTGAGCCGCCACCAGCTCGTCGATCCGCGCGATGGCCTCGGCCGCGCGTTGCGGGTCGCTCAGGCGCGTGTGCAAGCCGAATCCGAACCGCTTGCGCTCGATCCAGGCGCCGTCCAGTCCGCCGATCATTGCCTCGGCACGGTCGGTGAGCACGTCGCGCAGCTCCGCGTCGTCATCGGTGTCGGCGTCCTGCTCGCCGCCGGGATGCCAGAACTCGGCGCCGTGCGACCCCGCCAGGTGGATACGCGAGTCGGGGCTGCGCTCCGAGATCTCCGCGAGGTGCTCCAGTGTCCTCCCCGACACGAGCGCCACGGTGGTCTCGGGCGCGGACGAGAGACGATCCAGCGCGTCGCGCGCGGCGGGCAGCATCCGGGCCGACATCGGGTCGTCTACGAGCGGTGCGAGGGTGCCGTCGAAGTCGAGGGCGACGAGCAGGTGTCGTGCCGACCCCGCCCGCTCGACGGCGCCGTCGAGGTCGCTCGGCGAGCTGGTCGCTTCGGGGTTCATGCGTCGTCCTCCTCGTGCGCGTCGTCTTCCTGTGCCACCGACGACACCGCAGAGACGGGCCCGTTGTGTCGTGCCGCCTCCTCGAGCGTGGTGAGGAACGAGGTCGACCAGTCGTCGACGTCGTGCTCGCGCACGCGTTTGCGCAGCGCGCGCATCCGCCGCCCCTGCTCGGCCGCGGGCATCTCCACTGCGCGCACGATCGCGTCCTTGAGCCCGTCGATGTCGTGCGGGTTGATGCGGACGGCGCTCGCCAGCTCGTCGGCCGCGCCCGCGAACTCGCTGAGCACCAGCACCCCCCGATTGTCGACCCGGCTGGCGACGTACTCCTTGGCCACGAGGTTCATCCCGTCGCGCAGCGCGGTGACCAGCATCACGTCTGCGGCGAGGAACAACGCCACCATCTCCTCGCGGGGGAACGCCTGGTGCAGGTAGCGGATCGCGCTGTGCCCCCAGGTGTCGTGGTCGCCGTTGATGCGCGCGACCGTGAGCTCGATCTCGTCTCGCAGCTGCACGTAGGACTCCACCCGTTCCCGGCTGGGGCTGGCGACCTGCACGAGGGTGGCGTCCTCGACCGAGATGCGCCCGTCCTGGATCAACTCGCCGAACGCCTTCAGGCGGTGACGGATGCCCTTGGTGTAGTCGAGTCGGTCGACGCCGAGCAGAACGGTCTTGGGGTTGCCGAGGTCCTCTCGGATCTCCGCGGCGCGCGCCTGGATGTCGGGACGCTGGGCCAGCTCGATGTAGTCGTCGGTCGAGATCGAGATCGGGAAGGCCTTGGCCAATGCGGTGCGGTGGCCGCCGCCCGCCGCGGGAACGCGGATGCCGCTGGCCTTGGTCTCGAAGCGCAGCTGGCGGCGGACCGCGCGCGCGAAGTTGCCGGCGTCGGCGACGCGCTGGAACCCGATCACATCGGCGCCGAGGAGCCCCTCGAGCACCTGCTTGCGCCACGGGAGCTGGGAGTAGAGCCCGTACGCCGGGAAAGGGATGTGGTGGAAGTAGCCGATCGTGAGGTCCGGCCGCAGATCGCGCAGCAGCTTGGGAACGAGCTGCAGCTGGTAGTCCTGCACCCAGACGGTGCCGTTCTGCGCCGCCGACGCGGCGGCGGCCTCGGCGAAGCGCCGGTTCACACGCTGGTAGGCCTCCCACCAGTTGCGTCGGTAGCGGGGCGCAGCGATCACGTCGTGGTACAGCGGCCAGATCGTGTCGTTCGAGAAGCCCTCGTAGTAGTCGGCGACATCCTCCGCCGACAGCGCGACCGGGACGAGCTGCATCCCGTCGAAGTCGAACGGATCGAACTCGAGGTCGGCCTTACCCGGCCATCCGACCCACGCGCCCTTCGTGCGGCGCATCACCGGCTCGAGCGCGGTGACGAGTCCGCCGGGCGAGCGGCGCCACTCGCCGCCGTCGGCGCCGTCGGTGTTGCGGTCGACCGGAAGTCGGTTCGCCACGACGACGAAATCAGCGGTGCTCATGCGGGCCCTCCAGGCTGCGATCGGCGGTCATGCCAGACTACCGGCGCGGTGTCGAGCCCCTTCAGGCGCCTGCCCGGGACGGTACCGTTGTGATATGCGTAAGTACCTCTTCGGCACCGGTCTTCTCTCTGCGATCACCGGGGGCGTCACGCTGCTGCGCTCGGCTCGCAGCGACGAGCCGTTCACCTGGCGCACCGCGCTGGCCTGGCTCAGCTGGGGCATCACGTTCGCCCTCGCCATCGGCTCGGTCGTCGACAGCTACCGCGGCGCTCGCGGACGACTGATCGCCGACGACTCGAAGGTCGACCGCGACAAGCTGTTCAGCGACCGCGTCAAGGGCCGTCGGCGCTGAGCACGGCGCAGCTGAGCAAGGCGAGCCGGGCACGCGCGCTCAGCGGGTGAGGATGAGGGCCTCGCCCTGCCCGCCGCCGCCGCACAGCGCGGCCACGGCGATGCCCGACCCGCGTCGCGCGAGCTCGTGGGCGAGGTGCACGACCAGACGTGCGCCCGACGCCCCGATCGGATGCCCCAAGGCGATGCCGCCACCGTCGACGTTCACGATCTCGGGCGACACACCCAGACGACGCTCGGATGCCGCAACGACGGAGCCGAACGCCTCGTTGATCTCGATGAGGTCGAGCTCGTCGACGCTGATCCCCTGCTTCGCCACCGCCCGCTCGATCGCCGCGGCCGGCTGCTCGTGCAGGGAGTTGTCGGGACCCGCGACCTGCCCGTTCGCACCCACCGCCGCCAAGACCGCCCACCCCTCGCTCTCCGCGCGCTCGCGGGTCGTGAGGATGACCGCCGCAGCACCGTCGGAGATCGGCGACGCGTTGCCTGCGGTGATGGCGCCGCCGGGCGTGAATGCGGGACGGAGCCCGGCGAGCGTCGCCACCGTGGAGTCGGGGCGGATCCCCTCGTCGGCGTCGACGACGACCGGCTCGCCCCGACGCTGCGGCACCGGAACGGACACGATCTCCGCCGCGAACCGGCCCGCCGAACTCGCGGCGGCAGCGCGCTGATGCGAACGCGCCGCGACGGCATCCTGCTCCTCGCGGGTGACGGAGAACCGCGCATTCAGACGCTCGGTCGACGCACCCATGCTCTCGCGGTCGTGCGCGTCGGTCAGACCGTCGAAGGCGGCATGGTCGAGCACCTCGATCGAGCCGTAGCTCCACCCCGATCGCGACGCCGGCAGCAGATGCGGTGCGCGGCTCATGGACTCCATGCCACCCGCGACGACGACCTCCGCATCACCCGTGCGGATCATGCGGATGCCGTCGATGATCGCGGTGAGTCCCGAGAGGCAGACCTTGTTGACGCCGGATGCCGGAACGTTCCACCCGACACCTCCCGCGAGCGCCGCCTGGCGCGCAGGGTTCTGTCCGTTGCCCGCGGGCAGCACCTGACCCATGACGACCGCGTCGACCGCTCCCGCTGAGACCCCGGCCGAGGCGAGGGCACCGGCGATCGCCGCGCCACCCAGGTCGGGGGCGGGGATCGACGACAGATTCCCCTGGAGACGGCCCTGCGGCGTGCGGGCGGCGGCGACGATCACGATCTCGGGAGTGGGCATGCTCTCAGCCTACGAGTGGCCGGGAGGATCGCGTGCCCGGCCGATGGGAGCACCCGGTTGGATGTCGGAGGTCCGTGACATCATTCGAACATGCATTCGAACGTGGGGTACGGCAGCGACGCGGACGTCGCCGCGCTGGCCGCGCTCGTGACGGAGGCCGAGGGAGTCGTCGCCGAGGCGCGTCGTGCGCAGGTGCACGAGGTGCGGGTACTCGCCGCGGCCGGGCAGCTCGCAGAGCGGCAGGCTGCCGGTGCGTCGGAGCGGGTGAAGGCCCATGAGATGGCGCTCCGGTCGATCGCCGCGGAGCTCGCCGGGGTGTTCGTCGCGACCGACCGCACGCTGCAGCGGCGGATCGATGAGGCACGGGATCTTGTGGAGAACTATCCCGCGACGATGGTCGCGTGGGAGGAGGGCCTGCTCGTTCGGGGGCATGTGCTGGTGATTCAGGATGCCGGGGCCATCGTGCCCGGTGAGGTGCGGGCGGAGTTCGAACGGCAGGCCATCGAGGCCTGCCAGGGTGAGACGCCGAACCGGGTGCGGGAGCGGCTGCGGATGCTCGCCGAACGACTTCACCCCCGCCCGTTCACCGAACGCCATCAAGAAGCAGCAGCGGGACGCTGCGTTCGGGTGCAGCCCGGAGTCGACGGGATGTCGGACCTCGTCGCGACGCTGCCGACCGTGATCGCCGAAGGCATCGTCGACCGCCTCACCCAGCAGGCCCGGGAGATCATCCACGCCAGAGACCGGGCGGTTGCGACCGAGCCAATCGACCCGCCAGGCTCGTCGTCCGTCGATGACGCGCGCACGATCGATCAGGTCCGTGCGGACGTGTTCTCCGACCTCCTCCTCGCCGGAACACCCAGCCTGGACCCCACCGACACCGGAGACGGCAACGGGACCCTCGGCGCGATCCGCGCGAAAGTGCAGATCGTGGTCTCAGCGCTCACCCTGGCGGGACAGGACGAGTACCCCGCCGACCTCGTGGGCCGCTCCCCCATCGACGCCGCCACCGCACGGGTCCTCGCCGGCGAGAACACCGGGTGGGACCGGCTCCTCACCCACCCCGTCACCGGAACCGTCCTCGAATGCGACACCTACACCCCCACCGCAGCCATGAAACGGCTGCTGCGAGCCCGGGACCGGCACTGCCGATTCCCCGGATGCCGGCAACCCGCCATCCGCTGCGAAAACGACCACACCATCGCCGCATCCGAAGGCGGACCCACCCACATCTGCAACCTCGCCAACCTCTGCAAACGACACCACGACACCAAACACCACACCCGATGGCGAGTCAGACAACTCCCCGGCGGAACCCTCGTCTGGACCTCACCCACCGGACGCACCTACCGCGACAACGCACCACCACCCCTCGTCGCGTTCACCCCACCCGACGACCCCGCCCGACCCCGGGAATGGTCACCGGAAGCGCGAGCGACCGGCGAGGCGACACCGCGCGCCGGGAGAGCACCGGGCGACGAACAGCTGACGGGCGCCGAGGTGACCCCGAGCTACCCGCCGCCGTTCTGAGAGCGCCGCTCCTGCGCCGAAACTCCGCCCGTTACGAGAAGACACCGAGCCTAGGGGGCGCAGAGGCGGTGGGGCGGTGGGCCCTGCGCACGGCATGCTGGCGGCGCGCGGCGTCTCGCAGATCGTGGGCCGACAACACACGAAGGCCCCGGAACTGGCGAGAGTTCCGGGGCCTTCGTGCTTGTGCACCCCCTCGGACTCGAACCGAGAACCCACTGATTAAGAGTCAGTTGCTCTGCCGATTGAGCTAGAGGTGCAGGCTGTTCGCAGTGAAGCGAACCGAGGAGAAACGTTACCACCTCATACGGTCATCTCGCCAATCGAGGCCCCGCCCGCGTCGTATCCTTGAGCAGTGACCCCCACCACACCCGATCCGCAGGCGCCGATCGATGACGACCTGTCCGGCGATCTCACTCTCGCCCTTCGGTTGGCCGACGCTGCGGACGCCGTGAGCATGGCGCGCTTCGACGCGGCCGACCTCGACGTCCGACTCAAGGCCGACGCATCGCACGTCACCGAGGCGGATCTGGCCACCGAGCGGGCCATTCGAGATCTGCTCGCGGCCGAGCGCCCCGGGGACGGCGTGCTCGGTGAGGAGTACGGGGTCACCGGGGACACCCGCCGCCAGTGGATCATCGATCCGATCGATGGCACCGCCAACTACCTCAAAGGCATCCCGATGTGGACGACGCTGATCGCGCTGGCGATCGACGGCGTGCCTCGTGTCGGAGTCGCGAGCCAGCCGGCCATCGGTCGGCGCTGGTGGGCGGCGACCGGACACGGCGCATGGACCAACGAGCCCGGCGAGACCACCCCCCGCCGCATCTCGGTGTCGACGGTCGATGACATCTCGCGGTCGAGCATCAGCTTCCAGAGCATCCGACAGTGGGACGAGGTGGGCCGCGCCGACCAGCTTCTCGCGCTGTCTCGCCGCGTGTGGCGCGATCGCGGATACGGCGACGCCTGGCCCTACATGCTGCTCGCCGAGGGGCGGCTCGAGTTCGTCGCCGAGTTCGGGGTGAAGGAGTACGACATCGCCGCGCACGTTCCGATCATCACCGAAGCGGGCGGTCGCTTCACGGACATCGACGGCGACCCCGACATCTCGTCGCGCTCGGCCCTGGCCACCAACGGCCGGCTCCACGAGACGTACCTCGAGTTCCTCGCGGCGCCCGAGCACGCAGGGGGCGACGCATGAGCCGGCGTCGCAGCGCGGTCGCATTCGCCGTCGCATCGGCAGCGGTCCTCGCGCTGGTGACCGGCTGCTCCTCCCCCGCACCCGCGGCCACCGCACCGCCCGCCGAAGCTGCTCCCTCGTCGCCCGTCGCGACTCCCCAGGAAACGGCATCCGAGCCTGCCCTGCCCGACCCCACGTGCGAGAACATCATCCGCGAGGCCAGCTTCGCTGAGCTCGAGGCGCAGGGATGGGAGTACGAGCAGGAGCCCTTCCTGATCGCCGACGACGAGATCGAAGGCGGCGTCT
Organism: Microbacterium oleivorans; assembly: GCF_013389665.1. NCBI lineage: Bacteria > Bacillati > Actinomycetota > Actinomycetes > Micrococcales > Microbacteriaceae > Microbacterium > Microbacterium oleivorans. Next base: position 3,327,103 of record NZ_CP058316.1, on the reverse strand, counting down.
CATGCGTCTGGACGAACGCCGCCGAGCCCGGCGGCAACATCCTGCAATTCGGATGGGCGCCGCTGACGGCCGCCGAGACGACGGATGCGCAGAGCGCGCTCGAGGCGCAGGGATGGATCAGGGAAGAAGCCGCCGACGGCGTCTATCTCACCGAGGATCCGGCCTTCGCCCTCAACATCGACGCGGACGGTTACGGCATGACCTACTTCTTCGGTGAGGGCTACGTGCAGGTCGCCGACGTGAAGCAAGGCCTCGTCATCATCGAGCGGCGCTGACATGAACGAGATCACCGAAGGCCTCGCGGCGCGCATCCGAGGGGCCGAGAAAGACCTGCTCACCACAGCGGTTCGCCAGGACGCGCGGCGCCTACGCGAACTCCTCCACCCCGACCTCGTCGAGATCGGGCGCTCCGGCCGGCTGTGGACCCGCACCGATCTGCTCGTGGACCTCGTCGAGGAACCGCCGCGCGAGACGCCGGACACCGACGAATGGAACGTGCACAGGCTCGACACGAACACCGTTCTCGTGACCTACCGGGTGACCTCGGGCCCCCGCGTCAGTCGCCATGCATCCATCTGGGACATCTCCGCCGACGCCCCGACGCTGCGCTTCCACCAGGGCACGGACCTCTCCGACGGCACGCGCCCCTAGAGGTCCGCGCGGCCGAGGTCAAGCACGTGCGGCCACGTCGCGCGGCGGCGACAATCGAGGCATGCCTGCTCTTGCCATCATCCTCATCATCATCGGCATCGCGCTGCTGTTCACCGGCATCTTCGTCGAAGCAGTGAAGTTCCTGCTCTTCGTCGGTATCGCGCTGATCATCATCGCGGTCATCGCCTGGCTCATGCGCTCCATCCGCAACAAGACCTGAGCCGCAACGAGAGAAGCCCCCGCACCTCATCCGAGGTCGGGGGCTTCTGCATGCCCGGGCGGGAAGCAGGGCGGGACTCGCCCGGGCTCACGCCCGGTTTCCTGTTGCGCACTCGGGTACGATTGCCTCGTCGTTCCGGCCCCAGACCCCGCCCGGTACGTTCTGCCATGTGTTGGAAACCGCGGATCCAGCAAGGCTTGATCACCGTTCGGCCCAGCCCTGCACCTACGTGACAGCTCCGAGCCGGTCGCCTTTCTCGAGGGGCACCGTCCCGTACCGATCGGATGCAGGGCTGGGTCTCCGGAACGGGCCTCGACCGCCGTCGACCGTGCGCCGTCATGCGCTGGCTCCCTCGGGAGACCACGCGGCACCACGGCGATCTGCGGGCGCGCTCGAGTGGACCATCGGCTGGTCGTCGAGCGTCGGACGGCCGGGTCGCCCGGGCGGGGTCTCGAGCCTCTCGCGCCCCGCACGACGCTCCCCAGAGGCGACGAGGCCCCCGACGCGACGAGGCCCCCGACGCGACGAGGCCCCCGATCCCACTGCTTGCCAGGGGATCGGGGGCCTCGTCGTGCAACAGCGGCAATGGTGGAGATGGGGGGAATCGAACCCCCGTCCATCGCTGAGATACGGCGTCTTCTCCGGGCGCAGTCTGTAGAGGCGTTCTGCTCGGCCCCGACTTTCAGTACAGACACATAAGTCGACGGGCCCAGTCCGGAAAGAGTCCCGCGTGACGTCCGAACGCCGTCACGCAGCAAGATCCCTAGATGACGCCAGGATCCGTGGCGGGATCACACACGGTCTGACGGACTATCGGGCTCGCTTATGCAGCGAGGGCGAAGTCAGTGCGCTTGGTTTCGGCACTTATAGTTTTGCAGAGATCGTTAACGAGATAACCCTGCATCCTCGGCCCGCTTCTCGCCGACACACAGGCGATGTCGAAACCGATCATCCCCATGAGCCTTCGCGTGAAGGGCCGCTGTCGCACTGTTGAATTGCCACCGGATGCCGAAGCATCCGAGCTCTCGATCTTACAACCGTTCCACCTCCTGCGCCATTCCCGCAGCTCATCCTTCGGCGCCAGCCGCCGCATAGAGTCGGACCATGGCCGATATCCTCATCTCCGTCCGCGGCGAGGCCGAGCGTCGCGTCTCACCCGAACTCGCCGCGATCCACGTCACGGCGGCCACCGACGGCCCCGAACGCGCCGACGTCGTCTCACGCGCCACCGCGGCGGCAGCGCCATTGCGCGAGCGCCTCGAGCTGCTCTCGGACGACGGTGCCGTCACCACATGGTCGAGCGGATCGATCTCGATCTGGTCCGACCGCCCCTGGAATGCCGACGGTCGGCAACTCGCACCCGTCCACCACGCCGCGATCGAGCTCACAGCCGTCTTCAGCGACATCGCGGGCCTGTCCGAATGGGCCGACACCCTCGCCGGTGACGAGGCCGTGCGGGTGTCGCAGGTCGAATGGCTGCTCGCATCCGCAACACGCGCCGCCGTCGAGCGCGAGGTCGCGGCGACGGCCCTCGACGTCGCCGTCGGTCGCGCGACGGCTTACGCGGCGGCACTCGGCCGAACGTCGGTGGAGCCCGTCGAGATCGCCGATGTCGGCTTGCTCGGCGGCAGCGACCCCCAGCCGCCGCAGCCGTCCTTCGCCCGCGCCGCGATGCTGTCCGCCGACAGCGGCGCGGCCGGCTTCGAGCTGCGTCCGTCGGACATCGTCGTCACCGCTGCCGTCGAGGGCCGCTTCGTGGCGCGCTGACGGCACACGACCGTCCGTGTGGCCGGCGGATCGTCGGACCGCCGGCCGCACACCAGCAGCACGAGACGTGCGCGACGGCTACTCGCCGAGCCGATTCCGGCTGCGCATCGCGCGCTCGGCCTCGCGCTTGTCCTCGCGCTCGCGGAGGGTCTGCCGCTTCTCGAACTCGCGCTTGCCCTTCGCCACCGCGATCTCGACCTTCGCCCGGCCGTCGGAGAAGTACAGTCGCAGCGGCACGAGCGTGTAGCCGCCGGCGCTGACCGCGTGCGAGAGCTTGATGATCTCCTCCTTGTGGAGGAGCAGCTTGCGAGTCCGCTTGGTCGCGTGGTTGGTCCAGTGACCCTGCGAGTACTCCGGAATATGGACGGCATCGAGGAAGGCCTGACCGTTGTCGATGTACGCGTATCCGTCGGTCAGGTTCGCACGCCCCTGGCGCAACGACTTCACCTCGGTCCCGGTGAGGACGAGTCCCGCCTCGTACGTCTTCTCGATCGCGTAGTCGTGGCGGGCGCGCTTGTTGCTCGCGACGAGCTTCTCACCCTGTTCCTTCGGCATGGCGCGCCTCCTCCCTCTGGTGCGTGAGCGCAGCCCTTCAGTCTAGAGGCTCTCAACCCCGGCCCGCGACTCCGCGGCACGACGTGTCAGGCGCCGAGCCTCACGTACGCAGCCAGCGGCGGATCGCGAAGCCGGCCGACACCGCCGCCAGCACGACACCGATCACGATCACCGCAGGCACCACGACAGCGACGTCCGGCCATCCCACCCAGCTCGTCACGAAGTCGATCTGCGACGAGAGGTACTGCCCCACACCCACCTGCACGAGAACGATGATCGCACCGCTGGCCAGCGCGGATCCGATGAGTGCGGCGAACACGCCCTCGAGGATGAACGGCGTCTGGATGAACCGGTTCGATGCACCGACGAGCCGCATGATGCCGAGCTCGCGCCGCCGCGCGTACGCCGACAGGCGGATCGTCGTCGCGATCAACAGCACCGCGGCGATCAGCATGAGCGCGGCGATGCCGATGGCGACGTACGTCGCGACCGTCAGCGCGGAGAACAACGGGTCGAGGTACTGCATCTGGTTCGCGACCTCCTCGACCCCGGCGAAGTCGCGGAATGCCTCACTGATCACGTCGCTCTGCGACGGGTCGACGAGGGTGATCCAGTACGTGTTGTTGAGCTGATCGGGGCTGACGAACTCCGAATAGTCGTCTCCCATGAGCGCCAACACGTTGTCGTACGCCTCTTGACTGCTCTCGAAACGCACGTCGCTGACCACGCCCTGCAGCGCGGGAGACTCCAGGCGTTCGGACACCGCGCCCAGCTGCTCCTCCGTGGCTGCGCCGTCGGCGCAGTTCTGCACCGTGGCGTCGTCGCGGCACATGTAGACCGCCACCTGCGCGCGCTCGACCCAGTAGTCCTGGGTCTTGCCGATCTGCATCTGCATGAGCATCGCGGCACCGACGAACGTCAGCGAGACGAAGGTGACGAGCACGACGGAGATCACCATCGACGCGTTGCGGCGAAGTCCCGTGAGGGCTTCGCCGAGGATCAGACCGACTCTCATGACGTGGGACCCACTTCGTCGGGGCGGTCGTCGCCGTGGCCCAGACCGAGCTTCTTCGCGACGTCGGGCAGTCCGAGGCCCGCCAGGTCGATGTCGGGGGCGACGATCGGGATGGCGCGGGTCTCACTCGGCGCCACGTGCGGCTCAGGGGCCGCTGGTGCCGGCTCGCCGGGGACGTGCGCCGCCGGCGGGGTCTCCGCGATCTCGCGTTGCAGCTCGAGAACCGCTGTGAGCGCCGCGACGGCCGCCGCGCCACGCACCGGCTCGGGCGCGAGGCTCGGCAGCGCCGAGGTGTCGCCGTAGCCGCCGCCCACCTCATCGCGCACCATCGCTCCCCCGCTGAGCTCGATCACCCGACGCTGCATCTGATCGACGAAGCCCGCCTCGTGAGTGGCCATGACCACCGTCGTGCCGTTGGCATTGATCCGGGCGAGCAGCTGCATAATGTCGACGGACGTCGCGGGATCGAGGTTTCCGGTCGGCTCGTCCGCGAGCAGGACCTGCGGCCGGTTCACGATCGCGCGGGCGATAGCGACCCGCTGCTGCTCGCCGCCCGAGAGCTCGTGCGGCAGCCGCTTCTCCTTGCCCGCCAGACCGACGAGGGCGAGGGCCTCGGGAACGGCCTGCGAGATGAAGGCACGCGACGATCCGATGACCTGCAGCGTGAACGCCACGTTCTGGAAGACGGTCTTGTTCGGCAGCAGCCGGAAGTCCTGGAAGACGGCGCCGATGTGGCGTCGGAAGTAGGGCACCTTGCGCGTCGAGAGGCCGCGCAGGTCTCGCCCCAGCACGACGACCCGCCCCTCCGACGCGACATCCTCCCGGAGGATCATCCGCAGACACGACGATTTGCCCGAGCCCGAGGCACCGACGAGGAAGACGAACTCGCCGCGCTGGATCTCGAAGTCGACATCGCTGAGCGCGGGCTTCGAGGTGCCGCGATACCGCTTGCTGACGTGTTCGAACCGGATCATGACTCGACGAGCCTAAGCGTCGCCCCCGCGGAAGCGGTCCGCGACACTCGCGCGCCGAGGCATCCGCGCCTCAGCACTCGATCAGTCGTCGTCGTCCTTGCGCTTGCGCCAGCGGATGCCTGCGGCGATGAAGCCGTCGAGGTCGCCGTCGAAGACCGTCGAGGGGTTGCCGACCTCGTGGCCGGTGCGCAGGTCCTTCACCAGCTGCTGGCCGTAGAGGAAATACGAGCGCATCTGATCGCCCCAGCTCGCGGTGATGGTTCCCGCGAGCTCCTTCTTCTTCGCCGCCTCCTCCTCGCGCTGCAGCAGCATGAGGCGGGTCTGCAGCACGCGCATGGCGGCGGCGCGGTTCTGGATCTGCGACTTCTCGTTCTGCATCGACACGACGATGCCCGTCGGGATGTGCGTGATGCGCACGGCGGAGTCGGTGGTGTTGACCGATTGTCCGCCGGGGCCCGACGAGCGGAACACGTCGACGCGGATGTCGTTCTCGGGCACGTCGACCTCGACGGCCTCCTCCATGACGGGGATGACCTCGACCGCTGCGAAGCTGGTCTGCCGCTTGTCGGCCGAGCCGAACGGGCTGATGCGCGCGAGGCGGTGAGTGCCGGCCTCCACCGAGAGCGTGCCGTAGGCGTAAGGCGCGTCGATCTGGAAGGTCGCCGACTTGATGCCCGCCCCCTCGGCGTAGGAGGTGTCCATGACCTTCACGGGGTACTTGTGGCGCTCGGCCCACCGCAGGTACATGCGAAGCAGCATGTCGGCGAAATCGGTGGCGTCGTCGCCTCCCGCGCCGGAGCGGATCGTGACGACGGCGGAGCGCTCGTCGTACTCGCCGTCGAGCAGCGTCTGCACCTCGAGCTGGCCGATGACGTCCTCGAGCTGGGCGAGCTCCTTGCGGGCCTCGTCGGCGGATTCCTCATCGTCCATCTCGAGGGCGAGCTCGACGAGGACGTCGAGATCGTCGAGACGGCGTCCGACCTCGGTGACGCGTTTGAGCTCGGCCTGACGGTGGCTGAGGGCGCTGGTGACCTTCTGCGCCTTCTCGACGTCGTCCCAGAGGTCGGGCGCACCGGCCTCCTCGGACAGCCGCGCGATCTCGGCCTGGAGCGCCTCGACGTCGACCACCGCCTGGATGTCGTCGAACGTGGAGCGGAGGGCCTGGATGTCGGCGGAGATATCGAATTCGAGCATGGCACTCCACAGTAACGTGGAAGCGATGCGAGCCAGCGACGACAGCGAGCCGATCCGGCGAGTTCTTTGGCGCCTCGCGCCGATGATCTACGGTCCGACCACCTTGTTCGGGCTCGGTGAAGGCGCCGTGATCCCGCTGATCCCGGTGATCGCGGCCGAGCTGGGTGCCGGTGTCGCCACCTCCGCCCTGGTCGCGGCGGCGCTGGTCGTGGGGCAGCTCTGCGGCAATCTGCCCGCCGGCTGGGCGGTCGCCCGCATCGGTGAGCGCGCGACGATGATCATCGCCGGCGCGCTCGCGCTCGTCGGGGTGGGGGCGATGGCGGTCGCGCCGGTTCTCGGCGTGTTCGCGGCATCCGTCTTCGTCATCGGCCTGTGCGCGGCGGCCTTCGGGGTGGCCCGGCATGCGTTCATGACCACGCGGGTCCCGCTGACCTTCCGCGCACGGGCGCTGTCGCTGCTGGGCGGGAGCTTCCGCCTCGGCATGTTCGTCGGCCCGTTCATCGCCGCCGCGCTGCTGTGGGTCTTCGGCGACGAGCACGCCACGATCTGGTTCTTCGGGGTGTGTCTGGTCGCGATGATCGCGCTCGTCGCCTTCGGTCCCGAGCCCGAGGAGCGGCTGGGTCCGCCGCCCGCCTTCGCCCGGAACGCGGAAGGCGACGCGGTCACCGCTGCCACGGTCCGCTCTCGGCGGGAGCCGGGAACCGGCGTGGTGCGCACGGCGTGGCGCAACCGCGATGTGCTCGCGCGCCTGGGCGTGGCTGCGGCATCCCTCTCGGCGCTGCGGTCGACGCGCCAGGTCCTGCTGCCGTTGTGGGGCGTCGCGATCGGACTGGACGGCTCGACCATCGCGCTCGTGGTGGGCGTCTCGGGCGCGATCGACTTCGCGCTCTTCTATGCCAGCGGGCAGGTGATGGACCGCTTCGGCCGTCTGTGGGCGGCCCTCCCGGCCATGGTGCTCATGGGCTCGGGACTGATCGCGCTCGCGCTGACGGCCGCGAGCCCCGAGCCCGAGCTGTGGTTCGCCCTGTTCGCCGCCGTGCTCGGCGTCGGGAACGGTCTGTCGAGCGGGATCCTGCTCACCCTCGGAGCCGACGTCGCGCCGACGTCCAACCCGGCTCCGTTCCTCGGTTCGTGGCGAACGCTCACCGATGCGGGCGGCGCGGCGGCCCCCCTGCTCGTCTCGGCGATCACCGCGGTCGCCTCGCTTCCCGTGGCCGCGGCCGTCATGGGAGCCTTCGGGCTCGTGGGTGCGCTCGGGTTCATCCGATGGGTGCCCCGCTTCGTCCCCCGTGCCCGGACCGGCCCGAAGCCGGGACCGGATGCCGCCGTCTAGCCTGCTGGTCATGCGCAGAACGACCGCAGCCGCCGCCGCTTCCGTCGTGATGCTCCTCGTCGCTGGGTGCTCCGCCGCGGGCGATCCACGCGTGGACACGGCGGACGTGGCGCTTCCGCCGGCGGGCGGCGCACCGGACTACCAGCTCGGCGGCGCCTACGAGCCGGACGACGCGGTGGCGATCGTGGGCCGCGACCGCACGGCCGCACCCGCTGCCGGCCGCTACTCGATCTGCTACGTCAACGGCTTCCAGACGCAGCCCGGGGAACGGGAGCTGTGGGACCCCGACCTGCTCGTCAGCATCGACGGCGAGCCGCTCATCGACCCCGAGTGGCCCGACGAAGTGCTCGTCGACACCTCCACACAGGCGCGGCGCGACCGCATCCTCGATCTGGTCGCACCCTGGATCCGTGGGTGCGCGGACGACGGCTTCGACGCCGTCGAATTCGACAACCTCGACTCGTTCACGCGGTCTCAGGGCCGTCTCGACCTCGATGGCAATCTCGCCCTGGCCACCGCCTACGTCGAGACCGCGCACGCCGCCGGGCTCGCCGCGGGGCAGAAGAACGCCGCCGAATACGCACCGCTTCTGCACGACGAGGCGGGCTTCGACTTCGCCGTCGTCGAGGAATGCGCCGCCTACGCGGAGTGCGGGGAATACACCAGGGTCTACGGCGACGCCGTCATCGACATCGAGTACACCGACAACCTGCCACGAGGATGGGGCGAGGTCTGCGCGGACTCGGCGACGCCGGCGTCCGTCGTGCTTCGCGATCGGGATCTCTCAGTCGAAGGCGACGCTGAGCACGTCGAGATGCACTGCTGAGGCGAATAATGGGGTGAGGCGATCGAGTCGCGCAACCCGTTACCGGGGTTCGCGCTCCCCCTGGGAGGGTCGCCGGAGACGGAGGGAGACGGATGGTCTTCGAGACGACGCTGCCCCGCGCGGGGACTCGGCGCGAAGCCGCGCGTCAGACGAGGAAGTCCGCGCGGCGCCTCGCCCTCATCCGACTCGTCGTGCTGCTCGCCGCCATCTCCGGGCTGAACTACATCGTCTGGCGCTGGCTCGCCTCGGTGAACTGGGAGGCGTGGTGGATCGCGGTCCCCCTCGTGCTCGCCGAGACCTACAGCCTGATCGACTCGCTGATCTTCGCCGTCGGTGCGTGGCGGCTGCGCGAGCGGCACGATGCTCCCCCGCTGACCCGTGAGGTGACGGTCGACGTGCTCGTCACCACCTACAACGAGCCGCTGGACCTGGTGATGCGCACCGCGCGGGCCGCGCAGGCGATCCGCTACCCGCACGAGACATGGATCCTCGACGACGGAGACCGTCCCGAGCTGCGCCGGCTCGCCGAGGCGGAGGGTATCGGCGTCGTGACGCGGTCACAGGCCTGGCGGGACCGCCCCCGTCATGCGAAGGCCGGGAACATCAACAACGCCCTCATGGTCACCGAGGGCGAGTTCCTGCTCATCCTCGACGCCGACCAGGTGCCGGCGCCGCACATTCTGGATCGCACGCTGGGCTGGTTCATGGACGACGGCGTCGCCCTCGTGCAGACCCCGCAGTGGTTCGTCAACGTACCGCCGAGCGACCCGCTCGGCAGCCAGGCGCCTCTTTTCTACGGGCCCATCCAGCAGTCGAAGGACGGCTGGAACGCCGCGTTCTTCTGCGGCTCCAATGCCCTGCTGCGCCGTGAGGCGCTCATGCAGCTGGGGGTCTCGCGCTACGTCGACGAGGTGACGCTCGCCGTCAACCGCGGTGTCCGGTCGTCGCGTCGCGTGCTCGCGCGCGCCCGACGCGACCACGGCGCCGACCCGCGCATCGCTGCGGCGCTCGACACCGTCGGCGATGCGCTGGACCAGGTGAAGGTCGAGATCGCGCGCGGCGACGCGCTCGCCGACGTCACCTTCGCCTTCCAGGTGCGGATCGACCGGGTGCGCCGCGAGCTGAGCGACCAGGACGTGTCGGGGCTGCAGGACGAGCTGCGCGCGCTGGCGGAGCTCACCGCCGATACGGAGGCGCTCGCGGTGATCGACGAGGTGACGCTGGATGCGCTCGGCGACCGCAGCCTCTCGCCTCTCGCCGCGCTCGAGTCCATCAGCATGCTGGTCGCCGCCTTCGACGTCGGACGCGACGAGGAGGCGCAGGCCATCATGCCGCTGGCCACCATCTCCGTCACCGAGGACATGGCGACCTCGATGCGTCTGCACGGCCTGGGGTGGAAGTCGGTCTACCACGACGAGGTGCTCGCCCAGGGGCTGGCTCCCGAGGACCTCCCGACGATGCTGACGCAGCGGCTGCGGTGGGCGCAGGGAACAATGCAGGTCATGTTCCGTGAGAACCCGCTCGTGCAACGTGGACTCAGCTGGGGTCAGCGGATCATGTACTTCGGCACGATGTGGAGCTACCTGGCGGGCTTCGCCGGGCTCGTCTACATCGCGGCGCCCGTCCTCTATCTCTCGTTCGGGGTCATGCCGGTGCAGGCGTGGAGCGTGGACTTCTTCGCGCGGTTCATCCCGTTCTTCCTCCTCAACCAGCTCCTCTTCCTCGTCGTGGCGAACGGCCGACCCACCTGGCGTGGCGCGCAGTATTCTCTCGCGCTCTTCCCCGTCTGGATCCAGTCCGTCACGACGGCGTTCACCAACGTCTACCGGGGCCGCGCCCTCGGGTTCTCGGTGACGCCCAAGACGCGTGCCGCGGAGGGCCGCCCACGCTGGGACCTCGTCAAGCCGCAGCTGATCGCAATGGGCGCGCTCGTGCTGTCTCTCGTCGCTGTCGCGATCCGGTACGCCGTCGGCCAGGCCGAGGGAGTCGCTCCGCTCGTGAACATCGTCTGGGTGATCTACGACCTGATGGTCTTCAGCATCATCCTCCGTGCCGTGCTCTACACCCCGCCGCCTCATCTGGAACTGAAGGAGACCTGACCCATGCTGGACCTCGATATCGACGTACGCGAGAACGGCCGCGTCGTACGCCCGCACGGACGGCTGACCATGGTGTCGGCACGGCCGTTCCGGGAGCGGGTGACGGAGGAGATCGCCGCCGCGAGCGGCGCTCCGGTCGTCGTCGACCTCTCGGACGTCGCCTTCATCGACTCCTCCGGTCTGGGCGCGCTCGTCGCGTGCCTCAAGACGGCACGTCAGGGCGGCGGCGATCTGCGCCTGGCCGCCCCGAGCGAGCAGGTGACGATGGTGCTCGGCCTGACGAACCTCGACCGCGTCCTGCGTCCGCGGGCGAGCGTGCAGGAGGCCCTCGATGGCTGAGATGGTCACGCGTTCGCTCGTCGCAGCAGTGTCGCTCGAGAGCGTCGAGGCCGTGTACGACCTGCTCGGATCGTGGTGGGACGAGCTCGGCGACGTCGCACCACGGACGCGTTTCGCCTTCGAGACGGCCGTCGTCGAGATCGCGGGCAACATCGTCGAGCATTCCGTCGCGGCGCAGGGCGCGGACGGCCGCCACTTCACACTCGCGCTGCAGGGCGACGCCCGCCTCCTGCGCGCGACGTTCCAGGACGATGCTCAGCCCGCTGAACTCGATCTCAGCGCCGTGACGATGGCCGATGCCGACTCCGAGGACGGCCGCGGGCTCGCCCTCGCCCTCGCGAGCGTCGACACCCTCGAGTATCGCTACGAGAACGGACGGAACATCTGGAGTCTCGAGTGCCGGCGCGAATAGGGCGACGCCTCGGCGGAGTGCTCACGGCCCTCGCTCTCGCCGCGGCAGGTGCGGTGCTCGTCGCGCCCGCGGCGGTCGCAGGGACGACGGTGACCGAGATGGCGCCCGGCGCGGCTCCGGACGGCGAGGCGCTCCAGGACGGCCTGTGGTTCGGGCCCGAGCTCGACTGGGGCGCGGACGGACCGGACGGATACGCCGAGCGCCTGGGCGAGACGCCCGCCACCTACGCCATCCGACTGTCGTATCCCCTCGACGACCGCTCGCGTCAGGACTGGTCGCGGGCGGCGACGGCGGCCTCGGCCCGCGGGGCGGTGCTGGTGCTCAGCATGGAACCCCGCGTGCCGCTCGCCGATCTCACGCCCGACGACGCGGCCGCCTTCAACGACACGCTCGAGCAGGTCCAGAGCGACTACGACACCCATCACCTGGTGCGTTTCGCGCCGGAGATGAACGGTTCCTGGACGACGTGGGGCCAGCAGCCCCGGGAGTTCGTGCGGGCATTCGAGTCCGTCGCCGAAACCGTGCACGAGGGCGGGTCGGGCGCGGAGATGGTGTGGGCACCGTCGTACGGCGCGGGCTACCCCTTTGAGCGGGCGGACGGACGCCTCGAGGACCTCACGGCCGCCGACCTGCGTGCACTCGACACCGACGGCGACGGTCTGCTCACGGAGTCGGACGATCCATACGGCCCGTACTTCCCCGACCCCGATGCCGTGGACAGGGTCGGTCTGACGATGTTCTCCTTCGGCAAGGGAGAGGCCGGCGCCGCAGCCGGCCGCGATGTGCCTCTCGAGACCAACAGCGCGCCCGACGACGGCGAGGTCGCCGCGCGCCTCGACGAGAGCTGGGGCTACACCGTTCCGCAGTCGGCGACGTTCTACGACCGCTTCGTGCTCGGTGAGGATCGCGACCTGCTGCTCGACACGGGTGCGCTGTACGACTTCACGCTCACCGGCGACGACGAGCTGACGGTCAAGCAGGGGTGGTGGCGGCAGGTGTTCGCGGCGTTGCCGAGTCACCCCCGCATCACCGCCATCACCTGGCTCGAGACCGTCCGCGAAGAGGCGGAGGCCGGCTCGCAGGAGGTCGACTGGCGCGCCACCGACTCCGACGAGCTCGCGAGCGCTCTCCGCGACGACCTGAACGCGCTCGGCGACGTGCAGTGGGGCCCCGTCACCGAGGTGATCACCGCGGGGCAGGGCGTCGCCAGCACCGTTCAGGTGCGGCAGGGCAACGACGAGATGAACTGGATCACGGGGACCGCGGCGGTCCTCGCCGTCGCGTTCGTGATCTCGGGGCTCGTCGGGCGGATGTTGCCGTCGTGGCGGTATCCCGACGACTCCGCGACCCGCGATCTCCGCATCGACATGGTCCGCGGGTTCGTCATCATCGTCGTCGTCGTCACGCACATCGAGGTACTGAGCCCCTACTCGCTCGCCTCCCTCAACGTGATCGGGGCGATCACGGGGGCCGAGCTGTTCGTGCTCCTCAGCGGCATCGTGCTGGGGATGGTCTTCCCCGCGGCGATCAGGCGCGGCGGGGAATGGGCGGCGGCGTTGGCGGCGTGGGCGCGCGCCCGCAAGCAGTACCTCGTGGCGCTCGCGGTCATCCTGCTCATCTTCGCCGTGAGCTTCGTTCCCTTCATCGACGCCTCGGCGATCATGACCTTCACCGACCGCGGCACCGGCGCGGACGGGACCACCACCACCGGTCGCGTCTACGACCTGTATCCCAACGCCGACCGCCTGCTCGATTACCCGCCGCCGTGGTACGCGGTGCGCCAGCTGCTGCTGCTCGAGATGGGCCCGTGGCCGTTCAACATCATGGGGCTGTTCGTGGTGCTGAGCCTCGCGTACCCCGCCCTCATGTGGCTCATCCGCCGTCGCCTGTGGTGGGTCGTCCTTGTGGGCAGCTGGGGACTCTACGCGGTGCACATCGTCCGTCCGGACTTCGCCCCGCTGCCCTCGCAGTTCAACGCGGTGTTCCCGCTGCTGGCGTGGCAGGTGCTGTTCACACACGGCCTCGTCATCGGGTACTACCGCCGCCAGATCATCCGCGCGCTCACCTCGACGCCCGGGAAGATCCTCGTCGGAGCGTTCGTGGTGGGCTACGCCGGGTTCCTGGTCTACCTCTGGGCCGGCGACAGCTTCGGATTCGTCCCGACGCCGTTCCCGGCCGACCTCTACGGGATGCTGTACGACTCGGGCTACCCCCGGATCGACCTGCACTGGGGACGGTTGATCGACCTGCTCCTCGTCCTGGCGAGCAGTTACGCCGTACTCACGGTGGCCTGGAAGCCGATCAACGCGGTCATGGGCTGGCTGTGGATCCCCCTCGGTCAGGCCAGCCTGTACGTCTTCATCGTCCACGTGTTCTTCGTGCTGGCCGTGGCGAACATCCCCGGCCTCGACCGGCAGAGCCTCTGGCAGGGGACGCTCGTCCACACCGCCGTGATCGCCGCCATCTTCCGGATGGTGAAGCGACGGTTCCTCTTCTCGGTCATCCCGCGATGAGCATCAGCGCACCGAGATGACCACCGCCGTCACGTCGTCGTCGACGACGTGCTCGGACACCCGGATCGACAGTTCGTCGAAGAACGCGTCGGGCTCGGAGGCCCGGCGCAGGTTCTCGCCGATGAGCCGGAGGCTGTCGAGCGTGGAGTCGTAGGCGTCGAGTGCGCCATCGGAGACGGAGATGATGAGGTCGCCGTGTGGGACGGTCGTCTCCCCCGCCAGTCCGCGTCGGCAGGACGCAGACCCAACGGCAGGTTCCGCGAGCTCAGCCGCTGACTGGAGCCGTCGGCGCGGAGGAGCAGGGTGAGGCCGTGGCCGGCGTCGACATACGACACCCGGCCGCTCCGCGTGTCGATGTCGGCGTGGAAGAGGGTCGCGAACGTCTCGCGGTATCGCGCGTCGTGACGGGCGTGATCCTCGACCGAGAGCAGCGCATCGACCGGCGCGAGATGCGAGCGCTGCTGAAGCGCGCCGATCAGCTCCTCCGCGAAGCCGCCCGCCTCCTCGCCCTTGCCCATGACGTCGGCGAGGGTGACGACGATCCGGTCGCCGAGCTGCTGCCAGCTGCTCCGGTCACCGCTCACGCGCCCGTGCGGGATCGCGAGCGAGGCAAGCCGCACCTCGCCGGCGGTAAGACGGTCGGCCCGCGCGACCGGTGACGCGCCGTCATCCGGCGCGGTGGCGGCTGTCACCAGGGCGGGGTCGTCAAGACGCATCTCGGCCTGGGCCCACAGCCCGAAGCGCTCGAACGCGTCTCGATCGGATTCGCTGAGCTCCCGCGGCGACGTGTCGAGCAGACACAGGGTGCCGACGGTCTCGCCCGCGTCGGTGTGGATGGGGAACCCGGCGTAGAAGCGGATGCCGTGCTCCGCCACGATCGCCCGGTCGGCGAAGCGCGGGTCGGCGCGTCCGTCGGGCACCTCGAGCACGGCGGGACGCTTGACCGCCTCCCCGCAGAAGGAGTCCTCGATCGGGGTATGGCGGAAGTGCGATTCGGGCGGCTGGGACTTCGTGAAGACCGTCTCGGAGTTGACGACGTTCACGACCGCGAAGTCGACGTCGAACATCTCCCGCGCGAGGCGGGTGATGCGATCGGATCGCTCCTCGGGCGCACTGTCCATCAGGCCGAGGCGTGCGACCGCGTCGTCGTCCGTATCGAGTTGCTGGGTCATGAGTGGGCTCCCCCTCCACGCATCGCCGGCCCACTGAGCCTATCCAGAGGAATTCCGGAACGAAAGGAGGTCGCGCGATCACCGTCGCACCGTGGACTTCCCCGCGCGCCCACCGGCGGCGGGACCCGACCGCGCGGCGATGCGAGGATGGACGGGTGATCACGTTCCGTCCGGCCGAGGCAACGGATGCAGAGGCGATGGCCGAGGTGCAGAACGCGATCCATCGCGCCGGGCTTCGCGCGACGGCCGTCGATGCCGGCGTGATGAGGGAGCGCTACCTGGACTCCAAGGGCGAAGTCGCATGCACTGTGGCGGTCCGTGACGGCGAGGTCGTCGGATTCCAGTCGCTGAAGCGGGCGTGGCCCGGCAACCCCTACGACGTGACGATCGGGTGGGGCATCATCGGCACGCATATCCGCCCGGACGCGGGCCGGAGCGGGATCGGCCGCCGGATCTTCGTGATCACGCTGGCCGCCGCGAAGGACGCGGGTCTCCGCCACATCGACGCGACCATCGGTGCCGACAACGCGGCCGGCCTGGCCTACTACGCGGCCCTGGGATTCATCCCGTACCGCGAGGGCGACGGCGCGATCCCGCACCGCCTCGACCTCTGAGCGACGCCCCCCGGGACGCGCGCGACGATGTCGCGGGCACCGAGCGGTCGTCCGGATTCCCCCGGCGTCGTCCTCGGCCGCTCAGCGCAGCACGGTGCGGCTCGTCGCCGTCGCCACGATGCGCACCCCGTCGGGCACGAACGGCGATGACACCGGCGGATGCCAGGTCACGGCGACCGTGACGCGCGCCGAGACGCCGTCGGACGTCTCGGTCGCCATCAGCTCGGCGCCCGAGACAGCGTCGACCACCTGTCGGGCGAGCCCGGTCGCCGCCGCTTCGTCGAGGCGAGCGGATGCCGCGCCGTCGGACACGACGACCTCGAAACCGTCCGAGGCGGCGAGCGCAGCGGCATCCGCCACGGTATCGGCACGTCGGTGCGCGAGGTACAGGCTCATGGCGTCGACCGTGACGAGCACCAGGATCAGCGCGAGCGCGGCGTAGCCGAGGGCGAGAGGAAGGATGCTGCCCTCGTCGTCGCCTCGGGAGATCATCCGGCGCAGGGCGTGACGAGGACGGATGGTCACGACGTGCCCCACACACGCGACATGCGCTGCACCGCGGTCGCCGCGACCGGCACGCGCGCGACCCGGTCGAGGCCGAGGACCGGCGGGACGAACGGGAGGGCGACCTCGACGTCGGCGGTCACGATGATGACATCGCCCGCGCGTGGACATGCTCCCGTCCCGGGACAGACGATCTCGAGCGCGACGTCCACCGGATCCATGCTGTACTCGGCAGCGACGGCCTCGGTGATGACCTCCGCCCGCTCCCCGGCGGTTGCGGGCCCCGGCGACACCGCCACCGCGCGAGCGACGTGGCGAGCGGTCGCCTGCACACCGAGGGCGTGGGCCTGGACGACGCCGAGAGCCACCACGAGGTAGACGACGGGGACGAGGAGCACCATCCCCGCGACCACGAACTCGAGGGAGGCCGAGCCCGCGTCCGCAGCCGGCGATTCATCCCGCCGCATCGAGCGCGTCGAGCGGCGCATGAGCGGTCACCTCCCATGCCCCGGGTACGCCCCAGAGGCCGACGAGCGGCACGGTGATCCGCACCGACACCTCGACCGCGGGATAGCCGCGGTCCGAGCTCCGACGTGATCCGGCGGCCTGAACGAGCTCGGAACCGACGGTGCGCGCGATGATGTCCCGCGCCCGCGCCGCGCCCTCGTCGTCGGTGACATCGGCGAGCGCCGCGTGGTAGGCGCCTTCGAGCGCAGCGTCGTGAGCGAGTCCGCGCACGTAGACGGCGAGACCCAGCTGGATCACACCGAGCGTCAGCACCGTGAGCAGCGCGCCCACCATCACGAACTCCGCGGGACCCGATCCCCGCTCGTCCGCGCCGAGCCGCACGTCAGAGCCCCGACACGCGCGCGATCGCCTGCTCGAACAGTCCCGACAGCGCCGGGCCGGCGACCGCCCAGATGACCACGACGAGCCCCGCGGTCATCAGGGTGACGAGCACCCAGCCGGGAACGTCGCCGCGCTCGTCGTCGCGGAGCGTGCGCCCCGCCGACCGCCGGGTCGCGTTCGTCTCATCCATCTTCTTCTCCTCTCATAGGCCCAGGCGCAGCATCACGATGCCCGGGAAAACAGCGAACAGCACCGACAGCGGCAGCACCAGGAACACCAGCGGCAGCAGCATGAGGATCTCCTTCCGACCCGCCTGCTCGATCAGGCCGCGCCTGGCGTCGTCCCGCGCATCTGTCGCCTGCGACTGGAGCACGTGCGCCAGCGGTGCCCCGCGGTCGATCGCGGCGATCAGATGATCCACGGCGCGCGT
Organism: Microbacterium oleivorans; assembly: GCF_013389665.1. NCBI lineage: Bacteria > Bacillati > Actinomycetota > Actinomycetes > Micrococcales > Microbacteriaceae > Microbacterium > Microbacterium oleivorans. The sequence continues at coordinate 3,309,636 of NZ_CP058316.1, read as the reverse complement.
GACGCTCGGCACATCGACGGTGCGCGCCATCTCGGTGAGCGCCTGCGCGAGGGAGGACCCGGTGCGCACGGCGAGCACGGCCGTCCGCACGTGGTCGGTGAGGTCGCCCGCGCCCATGTCGCCGACCCGCCGGAGCGCGTCCGTCAGCGACTCGCCTGCGGCGAGGCACAGCGCGAGGAACTCCAGCACGAGTGGCACATCCTCGCGCATGCGTCGCGAACGGCGCCGCACCGCCGAGGCCAGGACGAGCCGGACGATCATCGGCGCGCACAGGGCGCTCACCACCGGCAGCACCGCGGTCGCCGGAGCCGGTCGACCGAGGAGCACCACGGCGACCGCACCGAGTCCACCCGACAGCAGTCCCACCAGCCCAGCCGCCAACTGACGCGCACGGAAGCCAACGACCGACACCGACCAGCCGGCCCGTTCGAGGTCGCGCCGCGTCGCGTCGGGGTCACCCAGCCGCCCGATCACCTCGTCACGCCGCCGGCGCCACGCTCGTGCTCCGGGGGCGACCGGGTGCAGCGGCGTGAGACCGCGCGGGTCGGCGATGTCACGGAGGTACGGTGCGATCCGCCGGCTCAGCGTCGGGGCCGACCATCGCGGCACCCGGGTGGCTGCAAGCAGCAGACCGGTCGCCAGCGACCCGCCGAGGAGGACCGCGGTGGCGGCATCCGTGAGATCGATCATCGCGCCCACCGCCGCGGCTCGGGCAGCCTGCCGATCCGCAGCAGGATGCGGTGCGCGACGACCGACACCCCTGCCCCGACGAGGATGAGCACCCCGCCCTCGGCGCTCGCGTACGCCCGGGCGGCCTCGGGTCGCAACGCGAGAAGCGTCAGGATGACCCAGGGCGCGACGAGACCGAGGACCGCCGCGCCTCGGATCCATGACTGCCGCGCCTCGACCTCCGCGCGCAGCGCCGCGTCGGCGCGGACGGAGCTCGACAGCGCGTTCAGGACCGGGACGAGCTCGGTGCCGCCCACCTGGCGGGCCATCCGGAGCGATTCGATGATGCGATCCGCGACCGGGTCCGACAGCGCCGCCTGCAGGCGCACCGCGCTCGAGTCGAAGTGCCCCGACGCCGCGATGTCGCGAGCGAAGGCGGCGAACGCCCCGCGCAACGGCGGTGGGCCGCTCTCGGCGAGGGAGGCTACGGCGTCGGGCAGCGGCATCCCCGCCCGTACCGACGCGACGAGCAGATCGCAGACGTCGGGCCACAGTGCGCGCCGGGCACGGCGCAGTCGCCGCGCCCGGGACCGGAGCCAGGCGGTGGGGGCGGCGGCGCCGGCGACCGCCGCGACGAGGCCCACGGCCGGCAGCGAGGTGAGCAGCCAGGTGAGGGATGCCGCGAGCGCCGCCGCGCCCGCGCTGATGACGAACAGCCGCCCGGCCGGGGCGTGCGCGAAGCCGGCGGCCTGGAGGGCACGCGTCGGCCATCCCCTCGGCGCACGCGGGTCGGGGTGCACACGGCGGGCCCCTGCTGGCCAGAGCCATGGCGCCGCGACCAGCAGGAGGCCCGCGGCGAGCACCGCACCCCAGACGAGCGTCATCCCCGGCCCCGGTACAGCGGCCGCGTCACGATCGCTCCATCGAGGACCGCACCCGTCGGCGACAGGATCTCGGCGACCCTGCGTGTGCCGTCGGCCATCCGCTCGCAGTGCACGACGAGGTCGACGGCCGCGGCGAGGGCGTCCTGCACGAAGCCGACGTCGATGTTGCGCCCCGCAAGCAGCGGCAGCGCCGCGAGCTTGCGCAGCGCGTCGGCAGCCGAGTTGGCATGGACGGTCGCGGCGCCGGGCACGCCGGTGTTCAGCGCGAGGAGCAGGTCGAGAGCCTCCGCATCGCGCACCTCGCCGATGACCAGCCGGTCGGGTCGCATGCGCAGAGCCTCCTTCACGAGCCGCCGCAGCGTGACCTCGCCCGTCCCCTCGAGGCTCGCCTGCCGCGCCTGAAGGGCGACGACGTCGGGCAGCTCGACGGCCAGCTCGAAGGTCTCCTCGACGGTGACGACGCGCTGTTCGGGTGGGCTCGCCGCCACGAGGGCGCCCAGCAGCGTGGTCTTGCCCGCGTGCGTCGCCCCGGAGACCACCACGGTACGGCCGTGCGCGATCGCGGTGCGCAGCATCGAGGCCGCCTCGGCACTGACCGAACCGATCGAGACCAGGTCGTCCAGCGTGCGATAGGTGCGGAGGAACTTCCGCACGTTCACCGACCAGTGCCGCGTGATGTCGGGGATCGCGACGTGGAGTCGCGACCCGTCCGGCAGCGATGCATCCGCGAACGGCTGGCTCAGGTCGACGCGACGACCGCTCGCGTGCAGCATCCGCTCGACGAGGTCCCGCACCTGCCCCGCGGTGAGGCTCAGAGCGACGCGCTCGCTGCGACCACCACGCGCGACGAAGATGCGGTCGGGAGCGTTGATCCAGAGCTCCTCGACGCTCGGGTCGTCCAGGAGCGCCTGCAGCGGACCGTACCCCGACAGCGATGCCATCACCTCCCGTACCATCGCGGGTTCGTCATCGACCGGAACGAGCCCGCGCGCGAACGCGAAGTCGTTGTGACGACGGACCTCGGCGGCGGCGATCCGCTCGGCGGCCGCCGGATCGGCGCCCGGGTCGACGCCCTCGGCACGCAGACGGTCCCGCGATCGCGCCACGATCCCGTCGCGGACGGACCCGGTCTGGGGCGACGACGGCTCGGGCACGGGTGCCGAGGACGGCGGCCGCGGCGCCCGGGACGAGGACGGGGACGGGGACGGGGAGGACGTGCTCACACGCAGCATCCTGGATGCCTCCCCGCGCGCCGCGCCGCGGTTATCCACAGCGGGGCGGCGACGACGGCGTCAGCGAGCGGCCACGGTCGCTGCGGGCGGCCTCCGCTTCACCGGATCAGACGCCGCCACGCGAGCTCGGCGAGGACGACGGCGTGCGTGTCGAGGCGGCCGTCGTCGAACACCGCACCGGCGGAGTGCATGCCCGCCGCCGCGTCGGCGGGGGTCGCGACGGGGCGCACGCCGAGGAAGACGAGCGTGCCGGGCACCTCTTCGAGGACGTAGGCGAAGTCCTCCGAGGCCATCGAGGGCTGCGGCAACCGCACCACGTTGTCGGCGCCGTAGATCTCGTCCAGAATGCCGAGCACGACCGCGGTCTCGGCGGGATCGTTCACCGTGACGGGGTACGAGTCCACGAACCGAACATCGACTCGGCAGCCGTGCGCCTCGCCGATCGCCGTCACGAGGCGCGGGAGCTCGGTGCGGATCAGCTGCAGCGTCTGCGGTGAGAGCGTGCGCACGTTGGCCTCGAGCTCGACGGTCGCCGAGAGCACGTTGGGGGCCGCCGAGTCGGAGGCGATCCGTGTGACCGACACGATCGCGGGATCGCTCACGGGCACCCGACGCGCGACGAAGGACTGCACGGCGAGCACGATCTCGGCCGCGACGGGCATCGGGTCGATCGCGTGCGCGGGCCAGGCCGCGTGGCCGCCGCTCCCCCGCACCGTCACGCGGAGCCCGCTCGCGCTCGCCATGATGGGCCCCGGCCGGGTGACCGCGGTCCCGCCCTCCGTCGTGCAGTCGACGTGCACGGCGTACGCCGCGACGGGCCGCTCGCCCGCGGCATCCAGCACCCCCTCGTCGAGCATGATGCGACCGCCCGCGTATCCCTCCTCGCCGGGCTGGAACATGAAGACGACGGTTCCCGGCAGCTCGGCGCGCCGCGCCGCGAGCAGGCGCGCGGCGCCGACCAGACCCGCCATGTGCAGGTCGTGCCCGCAGGCGTGCATCGCGTCGGCCGCGGCGAACGGCAGCCCGGTGCTCTCGATGACCGGGAGGGCGTCCATGTCGGCACGCAGCAGCACGACGGGGCCCGGTCGACCGCCGCGGAGCACCGCCGTGACCGAGGTCAGGGTTGCGCCCGTCGTGATCTCGAGATCGAGCCCGGCCAGCGCTTCGACGATGAGCCGCTGCGTGCGCGGCAGGTCCAGGCCCACCTCGGCCTCGGCGTGGAGCACTCGTCGCAGTGAGACGAGGGACGGCAGCAGTGCCGCCGGAGCGGTGATCACAGGACGCTCATTCGCCGAACTCCATGCGTCGCCCCAGGACCGGCACGGCCTCGAGCAGCTCGCGCGTGTAGGCGGCGGTCGGGTTCGCCAGGAGCGACTCGGTGGGGCCCGCCTCGACGACACGCCCGCCGCGCATGACGCAGATCTCGTCGCTGATGTACCGGACGACCGCGAGGTTGTGCGAGATGAAGAGGATCGACAGCTCGAGCCGCTGCTGCAGATCGCGCAACAGGTTCAGGATCGAACCCTGCACCGATACGTCCAGCGCCGAGGTCACCTCGTCGGCGATGAGGATGCCGGGGTCGCTCGCGAGCGCACGGGCGATCGTGATCCGCTGGCGCTGACCGCCCGAGAAGGCACGGGGAAGCTCGCCGGCCCGCGCGGGGTCGAGCTCGACCTGACGCAGCAGCTCCGCCACGCGATCCCGGCGCTCGGCGCGGGTGAACGACCGGGGGCTGGCGATGAGCCCCTCGGCGATGGAGTCGCCCACCGGCATCCGCGGGTCGAGCGCCGAGAACGGATCCTGGAAGACGAGCTGCAGGCGTCGCCGAGCCTGGCGCGACGCCGCACCGCGCCCGAGGACGCTCGTGCCGTGCACGCGGATCTCGCCGGAGTGCACCGGAGCCAGACCGACGGCTGCGTTCGCCACGGTCGACTTTCCCGAGCCCGACTCCCCGACGAGTCCGAGCGTGCGTCCGGCGGGCACCTCGAACGAGACCCCCGAGACCACTTCACGGTGTCCGTACCTCACGACCAGGTCCTCGATCCGCAGCGCGCTCATCGGCCGACCTCCACGTGCGTCCACCCGGACCGGGCCGTCTCTTCCGGCTCTGACCGGTCGCCGTCGCCGTCGCCGTCGTGCGGATATCGCTCGCCGATCACGGGCAGGGGCTGCGTGCGATCCGTCCTCATGTCCGGCAGGCATGCGATGAGACCCTTCGTGTAGGGGTCCTGCGCATGGTCGCGGATCCGTGCTGCGGGCAGTTCCTCGACGATCGTCCCGTCCTTCATGACGACGATGCGGTCGCAGAATCCCGACACGAGCGCGATGTCGTGCGAGATGAACACGATGCCGGCTCCCGTGGCCCGCTGCGCCGAGCGCAGAACGGCGAGCACCTGACGCTGCACCGTCACATCGAGCGCTGTCGTCGGCTCGTCGGCGATGATCAGCCGTGGCGATCCGGTGAGCGCCATGCCGATCATCGCGCGCTGTCGCATGCCCCCGGAGAACTGGTGCGGATAGTCGTGCAGGCGGCCGTCCGCGTCGGGGATGCCGACGGCGTCGAGACCATCGACAGCACGCCGCCGCGCCGCCGCGCGGCTCATGCCGAGATGGTGGCGTGGAACCTCGGTGAGCTGACGTCCGATCGTCAGGGCGGGGTTCAGCGACGTCAGCGGGTCTTGGAAGACAACACCGATCTCGACGCCCAGCCGCCGCCGCTCGGCGGGGCCGAGCTTGCCGTCCAGATCGATGCCGTCGAAGCGGCGCACGTCGGAGTCGATCATGGCCGGCCGCTCGAGAAGGCCCGCGAGCGCCATCGCCGTGAGCGATTTGCCGGACCCGGACTCTCCCACGATGCCGACGATCTCGCCCGGGCGGACGCTCAGGCTCACACCGTGCACGCGTTCGACGACACCGCCGTCGCCGTCCGGGAACGAGATGTGCAGGTTCCGGACCTCCGCCAGGTTGCCGGCGGGCTCGTGGACGGGCGGGACCGCCGCCGCCGGACGACGACCGAGGGCCGCGGCACGGGTCGCCTCCGCCAGCGCGCGGAGGCCCTGGCCCGGCTGCTCGCCGATCGTCTCGGCGATCATCGTGAACACCAGTGCCGCGAAGACGACCGCGAGGCCGGGGCCGATGGCGGCCATCGGGTTGGTGTAGAGGTGAGCGAGCCCCTCGTCGAGCAGACGACCCCAGTCGTACTCGGGTGGCTGCACACCGAGACCGAGGAACGACAGCCCCGCGAACGAGAGGAGCGTCGTGCTCGCGGCGGCCGCCGACTGCACCAGCAGCGGGTTGGCGATGTTGGGCAGGACGTGCTTGACCATGATGCCGACGGGACCGACGCCGATCACGCGTGCGGCACGCACGTAGTCCTGGTCGGTCACCGATGAGGCCATGTTGTACACCAGCCGGGTGATGCTCGGGATGCCCGCCAGTCCGATCGCGAGCATGGCGCCGACGGCGGAGACGTTCCAGATGACGGAGAAGAAGAGGACGAGCAGCAGCCAAGGAAAGGCCAGCAGGATGTCCATCACCCAGATCAGTGCGCGGCGCGGGTGGCGCGGGAGGATGGCGGCGGTGAGACCGATGACCAGCCCGCCGCCGATGAGGATCGCCGTGGCCCCCGCGGTCAGCAGCAGCGACAGACGGGCGGCGACCATGACGCGGGCGAAGATGTCCCGCCCGATGTCGTCGGTGCCGAAGAGGTGCTCGGGCCCCGCGGTCGCCCACCGATCCGCGATGTTGCGCGCGGTGGCCGCCTCCGACCATACGTCCGGGCCGATGATCGCGATGACCAGCAGAGCCGCGACGCCGACGATCGCGACGACGCCCGTCGTGCTCGCCCATCGCGAACGGCGTCGGCGTCGTGGCGGTGCGGCGAGGGCGCTCGCGTCGATTCTTCCGGGAACGGTGTTCGTCATGATCGGGTTCTCACCCTTCTGCGATCGTGGTACGCGGATCGATGGTGATGAGGATGAGGTCGACGACGAGGTTGACGGCGAGGACGAGTCCCGCGTACACGAGCACCATGCCCTGGATCATGGGATAGTCCTTCGTGCCGACGGCGGAGATGAGGGTGTTCCCGGCGCCGGGGATCGCGAAGACGGTCTCGATGATCACGGTGCCGGCCACGAGGCCGGACAGCAGCAGGCCGCCGACGGTCAACGTCGAGGTCACGATGTTCGGCAGGGCGTGGCGGAGCAGGACCACGCGCTGGGGCAGGCGCTTGGCGCGAGCCGTGGCCATGTAGGTGGAATCGAGCACCTTGATCATCTCGACCTGCACGATCCGGGCGAGGTAGGCCAGGGGGCCCAGGGCCAGCGCGAGCACCGGCAGCACGGCGTCGGCGGGATCGCCCCACCCCGCCGGCGGCAGCAGGCCGAGCGCCATGCTGAAAACCGCGATGAGCCCGACGGAGAGGACGAAGTCGGGGACGGCGATGAGGATGCCCAGGACCGCGGCGACGCCGCTGTTCGCGGTGCGCCCGCGCCCGGAGCGGGCGAGGAGCGCGGCTCCCATCCCGATCGGCAGCGCAGCGATCACGGCCAACGCGAAGCCGAGCGCGGCCAGGGTCAGCGTGGTCGGGAACCGAGCGGCGATCGTGTCGCCGACCGAGAGGCCCGTCTGGATTGAGGTGCCCAGGTCGCCGCGGAGGAGGCCCGCGAGATGGTTGCCGAGCTGTTGGAGGATCGGCAGATCGAGACCCAGCGCCTCCCGGGTGCGCTCGACCAGCGCTGCCGGCGCGGTCGGCCCGAGCGCTGCGCGCACCGGGTCGCCCGGCACCAGGTGGACGAGGAAGAACGCGGCGAGGACCACGACAGCCAGACTCGTGACGAGCCGACCGATCCGCCGGAGCGCGAAGTCGCTGCGCGGTGAGAGCCGAGGCCTCGGCCCGGTGCGCTCCGCGGCCGGCGCGTCCGGCCGGTGGTCTGTCGTGGTCATCGCCGCTTCCTCACTCGGTCATGCGGATCGTGACGGGCTGGATGTAGTCGGTGATCTCGAACGTCGCGCCGTTCATGAACGTCGGCGCCTCGGTGCCGGCCATCAGGAAGGTGTGGAAGCTCTCGACGACGACCTTCTCCGCCTGCTCCCAGGACTCGCACGCCTTCTCGGGCGTGGCCGCGGCCCGCGCCTGGTCGGCGTAGGCGACGTATTCCGGGTCGTTCACGCCCATGAAGTTCAGGCCGCCGTCCTCGGGGAATGCGCCGCCGTAGAACAGGTCCTGCGTGACGGGGCTGCCGACGCCGATCTGGATCCAACCGGTGTCGTAGTCGAACGTCTCGTAGAGGTACTCCGACCACGCCGCGCCGTCCATCGCGATCAGGTTCGTGGTGATGCCGAGCTGGTCCCAGTCCTCGGCGACGAGCTCGCCGGCAGAGGCGTGCCCGCCCGATGCCGCGTCGTAGATGAAGTTGATGCTCAGGGGCACGCCGTCCTTGGAGCGGGAGCCGTCGGCGCCCGCGGTCCAACCGGCCTCGTCGAGCAGCTCGGCGGCGCGCTCGGGGTCGGATGCGGGCCGCTCCCAGACGGGCTGATCGTTGAAGCAGGTGAACGGGGCATCGGTGATCCACGACGTCAGCTCGTAAGGGCGGCCCCCCGTGACGACCTCGGTCGCCTCCTCGTGGTTGAAGCCGAGGACGAGCGCCTCGCGCACGAGCGGGTCGGATGTGGGCCGGTCGGGACGTTCGTTGAAGAGCATCTGGCCGATGGGGTTGATGCGTCCGGCGTACGCGTACCCCGCGGCCTCGATGCGCTCGACATCCGGCCCCTCGACCTGCGCCGCGTTCACGCCGTCCGAGAGCAGGAGGTTGGCGCGCGTGGACTCGTCCGTCACGACCGACACCTCGAGGCCGTCGGGAAGTCCTTCGGTCTCGGAGGTGAGCCCGTCCGGCCCCCAGGTGTAGTCGTCGCGCGTGACGAAGGTGTACTTGTCCGCCGCGACGTCCGTGAGCTCGTAGAGACCGGTGCCGTTCGATGCCGCTTCCAGACTGGCGGGATCGTCGAGACCCGCCTGCGCCACCATGAAGATGTCGCCGACGATGTTCGCGAGGAACGGGTCGGATGCGTCGGCGGTGACTTCCAGCGTCAGCCCGTCACCGGTCGCAACGAGCCCGGCCGGCAGCACGTCCGCGAGGACGGTCGCGTTAGCCGGGTCGGCGTGATAGTTGATGTTCGCGGCGGCGACGGCGCCGTCGAAGGGCGTGCCGTCGTGGAACGTGATGCCGTCCTTGAGCTGGAACGAGACGGATCTGCCGTCCTCGCCGATCTCCCACGACTCCGCGAGCCAGGGGTACTCCTCGCCTTCGCCGTCGGTGTAGATGAGCCCCTCGTACGCGTAGGTCAGGATCTGGAGCTCCTGGGGCTGGTTGGCGGTCATCGGCTCGATGCTGCCGACCTCGGGATAGACGGCGTGGCGGAAGACGCCGCCGGACACGGGCTCGTCGCCGCCGCCCTGCCCGCCGCCGGCGCAGCCGGCGAGCGTGAGGGCGAGAATTGCGCCGCCGGCGAGGACCGCCGGCAGGGTGGTGCGTCGGTGCATGATTACTCCTCGGGTTGCTGGTGCAAGGGGGTGGAGCTGTCAGGTCGCGGCGGGGGCGAAGGCACCGAGGTGCGCGAGCGGGCCGGCGGCTTTGACCGAGACCTTGACGGTGGGACGCGTCGTGTAGGACACGGGGGTTTCGAGGACGTCGACGACGGCGACCTGCAGCGGATCGGCCCCGGCCTGGATGGCCTTCGCGATCGCTGCCGTGGAGGCCGCCTCGATCGCCGCCTCACGGTCCTCGACGTCGCTCATCTGGTCGGCGCGGCCGCCCGCGAGCGAGATGGCCGCCCCCACCGCGTTGGCGACGTCGCCGTGGTGCGGGCGGACGACGGTGCCCGCGCCGGGGAGGTCGTCGGGGACGAGGAACGCTCCCCCGCCGACGACGACGAGCGGCAGATCGAGGCGTCCGAGCGAGAGGCGCTCCACCGCCTCCTCGAGGCGCTCGTGGGCTCGGCCCAGCGCGGAGCGCAGAGCGGACCGGGTGCCGCCGGTCAGGTTCGGCAGCGATCGTCCCCCCAGCGATGCGCCGGCGAGGATCGCCGCATCCGTGAGCGTCGCGATCGACCCGCCGAACAGCAGCGCGTCGCTCTCGATGCGGTAGCCGACCGATTCCGGGCCGAGCCGACCGGTCGCCGGGTCCACGACGGTGCCGCCGCCGACGGCGAGACTGAGGATGTCGGGCATCCGGAAGTTCGTGCGGACGCCGCCGATCTCGCGCGGCAGCGTCGACTCGCGCGGGAACCCGTTCACCAGCACCCCCAGGTCGGAGGTGGTTCCACCGACGTCGACGACGATGGCGTCGTCGACCCCCGAGAGGTATGCGGCGCCGCGGATCGAGTTCGCCGGCCCCGACCCGATGGTGAGGACGGGATACTGCGCGGCGTAGTCGAGCGACATCAGCGTGCCGTCGTTCTGCGCGAAGTACGTGGTCGCGTCGAGCCCCTCCTCCTCGACGACCGTCAGCAGCGCGCGCGTCACGGAGCGCGCGACGCCGTACAGCGCCGCGTTCAGCGCGGTGGCGTTCTCGCGCTCGAGGAGCCCGATGGGGCCGATGTCCTGACTCAGGAACACCTGCGCGTCGGGACCGAAGTGGGACCGGATCAGCGCGGCGACCTCGAGCTCCTGCTCGGGGAAAGAGGGGCTGAAGATGCCCGCGACGGCCACCGCGTCGAAGCGATCGAGTCCGTCGAGGAACCGCAGGATGCCGTCGCGATCGAGCGGCGCGATGGGCGTGCCGTCGACCATGTGGCCGCCGCCCAGCATCGACGTCCCCGCGAGCGCTGTGGCGGTGAGATCGGCGGGCCAGCCGCTCAGCGGCGGATACTCGGTCGCGGCTGGGGCGCCGAGACGCACCATCGCCACCCGCCCGAGCTCGCGGCGGCTGACGATGGCGTTCGTCGCGTGGGTCGTGCCGAGCATGACGCGCGAGACGCGGTGACGGCGCTCGCCGATCTGGGCGAGCACCTCGGCGATGCTCGCTCGGATTCCGCCGGTGACGTCCGGGGTGGTCGGCTGCTTGGTCGAGGCGAGCACGGCACCGAGCTCGTCGAGCACGACGGCGTCGGTGTTGGTGCCGCCCACGTCGACCCCGATGGACAGGGGGCGTGGTTCGTTCATCGCTGTGCTCCCTCGAACGGAACGTAGGGAAGGTCGTATCCGAAGGCGCCGGGACCGGCGAGCTCGAGCCCTCGTTCGGTTCGCCACAGCGGATCGCACGCCCACGCGAGCACCGACACGCGCTGGCCGAACCGCAGCATCTCGGTCGAGATCGCGTGCCCGGTCTCGGAATCCACGATCGTGACGAGGTCGGGGACGGTGGCGAGGACTTCACCGTCCTCGAGGACGATCAGATTCTCGTTCTGCAGCTCGATGCGCTGCAGCCGTCCTCGGTCGGCGCCGACACCGGCGATCGTGACCGAGCCGCGCACGAAGCCGCCCTCGGTGCGACGGGCGACGTCGATGACCTTGCCCGAGACCAGGACGGCGGCGGCGAGCTCCTCGGCGACCGCACGAACGGGGTCCGGCGACGACAGCAGGGCGCGGCCGACGCGGATGGCCGCGCTGACGGTGCCCTCGATCACCGCGCCCTTGGCGGTCGCCGCGGTGAGCGGATAGTGCGCACCCAGGCACAGTCCGCCGCTGGCGACGGTGACGGCGCGCGCGTGGCGCTCGAGCCAGGCGAGGTCGACGGTGCGCATCGTGACGACGTTGCCGACGACATCGGCCATGACCGCGAAGTCGCAGGGCACTCCTGCGACGTTCATCGCGATCATCGTCGCCTCGGGGAACGCGCGGCCCATGCCGTCCGCATCCAGGAGCTTCAGCCCGAGGCGCGCGGCCCAGCCGACGGGGCTGACGCCGTTGCTCCCACCGATCTCCGCCGCCATGAGCGTGGTGATCGGACGTCCCGCGGCGGCCTCGGCGCCGGCGAGCAGCGCATCGATCTGACTCGTCGACGAGAGCATCTCGATGCCGACCGTGGGAGCGCCGATCCCCGACATCATGATCACGGCATCGTCGGCGTCGAGCTCGTCGACCGTGACGAGGCTCACCGGTCCGGCAGCTTCCAGCGCCTGCTCGGTCGAGAGCTGCGAGGTGTAGACGGCGCCGCCCCCTCCGGTTCCGAAGACGGCGCAGCCGGCGGCGAGCGGGGCGATGTCGGCGGCACTGACGGATGTGAGCCGTTCGCGTGTCGGGGCATCGGGAGAGGCGTGGACCATGCTCCGACAGTAGGCAGGGTTCCGTGATGCGACAATGTGCCGAGCAGCCAGAGAATCAGGCACACTTGTGCTCATGGCACAGTTCTCCATCCGTGACCTCCTCGCCGAGCGGGAGCGTCTGGGACTCGACCTCGCCGCCGGTCCCGCCACCGGCGAAGACATCGCATCGGTCGACATCGCGACGCTCGACACCCTCGACGCCCTCGCGGCGGGCACGCTCGCCATCATCCCCGCGACCGAGAATCCGGCCCCGTACCGGCTCGATGTGGCTCTCCGCCAGGCGAGCGCCCGAGGCCTCGCCGGCCTCGTCTTCACGACCGATCTCGCCTTGGCCGAGACCGCGGTCGCCCTCGCCGAACGCGGTCGCGTCCCGGTGCTCGCCGCCCCACTGGCGAAGCCTTCCGACCTCACCGTGGCGATCGACCGGCTCCTGTCGGCCGGAGCCTCCGAGGCGATGATGCGTGCCGCATACGCGATCGAGCAGGCCACCGCCGCGGCAGCCTCCCCCGACGGTTCGGTCGACGACATCCTCACGGCAGCCGGACGGGCGCTCGGGATCCGCCTCACCCTGGAGGACGACCCCACCGCGCTCTGGAGCGACAACGACGCCGTCTGCGTCGGCGAGGTGCCGATCGGCCGGCTGGTCTCCGATCGCCCGGATGCCGCGGCCGACGTCGCGCGCCCGGTCGTCGCCTCGCTCCTGTCGCGCGCATCGCAACGGCAGATGCGCGAACGGTACGCGCCGACCCAGTCGCGCGCGGACCTCCTGGTGGAGCTCGTGCTGGCCGAGTCCTCGCGGGTGGAAGCCTTCGTCGGACAGGCAGCACGGCTGGGCTTCCCGCTACCGCTCTCGCACGTCGTCGGCTGGCTCAAGCCCACCGCCATCGGCGACCCCGACGCCCGGCCGCCGCGCGGGGTCGGACCGGCGCTCGAACTGTTCGCGCTCCAGCTCGTGGAGGGCCGGGCGGAGATGTGGCACGTCGCCTTCATCCAGGAGGACATGCTGCTGGTCAGCACGGAGGATCACGGCGCGGGCGATCATCAGCGCCGCCTGCGCGAGGTCGGCGAGCGACTGCAGCGCCAGGCGCGGCGACTCGCCGGTGCCGGCTGGGCCTACACGCTCGGTCTCGGCACGCCGCAGCTCGGCGCGATCGGACTGCGCCAGTCCGCCGCGGAGGCGCGGATCGCCGCCGACTCCGCGGTCGCCGCGGGCAGGCCGGGCGGCGTCGAGCTCACCGACGTCACGGGACTGCGGCGCGTGCTGCTGGACTTCTACGCCTCGCCGATCAGTCGGAGCCTGCTCAACGACGTCCTCACCCCTCTCGACGCGCTCGGCCCCGAACGGGCGGCCACCTCGGCGCGGACGCTCCTGGCCTACCTCGCACACCGGAACTCGCTCGCGAGCGCGGGGCGCGAGCTGAACCTGCACCCGAACGCCGTCGGATACCGCCTCAAGCGCATCCGCGAGGTGCTGCAGCTCGACCTCGAGGATCCCGACATCCGGTTCGCGGTCGAACTGGCGTGCCGCGTGCGCCTTCTCGGCGCGAGCCGCTGACACGACTCCCGCGATCCGACCGACGACGGATCAGGCCCGCGGGGCGGTTGTGCCGCCGGCACATCTCTGCCCGAAACCCTGTGTTCGGGGCACGTTGCGCCTGAGCGCGCTTCGCCTATCGTCGAAGGATGCTCTCGACGGACTTCGCACGCGTCGATCTCGACGGTATCCGCGCCAAACTGGGCGAGCCGAGCCAGGCGGCCGTCGACAAGATCCTCGACCATCTCGACGACAACTGCCTGCGGTTCCTCGCGCACTCCCCGTTCCTGTGCCTGTCGACCTCCGACGCCGAGGGTGCCTGCGACTGCTCACCGCGCGGCGACTACCCCGGCTTCGTCCGCGCACTCGATCGCCGCACCCTCGTCATCCCCGATCGACTCGGCAATCGCCTCGTCGACTCGTTCCGCAACATGCTCGAGAACCCGCACGTGGGCCTGTTGTGCTTCGTCCCGGGCATGAGCGAGACGCTGCGCATCAACGGCAGCGCCTTCATCACCGATGACCCGGACCTGCTCGCGATGCTCGAGCAGGACCATTCGGTGCCGGAGCTGGCGATCGTGGTTCGCACCGAGGAGGTGTACCTGCACTGCGGCCGGGCGCTGCTGCGCGGCGGAATCTGGGACGCCGACATGCAGGACCTCGCCGCTGAGGTGCCGACCTCGGGGGCGATCTGGGCGAGCATGTCCGGACTCGATGCCGAGGTGGGTGAGGCGATCGACCGATCGGTCGCCTCGGGCAACCGGGTGCTGTACTGAATGCGCGACCGCAGCGACATGATGCCGCTCGTCGTCAGCGACATCCGGCGTGAGACGCCGTCGATCCTCAGCATCCGACTCGCCCACCCCGACGGCGCCGAGCTTCCCCCCTGGGAGCCCGGCGCACACGTCGACGTTCAGCTCGTCACCCGTCAGGAGCGGCAGTACTCCCTCTGCGGCGACCCGCGCGACATCTCCCGGTACCGGATCGCCGTCCAGCGGGAGCCGCTCTCCCGGGGCGGGTCGTACTACATCCACGAACATCTGCAGGTCGGGCGCCGCGTGTACGTCCGTCCTCCGCGCAACCTGTTCCCACTCGACTCCTCTCCGGCGTACCTGTTGCTGGCCGCGGGCATCGGGATCACCCCCCTCCTCGCCATGGCCCGACACCTCGAGTCGATCGGGGCAGACTGGCGGATGCTGTACCTCGCCCGCCGCGCGGAGGACGTCGCGTTCGCCGACGAACTCGCGGCTTTCGGCGAGCGCGTGCACGTGCACGTCAGCAGCACCGCGGGACGAAAGGATCTGCGCGAGGTGCTCGGCGCCGTCAGGGCGGGCACCGACGTCTACGCCTGCGGGCCGCGTCGCTTCGCCGACGCGCTCGCCGACGTGCGCGACATCCTTCCTCGAGGATCCCGCCTCCACATGGAGCGGTTCGAACCCGCCCAGCGCACCTTCGCCCCCAACACGGCCTTCACCGTCATCGCCGCGCGGTCCCAGGTCGAGATCGCGGTTCCCGCCGAATGGTCGATGCTGCAGGCGCTGCGCGGCGCCGGCATCGAGGCGCCCGGCTCGTGTCTGCGCGGCGTCTGCGGTTCGTGCGCGCTGACGGTGCATGCCGGCGAGCCCGAGCACCGGGACTCCCTGGGAACCGAGGGGACGGGCGTGGTCTACCCCTGTGTCTCGCGATCGCTCACCGCGACGCTGACCGTCGAGGCCTGACCCGACCGGGCCGGGCCCGCCCCGCCCGGCCCGACGGACGTCCCCTCCTTCGCGCCGCTAGAGCGCCCGGTGGGTGAATCGGCCCGCGAGCAGCGTCGCCGCGACCGGCATGGCGCGCAGCGCGTCGCGCCCGAGCTCGAACGGGTCGGCATCGGTGACGACGATGTCGGCCGGTGCGCCGGCGGCGAGCGGATGCCGCGTGCTCGCGGCGAGGGCGACGTCGAGCGGCAGCGACTGCTCGGGGTGCCACGGGTCGCGCTCCCCCCTGCTCCGCACCACCGCCGAGGCGATCGCGTGCCACGGATCGAGCGGCGCGACAGGCGCATCCGATCCGAGCCGGAGGGCCACGCCCGCCGCGTGCAGCGAACCGAAGGCGAAGGCACGGCCGGTGCGTCCGGCCCAGTAGCGGTCCGCGACGTCGCGGTCGTCCATGGCGTGCTCGGGCTGGACGCTGGCGATGAGCCCGAGCCGGGCGAAGCGGGCGAAGTCGTCGGAGCGCACGAGCTGCGCGTGCTCGATGATCCCCGGCATCCCGAGTTCTTCGAAGGTATCGAGGACCTCCGTGTTGGCGCGGTCGCCGATGGCGTGCACCGCGGCCTGGATGCCACCGGCGCGGGCACGGACGAGCAGGTCTCGAAGCTGCGACACGGGGATGCTGCTCACCCCGCAGCTGTGTGCCGCATGAGCGTCGAGGCCCGGGTAGGGATCCCAGCAGTACGCGGTCCGTGTGTTGAGCGAGCCGTCGACGACGACCTTGAGTCGCCCCATCGTGACGAGGCCCGAGGGCTCGACGGGGTCGCCGGTGCGCAGGCCGCGCCCCAGCGCGGTGTCGAGCTCGTCGGGCCAGACCGCGGCATCCACGCGGAGGCTGTCGACGCCCCCTGCGACGCGCTCGGCCCACTCGTCGATGTTGAGCACGTTCTCGTACTCCACGATCCCGATGACACCGCGCGCGGCGGCGGCCTCGGCGGCCGTCCGGTAGTCGGCGACGGGCAGGACGGACTCCGTGTGGAACCGCTGCAGGACGCCGATCCACTCTCCCTCGCTGACCACGCCCGACGGATCGGGATGCAGACCGAGGCGCGCGGCCCCCGCGGAGTTCATCCATGCGCTGTGCAGGTCGCCGTTGATGAGCACGACGGGCTGCGCGAAGACGTCGAGAGCCGCCTGGGTCGTCGGCTCGTTCCACAGGCCGTCGCGGTAGCCGTATCCGAACAGCACGCCGTCGGTGGTCGGGAAGCCGTTCACGAGCGCCTGCCGCACGACCGCGACCGCGTCGGACGCACTGCGGGTGCCGGCGAGGTCGACGCGGCGCTGCTGGATCACCCACTGCGTGAAGTGCACGTGCGCGTCCCACAGGCCGGGACCGACGAAGCGGCCGTCGAGGTCGATCGTCTCGGCACCCTCCGGGTCCAGCACGCCCGCGGGGGCGACCGACCCGACCAGCCCGCCCGACAGACGTACGTCCAGCGGTTCTCCTCCGCCGTAGGTGCGGGCGCCGCGCAGCAGCAGGTCGGAGGCGGTCATGCGTTCTCCGTTCCTCGGCGGGGGTGGTGCACCCGCTCCATCCTGTCGGCGAGAGCCGGATTCGCGTACGGACCCGGTGACCGCAGATGCGCGAGCACCCGGTCGACCACGGCCGGCGGCTTGTCCTGGCTCATCTTCTCCTTGGCCTCGAAGCGGTCCACGCGCAGCCGGAAGCCGACGGTGCCGCCGACGATGCGGCGCGCGTACTCCTCGTTCTCGAGGGTGCCCGTCATGAGGAAAGGCGTGGCGAGCGGGCGCTCGAGATGCCGCACCATCCTCTCGAGCACGTCCAGGTTGTCCTCGTCGCTCAGCAGCTCGGGTGTGCCGTAGGCGTGCGCGACGGCGAAGTTCCACGTCGGAACGGCGGGCGTGACCTCGTACCAGCCTGGTGAGACGTACCCCTGCGGACCCGAGATGACGACCAGCAGTTCATGGCGACCGAGTTCGTGCAGCCGCTCATCGGGGCGGCCGACGTGGCTGACGATGACGATGGCGTCCGTGTCCTCCTCGAGCATGATCGGGTAGTGCGAGGCGACGAGGCCCCGGCCCGGCACGAACGAGATCAGCGATGCCCACGGGTTCTCCCGGACGAGGGCCTTCACCCAGTCGGCGTCCCCGACGGCGTAATCGGGGGTGCGCCTCATCGGATGCCGCCGACCGGAGCGGGGACCGGGTGGCGGCGCGGTGTGCCGAAGCGGTGCGCGGTGATGGAGACCGCCTGCTCGCGGAGGAAGGGCAGGGTCTCGATGCGACCGGCCGTCACCACCGGCGCGTCGTACACCGCCACCGCGGGGGATCCTGCCGTCGCTTCGACGAAGTCGGCGGCCGATCCGCCCAGCAGACGTACCCGACCGCCCGAGCGGGCCAGGGATGCCGCGCCACGTGACCACGTCGAGGCGTCCTCGACGCGCGCCGGGACGCCGGAGCCTTCGAGCCACGCCCGCACGCCGGGCGCGAGCTCGGCGGCGGAGCTGACCGAGACCTCGGCTCCCACTCGGAGTCCCGCGGCGACCGAGCGCACGAGAGCGACGTCCGCGGCCGCGTCGATACGCACCGTGACCGGCACCGGCGCGTAGCGGAAGACGTTCTGCTCGGACTGCAGCGCGCTGACATCGCGGGCGACGCCGAACTCCTCGCTCCACGCCGTGGCGTCGCTCGCGAGGGCCGCGGCGAGCCAGTCCCGGTCCTCGGCCGGCACCGCCGCGAGCGCGGCGGATGCGAAGCCATCGGGCCGAGACGGACGCGCCGGAACCGCTGCACCGTCCGACCACGTGCCGAACCCCGACAGGTAGTTCGGACCGCCGGCCTTCGCTCCCGGCCCCACGACCGACTTCTTCCAGCCGCCGAACGGCTGTCGCTGCACGATCGCGCCGGTCGTCCCGCGGTTGACGTACAGGTTGCCCGCCTCGATGCGGCGAAGCCACGTCTGGATCTCGCCGTCGTCGAGGGCGTGCAGACCCGAGGTGAGGCCGTAGTCGATCGCGTTGACGAGATCGATCGCCTCGTCCAGGGTCGCCGCCGTCATGACGCCGAGCACCGGCCCGAAGTACTCGGTGAGATGGAACTCCGAGCCCGCACGCACGCCGTCGCGGATGCCGGGGCGCCACAGCGCGCCGTCGGCGTCGAGCTGCTGCGGCTCGACGATCCACGACTGGCCGGCCTCGAGCGTCGTCAGGGCGCGCAGCAGCTTGCCGGAGGCCGGCTCGATGAGCGGCCCGACGCGGCTGGCGGCCTGCCAGGGCAGCCCCACCTCCAGCGAGGTGACCGCGTCGACGAGCTGCCCGCGGAAGCGCTCCGACGTCGCGACCGAGCCGACCAGGACCACGAGGGATGCCGCCGAGCACTTCTGACCCGCGTGTCCGAAGGCCGACATCGCGACGTCCTTCGCGGCGAGGTCCAGGTCGGCGCTCGGCGTGACGATGACCGCGTTCTTGCCGCTGGTCTCGGCCATCAGGGGAAGGTCGGGACGGAACGAGCGGAACAGTTCCGCCGTCTCGTAGGCGCCCGTCAGCACGACGCGCTCCACGGAGGGGTGGGCGACCAGTCGCGCTCCGAGCGTGGCCTCGTCGAGCTGGACGTAGGTGAGCACGTCGCGGGGCACCCCGGCCTCCCACAGCGCCTCGACCATGACGGCACCCGATCGCCGGGCCTGCAGCGCGGGCTTGATGATGACGGGGCTGCCGGCGGCGAGCGCGGCGAGCGTCGATCCGGCAGGGATGGCCACCGGGAAGTTCCACGGCGGCGTGACGACGGTCAGGCGAGCGGGGGTGAACTCGGCGCCGTCGATGTGCGCGAGGCCGCGACCCTGCTCGGCGTAGTAGTGGGCGAAGTCGATGGCCTCGGAGACCTCGGGGTCGCTCTGCTCCACGACCTTGCCGCACTCCGCCCCCATCACCTCGATGAGGTCGGCGCGTCGGCGTTCCAGCACGTCGCCGGCACGGTGGAGGATCTCGGCGCGCTCGTCGGCCGTGAGTGCACGCCAGGACGCGCCCGCGGCGACGGCGGCGTCCACCGCCGCGTCCACGGCGGCGGCGTCTGCGAGCGCGCTCGTCCGGGCCGTCTCGAACCCGAGGGCCGAATCGGACATGCGCTCGAGGATGCCGTCCGCCCATCGACGGTTGGCCGAGATGGCCGGGTCGGAGTCGGGTGTGTTCGCGAACCCCGTCGTGGGCGCCGGGGCCGGCTGCACGGTGCGGTCCTGCACACGGCGCGGCGCGGGAACGCCTGCCGGCATCGCATCGATCGCCGCGAGGAACCGATCGCGCTCCCGGGCGAACAACTGCTCGTCGGCATCGAGGTCGAACACGGCCGACATGAAGTTCTCGGCCGACGCCCCCTCTTCGAGCCGGCGGATGAGGTAGGCGATCGCGACGTCGAACTCCCGCGGGTGCACCACCGGCGTGTACAGGAGGATCGACCCGACGGTACGGCGCACGACGGCGGCCTGAGCTGTGGCCATGCCGAGGAGCATCTCGATGTCGATGCCCTCGACCACGCCCCGCCGCTCGGCGAGCAGCCAGGCCAGGGCGATGTCGAACAGGTTGTGACCGGCGACGCCGATACGCACGTGCGCGGTGTGCTCGGGTCGCAGCGCGTAGTCGAGCACGGCCTTGTACGACGCGTCCGACGCCTGCTTGGACTCCCACGTGGCCAGCGGCCAGTCGTGGATGTCCGCGTCGACGCGCTCCATCGGCAGGTTCGCGCCCTTCACGACGCGCACCTTGATCGGGGCGCCGCCGCCGGCGACGCGCGCGGCGGCCCACTCCTGCAGGCGGATCATGGCTCCGAGGGCGTCCGGGAGGTACGCCTGCAGCACGATCCCCGCCTCCAGGTCTCGGAACTCCGGCTCATCGAGGACGCGCATGAAGACGGCGATCGTCAGGTCGAGGTCCTTGTACTCCTCCATGTCGAGGTTGAGGAACTTCCGACCCGCGGCGGCGACGCGATACAGGGGGCGCAGCGCGTCGACGGCATCCGCCACGGCGTCATCGAACGCCCAGGGCGTGTGCGGCGCCACGGTCGACGACACCTTGATCGAGACGTAGTCGACGTCCTCGCGAGAGAGGAGCTTGCGCGTGCCGGCGAGGCGGCGCGCCGCCTCCTTCTTTCCGAGGATGGCCTCGCCCAGCAGGTTGACGTTGAGGCGGACGCCCTCCTCACCCCGGATCCGTGCGATCGCCGGACCGAGCTTGCGGTCGGTCGCGTCTACGATGAGGTGACGGACCATCGCACGCAGCGCCATCCGCGCCGCCGGAACCACGACGCCCGGCGCCAGAGGGGCCGCGAAGGCTCCCAGCCGGATGGCGGCCTTCAGCGGCAGCGGCAGGAATCCCGGGATGAGCGGGGAGAGCGCGGCGAGGTTGCGGGCGGCGACCCGGGTGTCCTCGGGCCGGACCACTCCGTCGACGAAGCCCACCGTGAAATCGAGGCCGTGCGGATCGCGCAACACGCCGGCGAGGCGTTCGGCGGAGGCGTCGACCTTCTCGTCACGGCTTGCTTCGAGCCACCGACGCACGAGCGTGACGGCATCGTCGGCGAGGTCGCCGACTCCGATCTCGGCGCGAGCGGCGGCCGGTGAGGCGGCGGGAGCGGTTGGCGCGGTCATGAGGGTCCTTCCGTGGGTGGGCTCAGTCTGCGGGGCAGAGTCCCATCGAGAAAAGCAATCGTTTACGATCAGTACCGTTCGATACTTTCGATGAATGGACTACCGCGTGTTCGACCTCCGACGCCTGCGCCTGTTGCACGAGCTATCGGTGCGGGGAACGCTCGCCGCGGTGGCCGAAGCCCTCGCGTACAGCCCGTCGACCATCTCGCAGCAACTCGCACAGCTCGAGCGCGAAGCGGGCGTCGCGCTCCTGCGCCCCGACGGCCGGCGCGTGAGGCTGACTGCGCAGGGCGAGGCTCTCGCAGCACACGCCGCGCGCATGCTCGCTGCCGACGAGGAGGTGCGCAGCGAGCTCGAGCGGATGCAGCCGTCTCTCTCGCCCGTCCGCGTGTCGGCGATGCAGTCCGCCGTCCACGGCCTCATCCCGCGGGTGCTGGAGCTGCTCGCCGACACGTCGCCCGGCCTGCGGCTCGAGGTCACCGAACTCCCGCCGGAGGAAGGACTGTTCGAGCTCGCCGCACGCGGGTTCGACCTCGTCGTCGCCGAACAGTACCCCGGTCACACCCGCGAGCACCGGGCCGGCCTCGATCGCGCCTTCCTCGGGCTCGACAGCATCCGTCTCGCCGTCGGTCCCGACGAGCGCGAGACCGAGCTCGCCGCACTCCGCGACCGCCCCTGGGTGATGGAGCCGGTCGGCACCGCCGCGCGGCACTGGGCCACGCAGCAGTGCCGGGCGGTCGGGTTCGAGCCGCACGTCCCGTTCGAGCTGACCGATCTGACCGCGCACATCCGGCTCGTTGCGGCCGGACGCGCCGCCGGCATGATCCCCGACCTGGTGTTCGCGGGCGACGACCCGCCGGTCCGGCTGTACGACCTGCCGGGGCGACCCCGCCGCGACGTCTTCACCGCGGTGCGGCACGGCGCCTCCCACCGCCCCGCCCTCGAGGCCGTGCAGACCGCACTCCAGCAGGCCTTCGACGAGATCGCCTCCTGACCGCCCTCAGAGCACCTTGGCCAGGAAGGCCCGGGTGCGCGCGTGCTCGGGATCGCCGAGCACCTGCGCCGGCGGGCCGCTCTCGACGACGACTCCCCCGTCCATGAACGTCACGGTGTCGGCCACCTCGCGGGCGAAGCCGATCTCGTGCGTGACGACGATCATCGTCATGCCTTCGTCCGCGAGGTCGCGCATCACGTCGAGCACCTCGCCGACCAGCTCCGGATCGAGCGCGGAGGTCGGCTCGTCGAACAGCATGAGCTTGGGACGCATGTTCAGCGCCCGGGCGATGGCGACCCGCTGCTGCTGGCCGCCCGAGAGCGACCGAGGGTAGGCGTCCGCCTTGTCTGCGAGGCCGACCCGGTCCAGCAGCGCGCGCCCGCGCTCCTTCGCGTCCGTCGCCCTCTCTCGGCGCACCATCACCGGGGCCTCGATGAGGTTCTCGAGCACGGTCATGTGCGGGAACAGGTTGAAGTGCTGGAACACCATCCCGATGTCGCTGCGCTTGCGCGCGATCTCGTCGTCGCGCAGCTCGTGCAGCCGGTCGCCCGCGCGTCGGTATCCGACGAGCTCGCCGTCGACGCTGATGCTCCCGGCGTCGATCTTCTCGAGGTGGTTGATGCAGCGCAGGAAGGTGCTCTTGCCCGAACCCGACGGACCCAGCAGACACCGCACCTGACCCCGTTCCACGACGAGGTCGATGCCGCGGACGACGTGGTTGGAGCCGAAACGCTTGTGCACGCCGACCGCTTCGACCATGGGCGTGATCGCGGACGCGGTCATCGGCGTCCTCCTTCGGTGTCGGTGTCGGTGTCGATCGGAGCGGTGACGGGCGCGGGGTCCACGGTCGCGTGTCGCGGAACCACACCGCTGAGCCAGGCCATGACGAAGGACGGCTCGACGCGGCGATCACCTCGCGTGAACCTGCGCTCGACGAAGTACTGCCCCGTGCTGAGGATCGTCGTGACGATGAGATACCAGAGACTGACGGTGATCAGCAGGGGGATCACCTCGAAGTTGCGCGAGTAGATCGTCTGCGCGGCGAACAGCAGGTCGCCGATGGCGATGACACTCACGAGGGCCGTCGTCTTCAGCATCGAGATGGTCTCGTTGCCCGTCGGCGGGATGATGACGCGCATGGCCTGCGGCAGCACGATCCGGCGGAAGATCTGCCGCCGCCGCATGCCGAGCGCCTCGGCGGCATCCGTCTGTCCCGGGTCGACCGAGAGCAGTCCCGCGCGGATGATCTCGGACATGTACGCCCCCTCGTTCAGACCGAGACCCAGGATCGCGGCGAGCATCGGCGTGATGAGGGTGTTCGTGTCGGCCTCGACGAACGTCGGGCCGAAGGGGACGCCGAACTGCAGAGTGGGGTACAACGCGGCGAGGTTGAACCAGAAGATGAGCTGGACCAGGAGCGGCGTGCCGCGGAAGAAACCGACATAAGCGGATGCCGCCCCCGATACGACGACGTTCCGCGACTGACGGCCGACCGCCATGACGACGCCGATCACCACCCCGATGACCATCGCGACGACCGTGAGCCACAGGGTCGTGCCGAGACCGCGCAGGATGCGGCCGTCGAGGAAGTACCCCCAGACCTTCCCCCACTCGAAGTTGGGGTTCGCCACGACCGACTGCACGAGCATGGCTGCCAGGAGCAGGATGATCGCCGAGGTGATCCACTGCCCCCATCGACGGACGGGCACCACGCGCAGCGGCGCCGCGTCGACGATGGCGCCGTCCGACCCGGCGATGTCCGGGGTCGCCGTGCTCACTTCGCCGCCTGCGACGGGTCGGTGTAGACCTCGGCGGTGTCGACGGCGCCCACCTCGACGCCGAAGCGCTCGAGGTTCTCGAGGTACAGGCCCTCGTCCATGAGCTTCTGCAGCGCTGCAGCGACGGCCTCGGTGAGCTCCGACCCCTTCGGGAAGGCCAGCCCCCACGGGGTGGGCTCGTGATTGATGTCGAGCGCCTCCATGGCGCCGTCCGACTGAGCCGCCTGATAGACGGCCGGCGGCAGAGCGCTGACCGTCGCCTCGACACGCCCGGACGAGAGCGCCAGCACCGCGTCCGCCGCGGTCGCGAACGTCGATATCTCGATGTCGGAGTCACCTGCGGCGGAGCACGCCTCCGCCCACACCGGGAGGGTGATGGTCTCCTCGGTCGAGCCCTTCAACACCCCGACGGCGTGGCCGCAGAGCGTCTCGATCGACAGGTCCTCGGGATTGCCCCCGGCGACGAGCAGCGTCGTACCGCCCTGGAAGTCGCTCACGAAGTCGACCGCCCCGAGCCGCTCCTGCGTGATGCCGAGCGAGGCGGCGGCCATGTCGACCTTGCCCGACTCGAGGGCGGGGAAGAGCGCGTCGAACTTGATGTCGTCGAAGACGATGTCGATGCCGAGCACCTCGCCGATCAGGCGCACCTCCTCCGGCTGCGAGCCCGACAGGGTGACCCCGTCCTCGGCGAGGTCGAGGATCGGCGGATAGCCCGGTCCGCTGGCGACGTGGATCTCACCGGCCTCGGCGATGTCCGCCGGCAGGAGGTCGGCGATGGCCTGGTCGAACAGCTCGCTCTCGCCGGCCGCGGGCGATGCCTCCCCCGACGATGCGCAGCCGGCGAGGAGGGCGACGCTCGTGAGAGACGCCCCCACGAGGAGTCCGAGGCGAGGGACGGGACGGAACGGACGGCGATTCATGGCACTCCTTGTTCGGGCGGGATGCTGCACGGTGACGGTGTCCGCTCACGGATCGAGCCGGTCTCCGATGCCGGAGGTCGCGGCATCCGTGGCGAGTGCGCTCATGATAGGAACGGCCGTTTTCGCCCCGTCGACGCCCCCGAGAACACGCAAACCCGACGCACCCGGATCGCGGTTTCGCGACCCGGCGAGGGACGCGGCCGTCAGGCCGCCGCGACCGCGGGGTCGGCGGCGCGGTAGCCGACCAGGCTGGAGAGGTCGGCCGAGAGCTCGAGCGCGACGGTCTTCAACTCGGGGATACGGGGCCGCATCTCGTCGGTCGTCCCCACCAGGCACACAGCGGCGGCCACGGCACCGCTCGCGTCGCGGATCGGCGCGGTCACGGCGGTCTGCCCTGCCTCCTCGAACGATTCCGTCGCGAGCACGCCGTCGCGCAGGAGCACCTCGACGCGCCGGCGGAAGTCGGCGAGCTCGCGCGCATCGGTCCGCCGCGGCAGGAAGGCGGGGATGTCGTCCGGGTCGAAGTCCATCACGAGCGTCGGCCCCCCGTCGGCGCTGGGGATCGGGCACGGGCGACCGAGCCAGGGCGTCATGTCCAGGCCCGCCCCCAGGCTGCGGATCTCCTCGACGAGGGTCACGGAGCGCATCCCCCGCAGCACCGTGATGAAGGCGCAGACGCCGGTGGCGTCGGCGGCTGCCGCGACGACGGGGGCGCCCTCCGACACGAGTGTCGGCCGTACGGCCGCCCGGAGCCAGCCGTGGAGCATCCACGACAGGTGCAGGCGCTCGCCGTCGGCGTCGAAGCGGATGAAACCAGCGCGGTGACACGACTCCAGCAGGCGCAGAGCCCGGTCCCGGCGGATGCCGGTTGCAGCGCAGAGCTCCGAGACCGAGGCCTCTGCGGGCCCGAGCGCCTCGAGGAGCATCTGGGCGGCCGCGAGAGCAGACGATGGGCGGCGTCTCGCACCCGGCGGCGTCGCACGCGACGTCGGAGCGGCCAGCGTGCGCTCGAGCGTGCGGCGCTCCGCGGCCAGCGCGCGTCGCGCGACGGGGACGCCCTCCTTCGCCCGGTTGACGGGCAGGCGCACCGCGAGGACCCCGACGCCCTCGCCCCCCGGATCGAGCACCGGCACGGCGAGCTCGACGCACTTGCCGATCCGCGACTCGGTCAGCTGACCGCCCATCCCGACGCCGACGCGCGCAAGGGCCTGCACGCTCGCGCTGCGCTGATCAGCCACGAGCTCCCCGACCCCGGCCGGAGAATGCAGCGTCCAGGGCGACGGGACGGCGTCGACGACACGAACGCCCCCGAGCGCGCCGACGGCGAGCACCGCCGTCTCGCCGGTGCCGTGCGCGAGCCGGGTGAGGGCCGACCGCGCGGCCGCGACGGTGGGCTCCGACGCGACTCCCGACAGGCGCAGCCCGGCGGGCCCCACCCGATACGAGCCGTAAGCGTCACCGCGCGCGAGCAGCCCGAGGTCGACCAGCTCCGCGCACAGCCGCGACGCACTGCTCAGCGGCATCCCCGCCGCTCGCGCGATCGCCCCGGTCAGCATCGGTTCGGTGGGGTCGGGGCGTCCCGACACCACCTGGACGACGCGGAGCCCCGCTTCCACGCGTGCGGTCATGCGTCCCCCTCGCCCGTAATCGGCAAACCTCTCGCATCGGGTTTGCGCGAGGCCAGCAGTGTAACAGCGTCGGGCGACGGCGCTCAAATAATGGCCAGCACCGAAGGGGAAGGACTGAAGCCACATGGAGAGATTCGATGTCGCGGTCGTGGGCATGGGCGCTCTGGGCAGCGCCGCCGCCTACCACCTGTCGCACACCGGGGTGCGGACGATCGCGTTCGAGCAGTTCGAGCTCGGCCACGTCCGCGGGGCGTCGCACGACACGTCGCGCATCATCCGGACCTCGTACGGCTCGTCCCCCTACGTCCGTCTCGCACAGGCGTCGTATCGCGACTGGGCCGCATTCGAGGCGGCCACAGGAGAACGTCTCACGACCGTCACCGGCGGGCTCGTGTTCATCCCGACCGACGGCCCCTTCGCCGCGTCCGACTTCGTGTCGAGCCTCACCGAGGCGCAGGTTCCCCACGAGCTGCTCGCCCCGGAGGACGTCCACGCCCGCTGGCCGCAGTTCTCCCTGCCCGCGAACGTCGAGACCGTCTACACGCCCGACTCCGGCATCGTCCACGCCGCCCGGTCGGTCGCCGCGTTCCAGATGCACGCCCGCATGAACGGCGTGGTCGTCCGAGACCGAACGCCCGTGCTGAGCCTCGTCCCCGACGAATCCGGCGTCATCGTGCGGACCGAGCACGGCGACGTCCACGCCGGCAAGGTCGTCCTCGCGGCCGACGCGTGGACCAACACGCTCCTTGCTCCGCTCGGCGCGGAGATCCCCCTCATCACGATGCAGGAGCAGGTGACGTACTTCGCCCCGGAGGAACCCGACGCGTTCGACCGCGACCGGTTCCCGGTGTGGATCTGGGAGGACGAGCAGTGCTTCTACGGCTTCCCGACCTACGGCGAGCCGACGATCAAAGCGGCGCGCGACCGCTCCGACAACGTCATGTCGCCCGAGGAGCGCACGTTCGTGCCCTCCCCGGAGCTGCTCGCGGAGCTCACGGACTTCATGTCGTCGACGATCCCCGGCAGCGGCGGCGTGCTCCGCACGGTGACCTGCCAGTACGCCATCACCCCTGATCGCAACTTCGTCATCGGCCCCGTGCCCCGGCATCCCGACATCATCGTGGCGCTCGGCGCCGGACACGCGTTCAAGTTCACCCCGACCATCGGCCGCATCCTCGCCGAGCTCGCGGTCAACGGTGAGACGACCGAGGACATCTCGACGTTCGGGGTCGCCGACGCGCACGATCCGGCCTCGGGCATCGACCACCGACCCGTCTTCGTCGACTGACGCCGGAGAGGAACCCCGTGCCGTACACCGACACCACCGACGTCGCGCTCTATTTCGAGGCCTTCGGCGACGAGGGCGACCCGCTCGTCGTGCTGATCTCGGGCGGCGGTGCGCAGCTGCTGTCCTGGCCCGAGCCCTTCGTCGAGCTGATCGCAGCTCAGGGCTTCCGCGTCGTCCGCTTCGACAATCGCGACACCGGTCTCTCACCCCGCTTCGGTGGACGGGACGACATCGACGGCGGCTACGGCCTGGAGGACCTGGGCGACGACGTCATCCGCATCCTCGATCACCTGGGCGTCGCGGGCGCGCATCTCGTCGGCCATTCGATGGGAGGCATGATGGCGCAGATGGCCGCGATCCGGCATCCCGGCCGTGTCCTCAGCCTGGGCCTCGTCTCGACGATCCCCGGACGCGATCCGCGTTACGTCCTGCACGACACGCGGCCCGAGCTGCAGCAGGCACCGGTGCGGGTGCCCCGGGCCGTGCAGGTCGAGGCCGCGGGCGCGTACGCCGCGGTCGCCGGCAGCGCCCGGTACCCGATCGACGTCGACTGGATGCGGTGGGCAGCGGGCGAGGCCTTCGACCGCGGCGACGCGCCGGAGGGGTTCAGCAGGCAATGGGCGGCGCTACTGCGGGCGCCCGAACGCCTCGACCTGCTGCGCGCGGTGGCCGCGCCCGCGCTCGTCTTCCACGGCCGCGACGATGACGTCTGCGGCCCCGCTGCCGCGATCGACATGGCTGCGGCGCTGCCCGAGGCCGAGCTGCAGCTCCACCCCGGCATGGGCCATCTGATCCCACCGGGCGTGTGGCCCGTGCTCGCGGACGGCATCGTGCGCACCGCGCGACGCGGCGAGCAGCTCGCGGCGCGCTGACCACCGGCGCCGCGCGAACGGTCAGACGCCGGGCGGCCCGTAGACGAGCACGAGCTCCGCGGGCTCGTCGGAGGCGTTGCGCACGCCGTGCGGCACCCCGTGGGGGGCGTAGGCGGCATCGCCCGCTCGCAGCACGATCGGCTCGGGCCCTCCCGTGATGACCACCTCTCCACGGGTGACCACGTACATCTCATCCGCGCTCTCGGCGGAGCAGCTGGCGGGGTCGTCCGCGAGGTGGTGATGGACGCCCTCCTCGGCGCCCGGCTCGAGGTGGTAGAACATCACGCTCGACCCGAGCCGCGTCGACGCGCGGAAGTAGCGCTCGACCTGCACCTGACCGCTGCCCCGGTACATCCGCCAGTCGAGCGCGTCCTCGCCTCGTCGTTGCGTGCGCATCGCGATCTCCCCTCGCCGTCGTGCCGCCACGGTAGGGACGTCGCGTCACCGCGGCGGACGAACCTGCGAGAAGCGGCAAACGGCCGATCGCCGTTTTGCTTCTTCCGGCGCCGGAAATCCGGCTGACGCGCGCCATCGGGAGAATGTCGCCACACGCGGTGCCCCGAAGCACCCTCCGCCGAAAGGACATCCGTCATGCGTTTCGTGAGCGTCAGCAACATGGTCTCCTGGGTCCGCGAGACCGGCCCGGAGAAGATCATCGCCGGGATGGTGGACGCGATGGAGGTCGACTTCCGACGGTGGGAGCGCTTCGAGCGCGAGCCGCGTGTGGCGAGCCACTCGCCCATCGGCGTCATCGAGCTGATGCCCACGAGCGACGGCGAGCTCTATGCGTTCAAGTACGTCAACGGCCACCCCGCGAATCCGTCCCGCGGCTTCCAGACGGTGACCGCTTTCGGCGTCCTCGCAGACGTCATGACGGGGTACCCGCTCTTCCTGTCGGAGATGACGCTCCTCACGGCGCTGCGGACCGCCGCAGCGTCGGGCCTCGCCGCACGGTGGCTCGCGCGCCCCGACGCCCGGGTGCACGCGATGATCGGCGCAGGTTCGCAGGCCGAGTTCCAGGCCCTCGCCATCCGCTCCCAGCTCGGCATCACCGACCTGCGCCTGTTCGACACCGACCGGGCAGCCGCCGATGCTACGGCACGCAACCTCCGGCCCCTGGGGTTCGAGGTGACGGTCGCCGACTCGGCGGCCGCGGCGGCGGCGGACGCCGACCTCATCACGACCTGCACCGCCGACAAGGCGAACGCCGTCGTGCTGCGCGCCGACGAGGTCCGGCCCGGCGCGCACATCAACGCGATCGGTGGCGACTGTCCCGGCAAGACCGAGCTCGACCTCGCGCTCGTGCGGGAGAACCGGCTCTTCGTCGAGCACACCCCGCAGACCCGCATCGAGGGTGAGCTTCAGCAGCTCCCGGCCGACTGGCCGGCGACGGAGGTGTGGTCGGTCATCGCCGGCCTCGCACCGGGCCGCGTCTCCTCCGACGAGATCACCGTCTTCGATTCGGTCGGATTCGCGATCGAGGACTTCACGGCCCTGCGCTATACGCGCGATGCGACCGCGAACACCCGCTACAGCGAGTCGATCGACCTCATCGCCGAGCCCGAGGACCCCAAGGACCTGTTCGGCATGGTCGGAGCGCCCGTGCCCGTCGTGTGACCTCGGCGAGCGCAGCGCGCAATCACGGCTGCGCGCGCTGTCGGGGTCGATGGCGCGAATCGTGATCGACTCGTCATACTTACGAAACACGCCGTTTCGTATCGTTGAAACATGATCCAGCCGTCGCCCGAGAGAGCGGGCCGCCCGACCGATGAGGACCTGACCCGGCGCATCCTCCGCGCCACGGGAGAGATGCTCGGCGCCCACGGTTACCAGCAGCTCAGCGTCGAGCAGGTCGCCCGGTCGGTCGGATGCGGCAAGACGGCGATCTACCGCCGATATGCCGACAAGGGCGCACTCGTCGCCGCGGCTCTGCGCTCCCGGGTCGACATCGGCGAGATGCCCGACCGAGGCGACGTGCGTGGCGACCTGCTCGAACACGCCCTGCAGAATCAGCGGAACCAGGAGCTCTCGACCGAGCAGAGCAACGGGCTCCGCGCCATGTTCGAGCCCGACGTCTTCCCCTCCCTATGGGAGTCGTTCTTCCAGCACCGCCGCCTGCAGGGCATCGACATCCTCGATCGCGCCATCGCCCGCGGCGAGCTTCCCGAGAACGTCGACCACGACATCGTCCTCGACACGATCGCCGGGCTCACCCTGTACCGGCAGTCCGTCAAGCGCATCCACATCGATGAGCGCCACTACGTCGACATCATCGACGCCCTCGTGTCACACCCTCCCCGTCGACTGCCCGACGCCGATGAACAGGTCTCCGATGTCCCCTGAATCCCCGCCCCTCACCACGTCCCTGCCGAAGGTCGGCGTCCGCGCCGTGGTCGGCTTCCTCGTCTTCTGCGAACTCGCGAGCGGCTTCGTGCAGGGGTTCTATGCCCCGCTTCTCGGGGAGATCACGGGCAATCTGCGCGTGTCCGACGCCGACATCACCTGGTTCCTCACGGTGCAGACCCTCGCGGCTGCCGTGAGCGTGCCCCTCCTGTCCAAGCTCGGCGACATCTTCGGGCATCGCCGGATGCTGCGGATCGCGGTCGTCGCGGTCCTCGTGGGGACGCTGGTCACGGCTCTCCTCCCCAGCTACCCGGCCGTGCTCGCCGCCCGCATCCTGGTCGGCCCGCTCGCCGTGTGGCTGCCGCTCGAGATCGCGCTCGTGCACAACCGCATCACCGGAGAGACCGCGCGAACGGCCATCGGCCTGCTCGTGTCGTGCCTGACGGGCGGCGCGATCCTGGGCACCCTGGCGGCGGGCTTGTTCTCCGCCGTCCTGCCGAGCCTCACCCTCACGCTGCTCGTGCCGGTCGTCTTCGTCGCGGTCAGCGCCTACGCGGTGTTCTTCAAGGTCCCGGAATCGACCACGCGCACCGCGGTGAAGGTCGACGTCCCCGGCTTCGTCGGGATCGGCCTCGCGATGGTTCTCCTGCTGTTCGGCCTGCGCCTCGCCTCGACCGCGGGCTTCGCCTCGCCCGCGACGATCGCGACCCTCGCGGGCGCGCTCGTCGTCTTCGTGCTCTGGGTCGGCTGGGAGCTCCGGACGCCGTCACCGGCGATCGACCTCCGCCTCGTGGTCTCCCCGGGCCTCGGTCCCGTCTATCTGACGGCCTTCCTCTTCGGGATGGTGATGTTCGGCGCCCAGTCCCCCACGACGACATTCCTCACCGCCGACCCCGAGATGACCGGCTACGGATTCGCCGCATCGGCGAGTACCGCCTCCGCCGTCACGGCGGTCGTCACCATCCTCGCCACCGTCGGCGCCGCGACGTTCGCGCCGATCGCCCGTCGCGTCGGCATCCGCGCGGTCCTGATCGCGGGCGCGCTGGCAGCGGCATCCGGCTCGCTCATCCAGATCGCCTTCCACGACCATCTCTGGCAGATCTTCCTGGTGTCGGCCGTCAACGGGATCGGCATGGGCCTGCTCCTCGGCGCACTGCCGGCACTCGTGGCCGAGATAGCCCCGAGCGACTCCACCGGCATCGCCGCGGGCGTCTACAACTCGCTCCGGACCCTCGGCGGCTCGGCGGCCGGAGCCGTGTTCGCCGTCGTCCTCGCGGGTTTCACGACCACGGGCGCCCTGCATTCGTCGATCCAGGGCTACATCACCATCTGGGGCGTGTGCGCGGCGGCGTTCCTCGTCGCCGCCGTGGCCCTCGCCGCCATGCGCATGCCCCGTGCCGCCGACACCGCAGCGAAAGGCTGACATGCCCCTCCCCGACTTCACCGCCGACGCGGGCGCGATCCTGCCCGAGCTCGTGACGCTGCGCCGCGCTCTCCACGCCGACCCGGAGCTCGGCCTCGATCTGCCCCGGACGCAGCGACGCGTGCTCGACGCGCTCGCGGCGCTCCCGCTCGAGATCACCACGGGCACCGCGACGACGTCGGTCGTCGCGGTCCTGCGAGGCGCTCTGCCCGGACCGACCGTCCTGCTGCGCGGCGATATGGACGCGCTGCCGATCGACGAGGCGACCGGTCTCGACTACGCCGCGACCAACGGCAGCATGCACGCGTGCGGCCACGACCTGCACACGTCGGGGCTCGTCGGCGCCGCCATGCTGCTGTCCCGTCGGCGCGAGGAGCTGCACGGTTCTGTCGTCTTCATGTTCCAGCCCGGTGAGGAAGGGCACGGCGGGGCTCGGATCATGCTCGACGAGGGACTGCTCGAGGTCGCGGGCGAACGGCCCGTCGCCGCCTATGCCATTCACGTGGCCCCGGGCCCGCGGGGCGTGTTCGCCACCCGGACGGGCGCCGTCGCCGCGGGCTCGAATCAGCTGTTCGTCACCGTCGCAGGACGGGGCGGGCACGGCTCGCAGCCGCATCAGACCCTCGATCCGGTGCCGGCCGCCGCCGAGATCGTTCTCGCGCTCCAGAGCTTCGTGACCCGGAGCTTCGACGCCTTCGATCCGGTGGTGCTCTCGGTGACGCGCCTGTCGACCGGAGAGGGCGCCGTCAACGTCATCCCCGAGAAGGTCGAGATCGCCGCGACCGTGCGCAACATGTCGCCGGCCTCGCTGGCGATCCTGCAGGAGGGCCTGCCTCGGGTCGTCGCGGGTGTCGCGGCGGCGCACGGGCTCACGGCCGACGTCCGCTTCGAGACGATGTACCCGGTGACGGTCAACGACGCCCGCGAGACCGAGGCCGTGCTCACCGAGCTGCGACGCACTTTCGGCGAGCAGCGCGTGATGGTGATGCCCTCGCCCATGATGGGCTCGGAGGACTTCGCGTTCGTGCTCGCCGAGGTGCCCGGGACGTTCATCGCTTTGATGACCTCGCCCGCGGGCACCGACCTGCGCACCGTGGAGTGGAACCACTCCCCCCGCGTGGTCTTCGACGACGGAGTGCTCGGCGACCAGGCCGCGGCTCTCGCCACGGTCGCGTTCGCCCGCACGTCGGCCTAGCCGCTGCGTCGGGGCGGCGGCCGATCGTGGCGGGACCGCGGCGCCGACACCGGCTCAGCCCAGCAGCTCGATACCGAACCCCGCGACGACGGCACGGACCTCGCCGAGATACCGCTGAGCCTGCTCGGTGAGCGGGATCGCGGTGCGGCCGATCCAGCCGATCTCGATGCGCTCGTCGACCTCGAGCGGCACCGCGACGATCTCGGGGTCGAGGTCGTCGCTGATGATGCCGGTCGAGATCGTGTAGCCGTCGAGGCCGATCATGAGGTTGAAGATCGTGGCCCGGTCGGAGACCCGGATCTCCTGCTTGCTCGACAGGGTGGAGAGGATCTCCTCGGCGAAGTAGAACGAGTTGTTCGCCCCTTGGTCGAAGGTCAGCCGAGGCAGATCGACGAGATCGTCCAGGGACGCGCGAGCGCGTGATGCCAGCGGGTTCCTCCGGGAGACGAAGATGTGCGGCTCCGCCACGAAGAGCGGATGGAAGCCCAGACCCGAGTCGCGGAGCAGCTTGTCGATGACGTTGCGGTTGAAGTCGTTGCGGAACAGGATGCCGATCTCGCTCCGGAGCGTGCGGACGTCCTCGATGATGTCCCAGGTGCGCGTCTCGCGCAGCGAGAACTCGTACTCCGGGGCGCCCGTGCTCCTGACCATGCGCACGAACGCGTCGACCGCGAACGAGTAGTGCTGCGTCGACACGCCCAGCAGGCGCCGCGACGGCGGCCGACCGAGGTATCGCTGCTCGAGCAGCTCCGCCTGTTCGACGACCTGTCGGGCGTAGCCGAGGAACTCCACCCCGTCGGTCGTGAGGGTGACGCCCCGGGCCGAGCGGAGGAGCAGGTCCCGCCCGACGCGGGTCTCGAGGTCCTTCATCGCCGCCGACATCGTCGGCTGGGCGACGTAGAGGAGGTCGGCGGCCGCCGAGATCGACCCCTCGGCGGCGACTTCGATGAAGTAGTGCAGCTGCTGCAGCGTGATCCCGCTCCGCGTTCCGGCCATAGGCACAGCCTATGACACCGCATAGCAACGATGAATTACCCGATGCCCCCGTCGCGCGCGCACGATGGAGTCACCGCTGACCGCATCGCTCTCCCGAGCTCCGCACCGATTGGCCGACCATGGCGAACGAGTTCACGTTCCGCATCACCACCACCCGTTTCGACGAGGACTACGCCCCGTCCGACAGCTCGCGCATCACGACGAACTTCGCGAACCTCGCCCGCGGCGAGCGCCGTCGCGAGAACCTGCATGATGCCCTCGCGATGATCGACGGCCGACTCAACGACCTCGCCCGCACCGGCAACCCGGCGGGCGACCGCTACACCGCCGAGCTCGACATCGTCTCCGTGCAGCTGCGGTTCGCCGACGAGGGCGACGACCAGGAGTTCCCGCTGCTCGAAGTGCTCGACATCCACATCCTCGACCGGGTGACCGGCGAGCGCCACCAGGGCATCGTGGGCAACAACTTCTCGTCGTACCTTCGCGACTACGACTTCAGCGTCCTCCTGCCCTCGGTGCAGCACACCCCCGGGGAGTTCAGCGTGCCCGAGGGCTTCGGCGACCTTCACGGCAAGCTCTTCCAGCACTTCCTCGAGTCCTCCGCCTACCGCGAGCGCTTCGTGCTCCCACCGGTCGTCTGCATCAGCGTGTCGACGAGCAGGACGTATCGCCGCAACGGGAACCGCCACCCCGTCCTCGGCGCCGAGTACGAGCAGGACGCCTTCTCACTCACCGACGAGTACTTCGGCAAGATGGGCCTCCAGGTGCGCTACTTCATGCCGCGCGGCAGCGTCGCGCCGCTCGCCTTCTACTTCCGCGGCGATCTCCTGAACGACTACACCGACCTGCAGCTCATGGCGACGATCGCGACCATGGAGACGTTCCAGAAGATCTACCGCCCGGAGATCTACAGCGCCACCGCGGCGGCGGGCGAGGTCTATCGCCCGTCTCTCGAGAGCGCGGACTTCGCGCCCACGGGGATCACCTACGACCGTGTCGAGCGCAGTCAGCTCGCATCCACGCAGGGCAGGTACGCCGACGAGCATTTCGTCACCCCGCACCGTCACGTGCTGACCCGGTGGGCCGCTCGTTACCCGGCGCCCGTCCGATGACCCGGGGAGCATCGTCCGTGACCGAGCCCCTGCTACCCACCTCGATCGTCGGGAGCCTGCCGAAGCCATCCTGGCTCGCCAAGCCCGAGGTGCTGTGGTCTCCGTGGGAGCTGGCAGGGGACACCCTCGCGGAGGGCAAGCGCGACGCGCTGCGCGCCGCCGTCCACGAGCAGCGCCGGCGCGGCCTCGACATCGTCAGCGACGGCGAGCAGACCCGTCAGCACTTCGTGACGACGTTCATCGAGCACCTCGACGGCGTCGACTTCGAGCAGCGTGAGACGGTTCGCATCCGCGACCGCTACGACGCGAGCGTTCCCACGGTGGTAGGCGCGGTGAGCCGCCCGAAGCCGGTGTTCATCGACGACGCCGCCTTCCTCCGTGGCCAGACCGACCAGCCGATCAAGTGGGCGCTGCCCGGTCCGATGACGATGATCGACACCCTGTCCGACCGGCATTACCGCAGCCGCGAGAAGCTCGCGTGGGAGTTCGCGACGATCCTCAACCAGGAGGCGCGGGAGCTCGAGGCCGCCGGCGTCGACATCATCCAGTTCGACGAGCCCGCGTTCAACGTCTTCTTCGACGAGATGAGGGACTGGGGTGTCGCCACGCTCGAGCGCGCGGCCGAGGGTCTTCGCGCAGAGACGGTCGTGCACATCTGCTACGGCTACGGGATCAAGGCCAACAACGACTGGAAGGCCACCCTCGGGCCGGAGTGGCGGCAGTACGAAGAGTCGTTCCCGCTGTTGCAGCGCTCGGCCATCGATGTGGTCTCGCTGGAGAGTCATCACTCGCACGTTCCGCTCGAGCTCGTCGAGCTCATCCGCGGCAAGAAGGTGATGCTGGGGGCGATCGACGTCGCCAGCGATCAGGTCGAGACGCCCGACGAGGTCGCCGACACCCTCCGGCGTGCGCTGCGGTTCGTCGACGCCGACAAGCTGATTCCGAGCACCAATTGCGGCATGGCTCCCCTGCCGCGCGGCGTGGCGTTCGAGAAGCTCAGCGCCCTGGTCGCCGGCGCCGATCTCGTCCGATCCGAGCTCGCCGGCTGAGCTGACATCGCGGGTCGGCGCCACGGGGACCTCACTTCGGCGTCCGGTTATCCCCGGCCCGCCGCCCCGTCGCGCCCGAGCGCGTGCGCGCAGACTGGCGGCGGAAGGACGGTGACCCGTGCTCTCGATCCCCGAAGCCCTCGCGGTGCAGGCCGACAACGGCCGACACAAGGCGCGTGGCATGCACACCCCCGCACGCTTCACCGTCTCGGGCATGCTCGCCGGCGCGTATATCGGCGTCGGGGTGGTCCTCATGGTCACGGCGGCCGGACCGCTGCTGGCGACGGGGTCGGGGTGGGCGAAGCTCGTCTCGGGCCTGGTGTTCGGCGTGGCACTCACGATCGTCGTCGTCGCCGGCGGCGAGCTGGTCACCTCGACGATGATGACGCTCCCCCAGGCGGCCCTCATGCGCGCGGTCCCGCCGGGACGGGCCGCCACCGCGATGCTCTGGACGTTCGCCGCGAACCTCGTCGGCTCGATGGCCTTCGCCGCTCTCGTCGTGGCCTCGGGAGTGCTGCACAGCAATGCGGCCGCGGGTGGGATGATCGCCGGGATGCTGTCGGCCAAGGCGCACGAGACACCGGCGGAACTGTTCGTCCGCGGCATCCTGTGCAACATGCTCGTCTGCGTCGCGGTCTGGATGACGGTGCGCCTGCGGAGCGAGACAGCGCGCGTCCTCGTCGTGTTCGCCGCGATCCTCGCATTCATCACCTCGGGGTTCGAGCACGTGGTGGCGAACATGACGACCTTCACGATCGGGCTGCTCACCGGCGATGCGTCGGCGACCCTGCCGATGTTCGCGCTGAACCTGCTGTGCGTCGGACTCGGCAACCTCGTCGGCGGCGGGGTCGTGATCGGCGCCGGCTACTGGATCGTGGGTGGTTCGCCGCGGCTTCGGGATGTCCCGAAATCTGCGTCGCACGCACAGGTCGGCGAGCGCTCCGCTGGTTAGACTGAGCCGTCCGCGGGAGTGGTGGAATTGGCAGACACGCAGGATTTAGGTTCCTGTGCTTCACGGCGTGTGGGTTCAAGTCCCACCTTCCGCACGGATCGGGCGTTCGCCCTCCCTCGCGTCATCCTCCTCCGACGGGAAAACTGTGCACCAGATCGCCCTCATCCCCTGGCTCGACCCCGCCACGATCATCAGCGCGGCCGGCCCGTGGGCTCTGCTCGTGGTCTGCTTCATCATCTTCGCCGAGACCGGCCTGCTCGTGGGATTCCTGCTGCCCGGTGACACGCTGCTGATCATGGCCGGGCTGCTGTCGAACCCCGTCACGCACGCCCCACACGGCGTCTTCGGCGTCAACGTGTGGATCGTGGCGCTGCTGATCGGACTCTCCGCCTTCCTCGGCGGCGAAGTCGGGTACGTCATCGGGCGCAAGGGCGGCCCAGCGGTGTTCGAGCGCAAGGAATCCGGGCTGTTCAGCCGGCGCAACGTCGAGCGCACCAATGCGTTCTTCGAGCGCTACGGCGGCGTCACCGTGATCCTCGCCCGCTTCGTTCCGATCGTGCGCACATTCGCACCGGTCGCCGCGGGTGTGGGCAAGATGCCCTGGCACCGCTACTCGCTCTACAACCTCATCGGCGCGGTGCTCTGGGGCTTCGGCCTCACGATCTTCGG
Source organism: Microbacterium oleivorans (assembly GCF_013389665.1). Taxonomy (NCBI): domain Bacteria; kingdom Bacillati; phylum Actinomycetota; class Actinomycetes; order Micrococcales; family Microbacteriaceae; genus Microbacterium; species Microbacterium oleivorans. The sequence goes on along the minus strand of NZ_CP058316.1, from coordinate 3,271,484 downwards.
GTACCTCGTCAGCCTCATCCCCGGCGTCGGCGAGTTCGTCGCCGAGTACATCGACGTCATCCTGCTCGCCGCCGTCGTCGGCACCGTGTTCTTCATCGTGTGGCACTACTTCGCCGAGAAGCGCAAGGCCAAGAAGGAGATGGCCGCCGGGCCCGACGAGTTCACCGATGCCGACGAGGCACAGGACCTCGTCCTCGGCTCCGAGGTGTTCCAGCAGCGCGGCCACGTGCACGGTGAGGGGACCCCCCGCCCGCACGGCCACGACGAGCCGCGCATCGAGGGCGGCGAGCCACCCCGAGGCTGATCAGGACGCCTTCGCGCTCTTCCGGCCGGGAGCCTTCTTCTCGCGTGCTTTCTCACCGGTCGGCGTCGCGTTCGCCGATTTCTTCGACGACGCCTTCTTCCCGGAAGCCTTCTGGGCGGGAGTCTCGTCCGATGCGTGGTCGCCCGTCGCCGTCGATCCGGCCCGCGTCGCGGAGGCCGCTCCCGAGCCTGATGCGCCGCGAGCGGCGCGGCTGCGCTCGACGCTCGCCCGCAGCGCCTCCATCAGGTCGATGACCTCACCGCCCTCCTTCTCGGCCTGCTCGCCGAACGTCTCGGACGTGTCGAGCGCATCACCCTGTTCGAGCTTCGCGTCGATGAGGGTCCGCAGCTCCGCCTGGTACTCGTCGGTGAACGACGCCGGGTCGAAGTCGCTCGAGAAGCTCTCGACGAGGGATGCCGACAGTTCCAGCTCCTTGGCCGAGATGCGCACCGACTCGTCGAGCGACGGGAACGCGGCCTCGCGCACCTCGTCGGCCCACAGCAGCGTCTGCAGCACGAGGACGTCATCGCGCACGCGGAGGGCCGCGAGTCGCGTCTTCTGCCGCAGCGAGAAGCGCACGATCGCGGTGCGGTCCGTCTGCTCGAGCGTCTTGCGCAACAGGACGTAGGACTTCGGAGACGACGAGTCCGGCTCCAGGTAGTAGGCCTTGTCGAGCGTGAGCAGATCGATCTGATCGCTCGGCACGAACTCCACGACGTCGATCTCGCGGCTGCGCTCGGACGGCAGGGAGGCGAGATCATCCTTCGTGAGCACGACGGTGCGCTCACCGTCGTCGTAGGCGCGGTCGATGTCGGCGTACGGCACGACCTCGCCGTCGATCTCGCAGATGCGCTGATAACGGATGCGGCCGCCGTCGGCGTTGTGCACCTGATGAAGCGGGACGTCGTGGTCCTCGGTCGCCGAGTAGACCTTCACCGGCACGTTGACGAGCCCGAAGGTCAGGGCGCCTTTCCAGATCGATCTCATGAAGGCAGTACACACCGCAACCACCGCGCGCCACCAGCGGGTGGCGCAATACCCTGTCGCCATGGCAGGGGAACAGACGGTGCGCGTCGACGGTCGGCGCCTGCGCCTGTCGAACCTCGACAAGGTGCTGTATCCGCAGACGGGCACGACCAAGGGCGAGGTCATCGACTACGTCTCGCGGATCGCGCCGCTGATGCTGCCGCACCTCGACCGCCGTCCGGTGACCCGGAAACGGTGGCCCGAGGGGGTCGAGCAGCCCGACTTCTTCGCCAAGGACCTCGAGCGCGGCGCGCCCTCCTGGCTCCCCCGCCTGCCCATCGACCACTCGACAGGCGCGAAGGACTATCCGCTCGTCGACGAGGTCGCCGCCCTCGTCTACCTCGCGCAGGTCGCGAGCCTCGAACTGCACGTGCCGCAGTGGCGCTTCGGCGACACCGGTGAGCGCGACGCCCCCGACCGGCTGGTGCTCGACCTCGATCCCGGCCCGGGCGTGGGCCTGGCGGAATGCGCCGAGGTGGCGCGATGGGTGCGAGACATCGTCGCCGGCGTCGGGATGACGCTGTTCCCAGTCACGAGCGGCAGCAAGGGGATCCATCTCTACGCCTCCCTCGACGGCCGGCAGACGAGCGAGCAGGCGTCGGCATTCGCCAAGGAGCTCGCCCGTTCGCTCGAGGCCGACCACCCCGACCTGGTGATCAGCCAGATGAACCGCAGTGCGCGCGCCGGCAGAGTGTTCCTCGACTGGAGCCAGAACAACGGCGCCAAGACCACCATCGCGCCGTACTCGCTGCGGGGGCGGGCGGAGCCGACGGTCGCCGCGCCGCGGTCCTGGGGCGAGCTCGATGACCCCGGGCTGAGACAGCTCCGCTTCGACGAGATGCTCGAGCGCGCGGCCGATGTCGGCGATCTCCTCGCCCCCCTCGCCCCGGCCCGCACCGCGCCCCTCGCGCCCTATCTCGCCAAGCGGTCGGCCGATCGCACCCCGGAGCCGATGCCGACGGCAGCTGCCGCCGGCAGCAGCGGCGCGCGGCCGCGCTTCGTCGTGCAGGAGCACCACGCGCGACGCCTGCACTACGACCTGCGCCTGGAGCGCGACGGCGTGCTCATCAGCTGGGCAGTGCCACGCGGCATCCCCGAGACGCCCGAGCGGAACCATCTGGCGGTCATGACGGAGCCGCATCCGCTGGAGTACCTGACCTTCTCCGGCGACATCCCCGCCGGAGAGTACGGAGCGGGCACCATGAGCATCTGGGACACCGGCACGTACGAGCTCGAGAAATGGCGCGACGACGAGGTGATCCTCACCCTGCACGGCAGCCCGGGCGGGGCCGCGGAGGCGGCGCGGCTGGTGCTGATCCGCACGAGCGGGTCGGGTGAGAAGTCGCAGTGGCTGCTCCATCGCATGAAGGCCGGGGCGAGCCGGCATTCCGCGGGGCTCGAGCCGGCGCAGCATCACCCGTCGACTGCTGGCGACGACGGGGCGGCGGCCGGGACCGCGCTCGATCGCGCCGCGCCCACGGGTCCCGTGGCACCGATGCTCGCGGTGTCGTCGGCGCCCGGTCCGGCGCACGCGGCCGCCGAACGCTGGGGACGCTGGGTGGAGTTCAAGTGGGACGGTGTGCGCGCGATCGCGCACTGGGACGGCGAACGACTGCGACTCCACGCCCGCAGCGGAACCGACATCACCGCCCGCTACCCCGAGCTCACCGACGCCGACCTCGGGCTCGGTCCCGACCCGCTCGTCCTCGACGGCGAGATCGTGGCCCTCGACGGATCGGGGCGCCCGAGCTTCCCGCTGCTGCAGAACCGCATGCATCTCACGAAGCCCCGGGAGATCGCGCGGGAACGCGACCGGACGCCTGTCGACTTCTTCGTCTTCGACCTGCTGGGCCACGGCGACCGCGATGTGACCGCCCTCCCCCTGCGGGAACGACGGCGACTCCTGGAGTCGGCGACGACGCGGACGCGCGCTCCGCTCACCGTGCCGCCCGTCACCGACGACCTCGATGCGGCGCTCGCGGTCGCCCGCGAGCTCGATCTGGAGGGTGCCGTCGTGAAGGATCCGAGGTCGCCCTACCGCGTCGGAGTCCGCTCGGAGGAATGGCTGAAGGTCAAGCTCACCCGTACGCAGGACGTCGTCGTGGGCGCGATCCGACCGGGCAAGGGGTCTCGACGCGGCGGCATCGGGTCGCTGCTGCTCGGCATCCCCGACGAGACCGGCCTACGCTATGCCGGGCGGGTGGGCTCGGGCTTCTCCGACCTCGAGCTCACCCGATTGACCGCGGCTCTCGACCCGCTGCGAACCGATGAGAACCCCTTCGTCGACGTCCCGCGAGCTGATGCGTCGGACGCGCTGTGGGTGCGCCCCGACCTCGTCGGCGAGGTCGCGTTCGCCGAGTTCACACCCGGCGGCATCCTGCGCCACGCCCGGTGGCGCGGCCTGCGCCCCGACCGCAGCCCCGGCGACGTCCTCCGCGACGACGGGTAGCCCGAACGTGCGCGCAGCGGGTCGCTCAGAGGGCGCGCAGCAGCTCGGTCAGAGCCACGAAGGCTCGCGCCCGGTGCGAGGCGGCGTTCTTCTCGGCGGCCGACCACTCGGCGACCGTACGCGCGGGCCCGGGCTGCTCGTCGGGTACGAACACCGGATCGTAGCCGAAGCCTCCCGCGCCGGCGGGGGCCGTTGCCAGCCGCCCCGGCCAGACACCTTCGACGACATGCTCGGACTCGCCGTCGACGAGGGCGATGACCGAGACGAACTGCGCGCCACGTCGGGGATCGGCGATATCGGAGAGCTGGTCGAGGAGCAGCGCCGTGTTCGCGGCGGCATCCTTGCGGTGCCCGGCCCAGTAGGCCGAGAAGGCACCCGGGGCACCGCCGAGCGCGTCGACGCAGATGCCCGAGTCGTCGGCCAGAGCGGGCAGACCGGTATGCGCGGCGGCCGCGCGGGCCTTGATGAGCGCGTTCTCGGCGAAGGTGATGCCGTCCTCGACGGGCTCGGGCCCGTCGTAGCCGATCACCTCGAGGTCGGGACGCACCGCCGCGACGATGGCGTGGAACTCCTCGACCTTGTGCGGGTTGTGCGTCGCCAGGACGATCCGGTCGCTCATGCGAGCGTCGCAGCCTGGATGTCGCGCAGGTCGGCGCAGCCGGCCACGCCCAGTTCCAGCAGGGCGTCGAGCTCGCGCTTGTCGAACGGCGCGCCTTCGGCCGTGCCCTGCACCTCGACGAACAGGCCGCGACCGGTGACGACGACGTTCATGTCGGTTTCGGCGCGCACATCCTCGACGTAGGCGAGATCGAGCATCGGCGTGCCGTCGATGATGCCCACCGACACCGCCGAGACCGAATCGACCAGCGGCGTCGCTCGCTGGGCGATGAACTTCTGCGACCGCCCCCACTCGATGGCGTCGGCGAGGGCGACGTAGGCGCCGGTGATGGCTGCGGTGCGCGTGCCGCCGTCGGCCTGCAGCACGTCGCAGTCGATGACGATGGTGTTCTCGCCGAGGGCCTTGGTGTCGACCACGGCGCGCAGCGCACGCCCGATCAGGCGGGAGATCTCGTGCGTGCGGCCGCCGACCTTGCCCTTGATCGACTCGCGATCGTTGCGGCTGTTCGTCGCGCGCGGCAGCATGGCGTACTCGGCGGTGACCCAGCCCTTGCCCTTGCCGGTCAGCCATCGGGGGACGCCGTTCGTGAACGACGCCGTGCACAGCACCTTCGTGCCGCCGAAGCTCACCAGCGCCGACCCCTCGGCGTGAGCGCTCCAGCCGCGCTCGATCGTGACGGTGCGCAACTGGTCGGCGGTGCGCCCGTCGGCGCGCAGGGAATCGGTCATGGGATGTCTCCGATCGAACGGCGGGTGGGGTTCAGGAAGCCGGCGGCCTGGGCGCGGGCAGCGAGATGGCGCCGGTCTGCACGAGCCGCACCGACGACACGCCGCGACCCATCAGACGGTCGGCGAGGGCGAGGAAGTCGTCGGCGGAATCGCCCGTGGCCTCGTAGACGTGGCGGGGCACGGCCGCGGCACCGGCCAGCAGATCTCCCGAGACGAGCTGCCGGTAGACGTCCTTCGCCGTCTCGGAGTCGCTCGAGACCAGCGTGACGTCCGGCCCCATCACGTAGCTGATGGCGCCCTCGAGGAACGGATAGTGCGTGCAGCCGAGCACCAGGGTGTCCACGCCCGCTCCGCGCAGCGGTGCCAGGTACTCCTCGGCCACGGCGAGAACCTCGGGCGACTGCGTGATGCCCGCCTCGACGAACTCCACGAACCGGGGGCAGGAGGCGGCGAAGACCGACAGGTTCTGGTTGACCTCGAGCATGTCCTGATATGCCCGGGAAGCGATCGTGCCCACGGTGCCGATGACGCCGATGCGCCCGTTGCGGGTCGCGGAGATCGCCGTGCGGACGGCGGGGTTGATGACCTCGACGACGGGGACGTCGTAGCGCTCGCGGGCGTCGCGCAGCAGTGCGGATGATGCGGTGTTGCACGCGATGACGAGCATCTTCACCCCCTCGTCGACGAGGCTGTCGAGCACCTCGAGGCCGTAGCGGCGCACGTCGGCGATCGGCTTCGGTCCGTACGGGGAGTGGGCGGTGTCGCCGATGTACAGCAACGACTCGCGAGGCAGGAGCTGCGAGATGGCTCGCGCCACCGTGAGTCCCCCGACGCCCGAGTCGAAGATGCCGATGGGCGCGTCGTTCACGATCATCGAGCCTACCCCGCGTCGCTACAGTGGCAGACATGACGGCCTCCAGCGCTCTGCTCACCGACCGGTACGAGATCACGATGCTGCAGGCGGCGCTCCGCGACTCCACCGCCGACCGGCACTGCGTCTTCGAGGTGTTCGCACGCCGCCTGTCGGGTGGCCGACGGTTCGGCGTCGTCGCCGGAACCGGCCGTCTGCTCGAAGAGATCGAGAACTTCCGCTTCGGCGACGACGAGTTGCGGTTCCTGCGCGAGCACGGCGGAGTGGATGCCCGCACTCTGGACTGGCTGGCCGACTACCGCTTCACCGGCACGATCACCGGATACCGCGAGGGTGAGCTGTACTTCCCGGGGTCGCCCGTGCTGACCGTCGAGGGTAGCTTCGTCGAGGCGGTGGTGCTCGAGACTCTCGTCCTCAGCATCCTGAACTACGACTCCGCAGTGGCGACGGCCGCGGCGCGCATGGCGATCGCCGCGGGCGATCGCCCGCTCGCCGAGATGGGGTCGCGACGCGCGCACGAGCGCAGCGCGGTCGCGGCGGCGCGCGCCGCGCACATCGCCGGTTTCGGCGCTACGAGCAACCTCGAAGCCGGGCGCACGTGGGGGATCCCCACGATGGGGACGGCCGCGCACGCGTGGACCCTCCTGCACGACAGCGAGGAAGCGGCTTTCCGCAGCCAGATCGAGGCGCTCGGCGTGGACACCACCCTGCTCATCGACACCTACGACATCACCGAGGGTGTGGCGACGGCGGTGCGCGTGGCGGGACCCGCGCTCGGCGGCGTGCGGATCGATTCGGGCGACCTGCCGACCGTCGCCGCGGACGTACGCCGACAGCTCGACGAGCTGGGCGCCCGCGACACCCGGATCACCGTCACGAGCGACCTCGACGAGTACGCGATCGCTGCGCTCGCGGCATCCCCGGTCGACGCCTACGGTGTCGGGACCTCGCTCGTCACGGGATCGGGCACGCCCACGGCCGGCATGGTATACAAGCTCGTGGCACGTCAGAACGAGGACGGGTCATGGCTGCCGGTGGCGAAGGCCTCGGCCGACAAGGTGTCGCACGGCGGGCGCAAGTCGGCGTTCCGGGTCCTCGACGGCGGCACGGCGAAAGAGGAGGTCGTCGTGGTCGCCGATGGCTTCGAGCCCCTCGACTCCCCCGCCGAGCATCCCGACGCCCGCGCGCTACAGACGACCCTGTTCTCCGACGGCCACGCCGTGGCGGACTGGACCGGTCCCGCCGGCGTCCGGGCGGCTCGCGCTCATCACGCCCGCGTGATCGAGGAGCTTCCGGTGCGCGCGCTCGCGCTCAGCCGCTCCGAGCCCGCCATCCCGACGACCTACCGCGACGCCGACTGAGGCCGCGGCTCAGCGCGTCATCGACTCGTAGATCTCCTTGCACGTGGGGCACACGGGGAACTTCTCGGGGTCCCGGCCCGGCGTCCACTTCTTGCCGCAGAGTGCACGCACCGGCTTCCCGGTGATCGCCGACTCGAGGATCTTGTCCTTCTTGACGTAATGCGAGAACCGCTCGTGGTCGCCCGGATCGAGCGACTCCTCGCGGATGAGCTCCTCGAGCTCACGGTCGAGGGTCGCGAGGCCGCCCTGGTCGGGGGAATCGAGAGGAGTGCTCATGTCGGGATTCTATCCGCGAACGCTCAGGTCGTCTCGGCGAACGTCATCAGTCGATCGCCGCGACGGTCGAACAGCAACCCGCCGATGAGGATGCCGCACGCGAGCACGACGGCGCCGGTTCCGAGGCCGACCCCGAGAGTCCACCACTGCGCGTCGGGCTCACCGTCGAGGAAGCGCCAACCCCACCAGAGAGTCGGAACCGCCGTCACGACGGCACCGCCGAGCACGGTGGCCTGCGACGCACCGCCACCGGTGCGCTGAGGCTGCTGGAAGGGGCTGTCGCCGTGGCGCGCGACGGCGTAGGGAGCCACGACCGACGCGACGGACGAGAGCCCGAGACCGCCGAGGAGCAGAGCCGCACACACCCCGACCATCGCCGGCAGCGCCGCCCAGTCGCCGTGCACCCCGATGCCGACCGGGATCGCGATGGCGAGCAGGGGCAGCGCCACCAGGAGAAGCGGGACGAGGCGACCCGCGCGGTCGGATGCGCCGCGCACGGCGCTGGAGATGTGGAGCCACACGGCCGAGCCGTCGTAGGCGAGGTCGTTGTGCACGACCCATCCGAGGAGCAGTGCCACGAGCGGGGCGGGGATGAGAGCGGCGATCTCGTGGGGCACGCCCACGATGATGAGGGGGATCACGGCGACGACCGCCGCCACCGGGATGATCGCGATGTCGACCAGGTAGCGCGGATCGCGCAGCCAGTAGATGAGCGAGCGCGCCGCCACCGCTCCGCCCGGGGTGCCCGGAGTCACCGTGAACCAGCCCAGCCCTCGGCGCTCGCGCACCGACACGGGACGTTCGGTCCGGGTGAGCATGCGTCGGACGATGAGCACCCATGCCGTGGCGAGGACGACCGGGGTGAGGACGGCGACGGCCACGACGGGCGGGCTCGGATCGAGGGGCAGCACCCACGCGGCACCGATCGGGGTGAGCGCGAGCGTGTCGACGGCCGCGCGCAGGGGCGCCGGGATCCCGGCCTCCCCGTTCAACGAGGCGAGGAACACCGCCACGGGAATGGCGATCACGGCGAGACCCAGCACCAGGAGGGACGTCAGTTCGCGGGAGCGCCGGTCGGGCAGGAGGAGCGCCGTGACGCCGAGAGCGACGCGCGCGAGGAGCATCTGGGTGACCGCGACGAGCGCCGCGGCGAAACCCGCCGCCGCTGGGTCGACGCCCTGCGCCGTCCAGGCGAGGGCCAGGAACACCCCCACGACGACGACCGCGACCGATGGCAGGCTGAGCGGGCTCGCCAGCGCCGTGGCCGCTGCGACGGCCCGCCAGTCGCGACCGGTGACGGCGAAGCGTCGCGGGTCGAGCGGGTCGCGAATCGGTACGACGACGGGCACGAGCGCGAAGCAGAACGACACCGCCGAGCCGCCGATCGCGAGGACGACGAGCGCACTGTCGAGCGACGCCTCCCGCAGCCGGAGCAGCGCGAGCGCCACGGCGACCACGAGCACGACGGTCACGCCGACCGCCAGGAGCGCCCGAGCGCGCTGGTGACGCAGCGCTCCGACGAGGAGGGCGAGCCTCAGTCGGAGAACGTGTGCAACCACTCGAGTCCCTCCACCGCGCTGGTGCCGCCCGCGAGTTCGAGGAACCGCTGCTCGAGGGTCCGTCCGTCGCGCACCTCGTCGACCGATCCCGACGCCAGGATCCGGCCTCCGACCATCACCGCGACACCCGAGCATGCCCGCTGCACGAGCTCCATGCCGTGGCTCGACAGGATCACCGTTCCGCCGTGGGCGACGTACTTCTGCAGGATGTCGAGGATGACCGCGCTCGAGACCGGGTCGACCGATTCGAAGGGCTCGTCGAGCACCAGCAGTCGCGGCGAGTGGATCATCGCGCCCGCGAGCATCACCTTCTTGGTCATACCCGCCGAATAGTCCGCGACGCTGCGCCCCAGCGCGTCGGTCAGATCGAACGCGCGCGCGAGGTCGGCGATCCGGTTCTCGACGACCGCGGGCTTCAACCCGCGGAGGACCCCGTAGTAATAGAGCAGCTGTCGTCCGGACAGACGATCGAACGTGCGCAACCGGTCGGGCAGGATACCCATCTGACGCTTGGCGCGTGCCGGATGGCGGCGCAGATCGACACCGGCGACGTGCACCGTCCCGCTGTCGGGACGCAGCAGCCCCGCGATCATCGACAGGGTCGTCGTCTTGCCGGCACCGTTGGGGCCGACGAGGCCGTAGAACGAGCCCGCCGGGATCTCCAGCTCGATCCCGTCGACGGCACGCGTGTCACCGTAGACCTTCGTCACCCCGCTCAGCCGCAGCGCCGGAACGTCGGATGCTGCGGCCGTGGCCTCGTGGGACGACGGCTCATCCTCGACGACGGCGGCCTCCGACTCGGCGGCGGGCGCCACGAGCGCCGGCGTGCTCGCCTCGGGCTCGGGATCCGAATCCCACTCGATGTGGACCGTCGGCTCCGGGTCCGGGTCCGGGTCCGGTTCCGGCTCCGGGTCCGGCTCAACGACAGGCTCCGGCTCGACGACAGGCTCCGGCTCCGGCTCGGGCTCCGGCTCGGGCTCGGGCTCGGGCTCGACGACAAGCTCGGGCTGCGGCTCCGGCTCTACGACAGGCTGGGGCTCGGGCTCCGGCTCCGGCCCGACGACGGGCTCCGGCTCGACCTCCGCGACGGGGAGCTGTTCGGCCTCGTCGGCGGGCGGCGTCTCGGCGTACGCGGCGGCCGCGATGGCGGCGGGGATCTCGGGCACGGGCGGCACCGAGGCCCGAGGTTGCGGGGACGCGGGCTTGCGCGGCTTACGGGGCTTCTTCGCTCCGGTGGCGGCCGACGAACGCGGCTGCCGCGGCGGGGTGGGCCGCGGCGACTCGGAAGCCGGCGACACCGAGGTCTCTCCCGCGGCCGTACCGGCGGCGACGACGTCGGCGGGTACGTCGGGGACCGGCGGCGCTACGGTGTCGACACCGGATGCGACACGCCGATCGTCCTGCGGGGCGGGGGTATCGGCTGTCACCGGTCCAACCTATCAAGCGTGGTGTCCGCTCAGCGGGCCGTACGACATCCGGTGACGCCGGGCGCGGGCTAGCAGCAACATCACGAAAGCACAACGGCGCAGGCGTGTCCTGCACCCTCACAGGAGGCATCGGTACCATCAAAACGGAGGACCCGGGTGACGTCTCGGTGAATCCTGCACAAACTCGCAACCCCAGGAGATGTCCGTGAGCCTTCAGATCGTGATCCTCGCCGCAGGGATGGGTTCCCGTCTGGGCCGCTCCCTCCCCAAACCGCTCACCGAGCTCGGTGACGGACGCAGCATCATGCAGCAGCAGCACGACAACGTCCGCTTCGCCTTCGGCGACGACGCGCGCATCACGACGGTCGTCGGCTACCGCGCCGAGACCATCGTCGAGGCCTTCCCCGACGTCGACTACGTGTACAACGCCCGCTACGACCAGACGAACACGTCGCAGAGTCTGCTCCGTGCGCTCAAGGCGACCGGGCGCGGCGGCGTGCTCTGGATGAACGGCGATGTCGTCTTCGACCCGCGCGTTCTGGGCCGAGCGGTTCCGCTGATTCAGCGCGACACGTCCTTCGTGACGGTCAACACCGCCAAGGTGAGCGACGAAGAGGTCAAGTACACCGTCGATTCCGAGGGCTTCATCAAGGAGCTGTCGAAGACCGTCCGTGGCGGCATCGGTGAAGCGGTCGGCATCAACTACATCTCCTCGCGCGACAAGAAGGCGCTCATCGCCCAGCTCGGTCGCGTCGACGACCAGGACTACTTCGAGCGCGGCCTCGAGCTCGCGATCGCCGAGAACGACGTCCTCATCGAGCCGATGGACATCTCCGACCTCTACGCGGTCGAGGTCGACTTCGCCGAGGACCTCGAGCGCGCGAACCTCTTCGTCTGACGCCCCCACCGCGCCGCTGCGCGAGAGGATGGGTGCCATGGCCCGCACGGTGCACCGCATCGATTCGCTTCCCGACGACGCGCCCCGCCGCGACGCGGAGGGTTCCGACGACGCTCGTCACCCTCTGACGGTCCGCACGCTCGACCGGTTGCTCGCGGTCCAGCGCCCGGTGGTGCTCGCGCACCTGCGCAGCATCCGGCAGCACAACCCTGCCGCGACGACGACGCAGGTGGTGCGGATGCTCGAACGCCGCTACCTGACCGCGGTGACCACCGGCGGGGCGGCCGTCGGTGCGACAGCCGTCATCCCCGGCATCGGCACGGCCACCACGCTCGCCCTGAGCGGCGTCGAGACGGCCGGATTCCTCGAGGCGACGGCGCTGTTCGCCCAGTCGCTGTCCGAGCTGCACGGCATCCCCGTCGACAACCCCGACCGCGCCCGGGCCCTCGTGCTCGCCCTGATGCTCGGTCGCGAGGGTGCCGACCTGGTCGGCCAGTTCGCGCGCCAGGCCACCGGCCGCGGCGGCCCGATGAGCGCGTACTGGGGCGAGCTGGTGACCGCATCGCTGCCGCGCGCGGCCGTCGGTCCGGTGCTCGACCGGCTCACCCATACGTTCCTCCGGCGGTTCGCCGCCGCGGGCGGCGCCTCGATCATCGGCAAGGCGATGCCTTTCGGCATCGGCGCCGCGATCGGCGGCACCGGCAACCACATCCTCGGTCGCCGGGTCGTCTCGGGTGCCCGTCGCGCCTTCGGCGTCGTGCCCGGGGCTTTTCCCCCCGACCTCGATCCGCGCCCCGGAATCCATCCGATAGGGCGAAGCAGCGGGATCGTGCGGCACGTCGGCGGCGCGGTCACCGGTGCCGGTCGTTCGATCGGCAGCATCGCCTCGCGACCCTTCCGGCGCGGCACGGCCCGGCCGGCCATCGATCCAGACGCACACCCCGAAACGGAGACGCCGTGACCGCCTTCCTGATCACCGTCCTCGTCGTGGGGGCGACCTTCAACGTCGTCACCTGGCCGACGTTCCTGCGCCGTGTGTCCCGCGACCCGCGGGCGACGGACGCCGCCGGACGCCGCACGCGCTTCTTCACGGTGCACCTCGTGCTCGTCGTCATCGCGATCGCGCTGGCCGCGCTCTTCGTCGTGGCGGCCATCGTGCTCGGCACCGGCACCGTCTGAACGAGGGCGCCTCAGGCGTCGTCGAACTCCGCCTCGTCAGCCTCGTCGGCGACGTCGACCGTGCGGGCGTCCCACTCGTTCCAGCGCTGCATCAGCAGGGCGATCGCCGCATGGAACCGCGCTGTCGCGGCGCCGGGTGCGGTGTCGCCGAAGTAGTGGCGCGACCAGCCCTGCAACCGCGTCGTCGCCTCGGGGTCGTCGGCGACGCGGTCGGCGATGTCGACCACGGACGCCGCCTCGGCTGCATCGAGCCACTCGGCGTCCGACAGATACCCACCTCGGTCGACCAATGCCGCCGGATCTGCGGGGCGCGTGACCAGGAGCGGCTTATCCGCCGCGAGACGGTCGTAGACCATGGCGGAGATGTCGACCACGGCGAGGTCCGCGGCGGCGAGCTGCCAGCCGAGGTCGGGGCCGTGGTCGAACACGTGATGTGCCAGCGGATCCGCCGCGTTGGCCGCGGCGATCGCCGAGACGATCCGCTTGTGCGCGTCGCCGTAACCCCGGTCGACGACGCCCGAGCGCGGGTGAGGTCGGTAGATGAGCCGGTGCCGCGGCGAGGCCAGCACCGCGGCCGCCAGCGCTTCGCCGTGGGTGGCGATCGACCCGTAATGGGCGGCGGGCCGATCGCCCTCCCACGTCGGCGCGTAGAGGATGACGGTCCGGTCGTCGTCCGGGTACGGCAGCGAGCCGGAGTAGTGATCCGCCTGCGGGCGCCCGATCGCGATCGTGCGGCTGTCGAGGTCGTAGTCCCACAGCACGCGACCCAGCCGCTCGCGGGCGGCGTCGCCGGCGATGAGCGCGTAGTCGTACGCCTTGAACTGGTTGGTGGTCATGTACATCTTGTCGGACTCGCCGTGGTTGATGAACACGTGCCAGCGGTGACCGTAGCGGAACATCTGGAAGTTGCGGGTGTTCTGGTTGACGTAGAGCACGACCCGGATGTCCTGCGCTGCGACGAACGACTCGAGCGAGCGCACCGACGGCGTGAACGCGACGGGCAGCGCGCCGTCGGCGAGCAGCGCCTGCGCCCCGGTGGCGTTGCGGCTGATCACGACGAGCGGCCAGGTCTCGGCCAGCTTCTGCAGCGGCTTGTACCACTGGCGCATCTGGTACATGTTGACGTCGCCGTCGGCGAAGTACACCGCGATGCGGAAGTGATTGCGGGGCGGCCGCGGCCGCTTGGCGAGCGATCGCAGCACGTCGAAGTGCGCCGCGCGGTTCGACACCGCCCGCCCGACGAGATCGACGGCCTTGCGCGCGTCCGTGATGATTCCCACCCCTCCAGGGTACCGACGGTGCCGGTCGGACGCGGGACGCGTGGCATGATCGACGGATGCATGACGTCCCGCGCCGCCCGCGGCCGGCCCCCGTGCCGGCACCGGAAGACGGGGTCTCGTTCGTCATGCCGGTGCTCAACGAGCGCGCCTATCTCGAGCGCGCGGTGCGCAGCGTCCTCGCGCAGGATGTCGACGCCCCGACCGAGATCGTCCTCGCTCTCGGCCCGTCCACGGACGGCACCGAGGCCGTCGCGCAGCGCCTCGCGGATGCCGACCCGCGCGTTCGACTCGTCCGCAACCCCGCCGCGCACATCCCGGTGGGGCTCAACATCGCCATCCGCGCCGCGCGCTACCCCACGGTCGTCCGCGTCGACGCGCACTCCGAGCTCGAGCCCGGCTACACCGGCGCGGCCCTCGCGACGCTCGCGCGCGTCGAGGCCGCGAACGTCGGCGGGGTCATGCGCGCCGACGGCCGCACACCGTTCCAGCGCGCCGTCGCACGGGCCTACAACTCGAGGATCGGTCTCGGCGGCGGGGCCTACCACGGCGGCACGACCGAGGGACCCGCCGAATCGGCCTATCTCGGGGTCATGCGCCGGGCCGTGCTCGAGGAGGTCGGGCTCTTCGACGAGGGCATCCGGCGGGGTGAGGACTGGGAGCTGAACCTCCGCATCCGGCACGCCGGATACCGCGTGTGGTTCGACCCCGAGCTCGAGGTGACCTACTGGCCGCGGGAGAGCTGGACGCGTCTGATCCGCCAGTTCCGTGCCACCGGATCGTGGCGCGGCGAGCTCGTGCGGCGGTTCGGGCGGCGCAACGGTCTGCGGTTCTTCGCTCCCCCGGCGCTGGTCGTCGCCGTCGGCGCGTCGCTGGCCGTGGGCGTCCTGCAGGTGACCGGTGCGATCACGGGGTGGGTGGCGATCGCGGCGTCCGTGGTTCATCTTCCGGTGGCCGCCTATGCCGCCCTCGTCGCCGTCGCCGCCGGCCGCGGCGGCGGGCGCGGGCTGCGCGATCGGCTGTGGACGCTCGCCGTGCTGCCATCGATGCACCTGTCGTGGGGCGTCGGCTTCGTGCAGGGCCTTCTGCGCGGGGCGCGTGGCACCGTCGACACGTCGCGTCTCGCCCGCAACACGCCGCTGCCCTGACCCGCGGAGCCGCTGCCGTCAGTCGCGCGCGACGTACCCCTGATCGAGGATGCGGGCGACGACCCGTTCGGCGGCGTGCCCGTCGTCGCGATCGTTGAACCGCGCCCGCCATCGGGTGTATCGCTCGTCGAATCGGCGCGTATCCGCGCCCAGCGCCTCGACCAGGTCTTCGAGGGTGGTGACCAGCGGCCCCGGCGCCTGCTCGGAGAGGTCGAAGTAGAACCCCCGCAGCTCACCCCGGTAGTGCTCGAGGTCGGGTACGAAGAAGTACATCGGCTTGCCGGTGACCGAGTAGTCGAACATCACCGACGAGTAGTCGGTGATGAGCGCGTCCGAGGCGACCTGCAGCGCTGCCAGATCGGGGTGCCCCGTGACGTCGATGACGCGAGGGCCCCGCTCGTCGGACCCGGGGAGCAGGGTGCGCGAGTGACCCCGCACGAGCACGACGGCATCGGCGGCGTCTGCGAGCGCGGGCAGGTCGAGGAAGTCGACGATCGTCTCGCGGTCGTCGCGCCACGTGGGCGCGTACAGCAGCACGCGCTCGTCCGGGTCGATGCCGAGGCCGGCACGCACGTCGTCGCGGCGCCGGTGGTGCAGATCGTCGGTGCGGGGATATCCCTCCACCCACACCGGGCGACGCAGGAAGGCGTAGGCCTTGCGCAGCACACGAGCGCCGTACGGGTTCTGGGCCAGGAGCACGTTCCACCGTCGACTCTCGCGCACGACGGCGAGAGCGCGACGCGGATCGAAGCCGGGGCGGTGCAGTGCGAGGCGCTTGAGCGGCGTGCCGTGCCAGGTCTGCAGCACGATCTGGCCGGGCCGGCGCACGAAGCGGCGGCGGAGCCAGTCGTTGACCACGAGCAGCCGGGCCGCGCCGCGTGCCCGCCACCACTCCGGGCTCCCCTCGACGATGGCCACCGCACCCGCCGGGACCGGTACCGAGAGGTCGACGACACTCCAGTAGCGCGTCACGGCCGGAGCCACACGCGCGAGCTCGCGGTCGATGGCGCGCGGATTGTCGCCGGCGGTGCGTCCGTAGAAGCTCTCGAAGAAGACGGCGTTCTCGAGCGGCTCCCGGCGTCCCGCGTAGCGCACTTCGAGGGCGCTCTGCCCTTCACCCGACGCCAGAGCCGGATCCAGCGGCGGCCCGATCGTCACGCGCGTGCCGTCCCACCCCGCCCGCAGCGTGCTGAACACGACCGGCGGTGCCGGCGCCTCCGCGGCGGAGGGCGGCGCGGCGCGCCCGTCGATCATCAGGTCGTACACCCCGCTCGGCAGCGGCAGCTCGGGCCCGCCCCAGCGCGCCGCACGCAGCGGCACCCGCGCCTCCCATCCGGAAGCGCGCTGTTCGACCCCGACCGCGACGCTCGCGCGTGCGCCCGAGAGAGCGACCGACGCGGGTGCCTCACCGTCGGCGGCGACGACCATCACGGGACCGGGGTCGGTGCCCTCGAATCGCACGCGGATCATGCGGTCTCCTCTCGGGCGGCAGGCACGGCGGTCACGATGGCCTCATGGACACGACGGGCGTTGCCGCCGTCGCGCCAGGCGTGCATCCGCGCGCTGAGCACGGCCGCACGGTCTCGTCGGCGGCTCGATTCCGACGGATCGGACAGGGTGCGCTCGAGCACCGGCGCGAGCTCGGACCAGGATGCCGCGGCATCGTCGCCCGCCACCTCACGGTACGTCCCGTAGAAGCCGCGGGTGCGGGCGTAGTCGTCGACGTCGGGTGCCAGGAACAGCGTCGCGAGCGGAACCAGCCCCGCGTCGTAGGCGAGCGACGAGTAGTCGGTCACCAGGACGTCCATCGCCGGGAGCAGCGGGGTGACGTCGGCCACGATGTCACTGTTCAGCGAGCGGACCCGCGGATGCGGCGGATCGGGCGCGTAGTCGCCGCCGCCCAGCGGGTGCGACCGGACGAGCAGAACCGCGTCGTCGTCATCGAGCAAGCCCGTCAGCTGTGCCCACTCCGCGGTGTCCGGTACCGCCGGATCGGGCGCGCCGTCCCGCCAGGTCGGTGCGTACAGCACGAGGCGGGCGTCGCCGAGCCCGGGTACGAGCGCCTCGAGTCCGGCGCGCGCGTCGGCGCGCGCGGCATCCCGATCCTCCGGTGAGAGCACGTCGACCCGCGGCTCCCCCAGCACGCGCACCCGCTCGTCGTCGAGCCCGAAAGCGCTCTCGAGCCGGCCGCGCGCGAGGTGCGATGCCGCCGGAAGGAGCGCGATCTGCGCCTGCGTGCGCCGGTAGGCGCGGGCGATCAGCCGGCGCGCACCGGGGATGCGCGCCAGCCGGCCCGGGTCGGCGGTGACCGGCGCGTCGAGCCCGATGCGCTTGAGCGGGATCCCGTGCCACAGCTGCACGATGTGCGCACCCGCGACGGCATAGCGGTTGACGTCGCCGAGACCGTGCGTCACCACCACGACGCGCGCTCGAGCGGTCAGCCAGAATCCGCGCAGCGAGTCGCGGGGGACGCTCGGGATGCCGCGACGGCGAGCCTCGGCGGCCTGACGGTCGTCGCTCACGAGCCAGACCGCGCGCGAGCGCGGCGTCACGTTCCACAGTGCCAGCGCGCCGTCGGCGATGCCGACAGCGCAGCCGAACACCCAGTCGCCGCGTGTCCGCGGGATGACGGCGGTGGCGAGGCGTCCGGCCGCGTACAGCGGGAGGCGCAGGAGCTTTCCCGCGTTGCCCGCGCCGAACGAGAAAGACGCCACCCCGCGAGCCTATCGCGGGGTGGCGTCGGTTCCCGAGGCGGGCTACTGCTGCAGCTCGCCCAGGGTCACGGTGGCGGTCTGCTCGCGACCGTCGCGCACGTAGGTGACCTCCACCTCGCTGCCGGCGGCCAGCGCCCGCACCTGAGCGGTGAGGTCGACCTGATCGGTGATGGCGATGTCGTCGAACGTCGTCACGATGTCGCCCTGCTGCAGGCCCGCGGTCGCGGCGGCCCCGCCCGGGGTGACCTCGTTGATCAGCGCGCCGGCTCGCGTGGCGCCCTCGACGGCCGCGGCGTCGCCGACGGTCGCGCCGAGCAGGCCGTGGCTGGCCGATCCGTCATCGATGATCTCGTTCGCCACCCGTTCGGCGACGGTCGAGGGGATGGCGAAGCCCACGCCGATCGATCCGGCCTCGGTCGAGGTCCCGCCGGCGCTGGCGATCGCGACGTTGATGCCGATGAGGCGACCCTCCCCGTCGACGAGCGCGCCGCCGGAGTTGCCGGGGTTGATGGCCGCGTCGGTCTGGATCACCGAGATGGCGATCGACGACGTCGCCTGGGTCGGCGACTGCTGTCCCTGACCGAAGTCGAACTCGAAGGGGGTTCGACCCCCGGGCGACCCCTGGTCGGTGTCGCCCTCCGATTCCGGGGCGGCGGAGGATGCGATCTGGATCGACCGGTTCAGTGCGCTGACGATTCCGGTGGTGACGGTGTTCGACAGGCCGAGCGGCGCACCCACGGCGACGGTCTGGTCGCCGACGTTGAGCTTGCTCGAATCGGCGAACTCGATCGGGGTCAGGCCCGATGCGTCGGTGAGCTTGATGACCGCGAGGTCGTAGGTGGGGTCGGTGCCCACGATGGTCGCGGCGAACACCCGGCCGTCCGACGTGGTCACCGACAGCCGGGGGTCACCCGTCGCACCGTCGAGGGTGACGACGTGGGTGTTGGTGAGGACGTAGCCGTCATCGCTGAGGATGACACCCGAGCCGGTGCCGCCCGAGGTACCCGACGAGGCCGAGATGGTCACGACGCTCGGCAGCACCTTCGTGGCGATGGCGGTCGTCGCGTTGACCGAGTCGGGGTTGTTGACGGTGATCGACGAGGGACCGGCGCTCTGCGAGGTGGGAGCGGCGACGAAGGACGAGCCCACCGCGGCCGCCCCGCCGATGCCTGCCGCACCGCCGACGAGCGCGGCCGCGACGAGGATCGCGGCGATCTTCCCCCCGCCGACCTTCTGCTTGTCATGCGTCTCGGTCGTCGTCACCGGCGGACCGTAGGAGTACAGGGGCGCGCCGTACGGCTGCGTCGGCTGCGTGTGGAATGCCGAGCCGGCGGCCGCCTCGTACCCGGGCAGCGGCGGCCGCGGCGGGATGGACGCCTCTGCACGTGCCGCCGGTGCGGCATCGGGAGAGGGTGCGGAGGTCGGGGTGTGGTCGGCGGGCTGCTCGGCGGCGCGCGGCGCGTCGGGAGTGCGGTCGTCGGGGGTCTGCGGGTCGCTCATCGAAGTTGCTCCTTTGTCCAAGCGAGACCAGACTGCCGCCCGACTCTGTGGTTTGCCTATGCCGAGGTTGGGACGGTCCTATGCGTGTAGCCTGAGCCGGATGCACGAGGTTTCCGGCGCTTGGCGCCGCGCCGCCCGCGGCGCCGGCCTGCTCACCGAGGACGGGTCCGCCGTCCCCACCATCTTCGCCGAGATGAGCGCCCTCGCGGGCCGCACCGGAGCTCTCAACCTCGGCCAGGGCTTCCCCGACGACGACGCTCCCGCGCCCGTCCTCGAGGCCGCGCGCGAGGCCATCGCGAGCGGCCGCAACCAGTACCCGCCCGGGCGGGGCGAGCCCGACCTGCTCGCGGCGATCGCCGAGCATCAGGCCCACTGGTACGGCATCCCTCTCGACCCGGAGACGGAGATCCTGGTCACGGCCGGAGCGACCGAGGCCCTCGCCGCGACGATCCTCGCCCTGGTCGACGGGCCCGACGACGAGGTGGTCGTGTTCGAGCCGTACTACGACGCCTACGCCGCGCTCGTGGCGTTGGCCGGCGCCCGCCTCGTGACGGTACCGCTGCGCTGGCCCGACTTCCAGCCCGACCTCGATCGGCTTCGCGCCGCCGTCACCGATCGCACGCGCATCATCCTGGTGAACGATCCGCACAACCCCACCGGCGCGGTGTTCAGCCGCGAGGTGGCAGGCGAGATCGTCCGGCTCGCCGACCGGCACGATGCGGTCATCGTCACCGACGAGGTCTACGAGCACCTCACCTTCGACCAGCCCCACGTGCCGTTGTCCACCCTGCCCGGAGCGGCCGATCGCACCCTGTCGATCTCGTCCGCCGGCAAGACCTTCTCGGTGACCGGCTGGAAGGTCGGCTGGATCTCGGGGCCGGCCGAGCTCGTGCGTGCGGTGCTCGCCGTGAAGCAATGGCTCACCTACGTCAACGCCGGGCCGTTCCAGCCGGCCGTCGCGACCGGACTGCGCCTTCCCGATGCGACGTTCACCGCCATCGCGGCGCGACTGCGCGCCGGACGCGACACGCTGGGCGCGGGCCTGCGGGCCGCGGGCTTCGCCGTCTCGACTCCCGCCGGGTCGTACTTCACCGTCGCCGACGCCGCCCCCCTCGGCGCCGTCGACGCCGCGGCGTTCTGCCGAGAGCTGCCCGCGCGTGCGGGCGTCGTCGCGATCCCGCTCACCGCGTTCGCCTCCGAGGCGCACCGCGACGAGTACGCCACCCTGGTGCGGTTCGCGGCCTGCAAACGACCCGACGTGCTCGAGGAGGCCTCAGCGCGCCTCGCTGCCGCCTTCTGACCGCGGCACGACGACGAAGCGCCGCAGCCGCAGCGCGGGATTCAGCCGCCGGACCCGGTCCACCGCGTCGGCGTCGAGATGCGCCACCGCGACGTCGCTGGTCGTCCCGACCGCCGCGACCTCGACCCCCTGCGGGTCGAACACCGCGGAGTTGCCGACGCCGAGAGGCGGCGGATGGTCGGCGGCGGCGACGAACAACGTGTTCTCGATCGCGCGCGCCCGCAGCAGCGTCGTCCACTGCAGCTCTTTCAACGGGCCCCGTACCCACTGGGCCGGGACGAGGACGACGTCGGCGCCGGCGTCGGCCAGGGTGCGCGCGACCTCCGGGAAGCGCAAGTCGTAGCAGGTCATCAGGGCGAACCGCATGCCGCCGACCACGAACGTCTGCGGCTCGTCGATGTCTCCGGCCTCGACCCAGTCGGACTCCCGCTGGCCGAACGCGTCGTACAGGTGGAGCTTGCGGTACACCGCACGCACGCCATCGCGTCCGACCGCCACGACGGTGTTGCGCACGCGTTCGCCGTCCGAGGCGCTCTCGAGCAGCCCCGCGACGATGTGCACCTCGTAGCGGGCCGCGAGACGCTGCAGCGCGTCGACGAAAGGCCCGTCGACGGGCTGTGCGTGGGCGAGGAGGGTCTCGTCGAAAGGGTCGACGAAATAACTCGAGTACTCCGGGAATACCACGACGTCGGCTCCGCGCCCGGCGGCTCGCTCGACGAGCCCCTCGATCGCCCGGAGATTGGCGTCGGGGTCGGCGGCCGGGGCGAACTGCGCGACGGCGAGTGCGGTCATGGCGCCATCCTCTCCTCCACCGCCGCCGACGGCAAACATGGCTCGCGCCGTGACGGCCGACACGCCCGGCGCATCCCGGATCGGGGCCCCGATTGGACCCACTCCAGGATGCGTGCTAGCTTTATCTCTTGTGCCGCGGGGTGGAGCAGTTCGGTAGCTCGCTGGGCTCATAACCCAGAGGTCGCAGGTTCAAATCCTGTCCCCGCAACAGAAACGACGAAGGCCCCGCTGAGAAGCGGGGCCTTCGTCGTCTCTCCCGCAGCCCCGCCCGATCCGAGCGGGCCGCGGAATCCGGCGGGTCACTCGTCGACGACCGCCTCGCTCATCCCGTCGAGGAAACGGGCGACGGTCGCCAGTTCGGCATCGTCGAACGGCTCCATCGCGCCGCGCATCCGCGCCATGCGCGTCGCGAAGTGCCGACCGAAATCCGCGCGCGACGAGTCGGTCAGGGTGATGACGAGGGCGCGCCGGTCGTTCGGGTGAGGCTCGCGCTCGATGAACCCCTCGCGCGAGAGGCGGTCGAGGAGTTTCGTGGTCGACGCGCTCGAGATACCGAGATGACGCGCCAGATCGTGCGGCTTGACGAGCTCGCCCCGCTGTTCGCGGATGCTCAGCATGCGCAGCGCCGACAGGTCGGTGGCGTTCATGTCCATATCGGCTCGCAACCCCGTGTGCATGCGGTCCATCGCGTCGCTGAAGGCACGCACGGCTTCGAGCGTCGAGCGCACTACACGATTCCTTCCCGTCGAGGGCTGCGGGTCAACCATGTGGACACCACCTCTCCGCCGTGGTTATCATCGGCTCAAACGCTAGTTAAGCTAGCAAAAAGGCCCGCTGAATGGCAGACCCGTGGATGGTGAACATGATCTCGCTGCCGGAAGACAGCTCGACAGCGGTCGACCACGCGTTGGATGCCGTGCTCACGCGCCTCACCGAGCGGGCCATCCCCCGCGGCTCCGCCGCTCTCGCTCTCATCCGTGCGACCGGTGAGGCCACCTCGGGCGGCAAACGGTTCCGTCCCGCGCTCGTGGTCGCCGCCTTCGACGCGTTCGGTGGAGACCGCGATCACGCCGACGGTCTCTGGGACGTCGCCGCCGCCTTCGAACTGCTCCACACCGCCTTCGTCATCCACGACGACCTCATCGACCGCGATATCGAGCGGCGTGGTGTGCCCAATGTCGGGGGGACGTTCCGTTCACGCGCTCGTGCCCTCGGCGTCGGCGACGCGGGCGCCGAACGCGTGGGCGACGCGGCGGCGGTCCTGGCGGGAGACATCCTCCTCTACGAGGCGGCGCGCCTGGTCGCGATGGCCGACGTCGACGCGGATCAGCGCGTCCGGCTCTTCTCGCTGCTCGACGACGCCGTTCTCGTCTCGGCGATCGGGGAGCTCGCCGACGTCGAGCATGCCCTCGTCCCCACCGAGCCCGATGCCGCGCAGCTGCTCAGCGCCGCGCACGACAAGACCGCCGTGTACTCCTTCTGCGCCCCGCTCGCGGCGGGCGCCGTTTTGGCGGGTGCCGACGAAGGCGACCGCGCCGTGCTGATGACGGCGGGAGCCGACCTCGGGCTCGCCTTCCAGCTCGTCGACGACCTGATCGGCACCTTCGGAAGCGCCGCGCAAGCCGGTCGCCTCGCCGGTGCCGACCTGCGTGAGGCCAAGCGCACCCCGCTCATCTCGTTCGCGAGGGAGACGGCCGCGTGGCCGCAGATCTCGTCCGCGCTCGCGATGGCTCCCACCGGCCCCATCGCCGTCCAGGCCGCGCAGCGCGAGCTCGATGCGAGCGGCGCACGCGAGCAGCTGGTGACGCTCATCGGCCACACCCTCGCGTCGGTGCGGCGCCGCGCCGCCGAGCTTCCGGACGAACCCCATGCCCTCATCGAGCGGCTCGCCGCCGGCATCGAAGGACGCATCCCGTGACCGACGACACCACCACCGGAATCGCGCTCTACGATCGAACGGCGCGTGACGCCGCGGCCGTGGTGATCTCGGCCTACTCGACCTCGTTCGGCCTCGCCGCGCGCCTCCTGGGCGGCCGCGTCCGCCCGCATGTGCGCAACATCTACGCCCTCGTCCGCGTGGCCGACGAGATCGTCGACGGCTCGGCCAGTCAGGCCGGGCTCCCGGCCTCGGCGCAGCGCCGGGTGCTCGACGCTCTGGAGACCGAGACGCTGGCGGCCGTGGACGAGGGGTTCAGCGCCAACCTCATCGTGCACGCCTTCGCCCGCACCGCGCGCGAGTGCGGCATCGGCGCCGATCTCGTCCGCCCCTTCTTCGCCTCGATGCGCACCGACCTCGACGTCACCGAGCACGACGCGCTCTCGCACGACTCGTACGTCTACGGCTCCGCCGAGGTGGTCGGGCTCATGTGCCTCCAAGTGTTCGTCAATGCCGGAGGGACGCAGCCGCGCCCCGCCGATCCCGATCTCGTCGACGGCGCACGCCGCCTCGGCGCCGCTTTCCAGGACGTGAACTTCTTGCGCGATCTCCCCCACGACGTCGGCTCCCTCGGCCGCGATTACCTCGGCGTCGGCGACGCGGGTGCCGGAGCCGTCTCGCGGCTCGAGGTCCTCGACCGCATCGACGCCGATCTCGACGCCGCCGGCGCCATCATCCCCCGGCTCCCCGCGGACTGCCGCCGCGCGGTCACGGCCGCCCACGACCTCTTCACGGCCCTCTCGCGCCGCCTGCGCCGGTCCGGCGGAACCAGCGCCCGCGTGCGCGTTCCCAACGGCGTCAAGCTCGGCCTGGCGGCCCGCGCCACGGTCGGCGCCGCACCCCTGCGAGCCGGCTCATGAGCGCCGCATCTCCCGGGCCCCGCCGGATCGTCGTCGTGGGCGGCGGCATCGCCGGCCTGTCGACGGCCGCCCTCCTGGCCGAGGAGGGCCACGCCGTCACGGTCATCGAGGCTCGCGACGAGACCGGCGGGCGCGCCGGGTCGTGGGAGCGCGACGGCTTCCGATTCGACACCGGACCGAGCTGGTACCTCATGC
Source organism: Microbacterium oleivorans (assembly GCF_013389665.1). Taxonomy (NCBI): domain Bacteria; kingdom Bacillati; phylum Actinomycetota; class Actinomycetes; order Micrococcales; family Microbacteriaceae; genus Microbacterium; species Microbacterium oleivorans. The sequence continues at coordinate 3,247,065 of NZ_CP058316.1, read as the reverse complement.
CCGAGGTGTTCGATCACTTCTTCGCGCTCCTCGGCACGACCGCGGCAGCGGAACTCGACCTCGTGCCCCTCACCCCCGCCTACCGCGTGTACGGGGAGCCCGCGGGGTCCGGTCCGGGTGAGCACATCGACGTCGTGTCGGGACGCGCGGAGGCCACCGCGCTGTTCGAGAGCCGCGAGCCCGGCGCCGGCGAGCGCCTGGAGGATTACCTCGACTCCGCCGCGGATGCTTACGACCTCTCGGTCTCGCGCTTCCTCTACGACACCTACGCGACGACGGAGGGTCTGCGCGACCCCGAGATCCTCGGACGCCTCCCCCAGCTCGCACCGCTGCTGACCCGCTCGCTCGTCCGCCACGTCGAGAGCCGGTTCTCCGACCCGATGCTCCGCCAGATCCTGGGGTACCCGGCGGTCTTCCTGGGATCGTCGCCGTACGACGTGCCGAGCCTGTATCACCTGATGAGCCACCTCGACCTCGACGACGCGGTGTACTACCCGCGCGGCGGGTTCACGGAGGTCATCGCGGCCATCGAGCGCCTCGCCGTCGCGCGCGGCGTCGAGGTGCGCACCGGCACCGCCGTGTCGCAGATCCTCACCGGCGCCGACGGCACCGCGAACGGTGTGCGCCTGGCGGACACCAGCGAGCTGTCGGCGGATGTCGTCGTGTCGACGGCCGACCTGCACCACACCGAGACGGTGCTTCTCCCGCCCGATCAGCAGTCCTACCCGGAGCGCTGGTGGCGCAAGCGCACGCCGAGCTTCGGCGCGCTGCTCCTCCTGCTCGGCGTGGACGGCGAGCTCCCCCAGCTCGCCCACCACACGCTGCTGTTCACGAGCGGCTGGCGCGAGAACTTCGATGCCATCTCGGGCCGCGATGCGCACATCCCCGATCCCGCCTCGCTGTACGTGTGCCGCCCGAGCGCGACCGACGACACCGTCGCACCCGAGGGCTCCGAGAACCTGTTCGTGCTCGTCCCGATCCCGGCGGACCCCGCACTCGGACGCGGGGGCGTCGACGGGGAGGGCGACGCGGTGATCGAGGCCGCCGCCGACCGCGCGATCGCGCAGATCGCGGAGTGGACCGGCATCCCCGACCTCGCCGACCGCGTCCGCGTCCGCCGCACCATCGCCCCCGGCGACTTCGAGCGCGATCTCGGCGCGTGGCGGGGCAACGCCCTGGGGCTCGCGCACACACTGCGCCAGAGCGCTCTCTTCCGGCCGGGCAACGCCTCGAAGAGGGTCCCCGGTCTGTACTACGCCGGCGGCTCGGTCCTGCCCGGCATCGGCCTGCCGATGTGCCTCATCTCGGCCGAGCTGGTCGTCAAGCGCCTGCGGGGCGACACCACCGCCGGCCCCCTGCCCGAACCGGCCGCGACCGCCTGAACGTGCCGGGTCTGTATCTGCTCGCGCTGCTGGTCTCGTTCGGCGGGGTCGCGCTGCTCGACCGTCGCTTCAGCCTGGCCTGGTGGCGCGACCGCCGCACGACGCTGATCGCCTCCCTCGCCGGGACGGTGTTCTTCCTCGCCTGGGATGCCGTGGGAATCGCGACGGGCGTCTTCGTCAAGGGCGACAGCACGCTGCTGCTGGGGCTCGACCTCGCGCCCCATCTGCCGATCGAGGAACCGGTCTTCCTGCTCTTCCTCAGCTATCTGGCGCTGGTGGTCCACGGCGCCGCACATCGCCGCAGCGCCCGCCGCGACGGGAACGCACCATCGTGACCTACACCCTGATCGTGGTCCCCTTCGTCCTCGTGACGGCGGCGGCGACAGTGGCCACCGTCCGCCGTCCGGAGTTCGGCCGGCGCATGATCCGGTCGGCCGTCGCGGCGCTCGTGCTGATCGCGCTGACGGCGGTCTTCGACAACGTCATGATCGCCGTGGGCCTGTTCACCTACCCTGAGGAGCACCTCAGCGGCATCCGCGTCGGGCTCGCGCCCATCGAGGACTTCGCCTACCCCCTCTGCGCGGCCTTCCTCGTGCCGGCCGTCGCGACCCTCGTGGAAAGACGACCCGAACGATGACCGTCGCCTCGCTGTCGCGCCAGCTTTTCGTCGCCTCACGCCCGGTGAGCTGGATCAACACGGCGTACCCGTTCGCCGCGGCCTACCTGCTCACCGTGCGCGAGGTCGACCTCACGCTCGTGATCGGCACCCTGTTCTTCCTGGTGCCGTACAACCTCGCGATGTACGGCATCAACGACGTCTTCGACTACGAGTCCGACCTGCGAAACCCCCGCAAGGGCGGTGCGCACGGCGCCATCCTCGATCGACGGGTGCACCGGGCGACGCTGTGGGCGTCAGCGCTGTCGTGCGTGCCTTTCGTCGTCTACCTCGTCGCGGTCGGGTCGCCGCTGTCGTGGCTCGTGCTGGGCCTCAGCCTGTTCTTCGTCGTCTTCTACAGCGCCCCGCCGCTGCGGCTCAAGGAGCGGCCGTTCGCGGACTCCGCGACCAGCAGCATCCACTTCTTCTCACCCGCCGTGTACGGGTTCGTGCTGGCGGGGGCGACCTGGACGTGGCAGCTGGTGCTCATCGTGCTGGCGTTCGCCGCGTGGGGCGTCGCCTCGCACGCCTTCGGGGCCGTGCAGGACGTCGGCGCCGACCGCGACGCGGGCATCGCCTCGATCGCCACCGTGCGCGGCGCGCGATGGACCGTGCGCTTCGCCCTCGTCTGCTACATCGTCGCGGGTGTGCTGATGCTCGCGACGACCTGGCCGGGCCCTCTCGCCGCGCTCGTCGTCGTGCCCTACCTGATCACCCTCTGGCCGTTCCGCGACATCACCGACGAGACCTGCGAGGACGCGACCGCCGGGTGGGATCGGTTCCTCTGGCTCAACCAGCTCGGCGGCTTCGTGGTGACTCTGCTGCTCATCTGGTGGTGGCTGCTCACCACCGGCTGAGCTCGCCTCGGGGCCGGGCTGGGCGATCGGCGCCCGCCGGGCTCAGGCCACCGGGCTGACGGCTTCGGCGCGCTCGACGGCCTCGGTCCGGCTCGCGCGGATCGGATGCCCCTGCGTGGTCAGGCACCGACCGCTCGCCAGATCCCACTTCCAGTCGTGCAGCGAGCAGGTGAGAACACCGTCCTCGATCTTGCCGGTCTTGGTCAGGTCGGCGCGCAGATGCGGGCACCGACGCTGCACCGTCCAGTCCCCCAGCTCCGCATCCTCGGTCTGGTCGGACTGCTCGGCGTACCAGTTCTCCACGTACTCGATGCGGTCGCGCGAGAGGCACTTCAGGAAGGTCGTGAGGAACTCGTTGAACTTGCCGCTGCGTCCGACCTCGAACTGCATCGAGAGGAAGATCGAGTTCGACCAGTCGATCTCGTGGTCGCGGATGTTCGTCGAGACGAGGTCGGCGGGGATCGTGTACCAGTAGATGCACTCCTCGCCGGCGTACTCGCGGACCTTGGCCCGCGGGAAGTCCACGACCATGTCGAGCTCGCCGATGCGGAACCGCACCATGCCCCCGACACCGTTGCGGACCGTCCGCGCACGCCGCAGCAGCGGCTCCCACCACTCCTTGATCGCCTGCAGCATCTCGGCCGGCGGCAGCACCTCGGCGCGCGTGGCTATCTCGGCTCGCACCTCGTCCTGCCGGCTGTCGCGCTGCTCGGCGAGGTAGGCCCATTTGTCCGAGAAGATCCGCTCGATCTCGGCATCGGTGTAGAGGGTCTGGGTGATCTCGACGTCGCCGCCGTTCACGTCGACCTGCGTGCCGGGCACGAACAGGTATCCCTGCTGCTCGGGACGCTCGGTCGCCATGTGCTCCAGGAACTGCGCCTGGTCGGTGAAGATCGAATCGTCCTGCTCGCCCCAGCCGTTGTAGCGGAAGAGCTCCTCGCGCAGGAACATCGGCGGTCCGGCCATCGGGAAGACATGGGGCGCGTCGACCTTGTCGATGTAGTACATCGCGCGCTTGTTCTGCGCATCGCGCTTGAGCTGGGCGAAGTTCTGCTTCGCGTCCTGCGGCAGGTCGTAGACCATCGGCCACCAGATGGCCCCCGAGACCTGGGTGAAGTACGCGTCCGGCTTGCCGAACGAGAGGAGCTTCTCGAGGTCGAGAGGGTGGGAGTCGTTCTGATTCAGCACCGACGCCGTGCCGTCGTCGACCGACAGGCTCGAGTCGCCGATCGGCCCGTCGCTCGGCGCACGCAACGGCGTGACCATGACCTTCAGGTCGCCGAACTCCAGAGGAACACCACTCTGGGTGTAGACGATGTTGTCGTAGCCGAGTGCCCGCAGATCGGTCTCGAGATCGTCGGTGGGATAGTCCGGCAGCAGCACGCGGATGCTGGTGGGCACGTGCTTGCGCAGCAGCGCCGGGTCGAAGTGGTCGCGGTGCCGGTGCGAGATGTAGAGGAAGTCGGCGCGGCCGAACCGGTTCCAGTCGAGCCCGCGGTTGTCGGGGAAGGGGAACCACGAGCCGAAGAAGCTCGGGCCGACGACCGGGTCGCAGAGGATGCTGCCCCCCGCCGTCTCGATGAACATTCCGGCATGTCCCAGGCCTGTGATGCGCATGACGATGACCTCCTGTTGCGACTGATCGAGTCTACGTGAGGCCCCACCGGCCACCGGGCCGCCCGGGCCGTGTCAGTTCGCCGGATCGGCTGCGACGCCACCGGATCCCCGCCCCCGGGGGTCAGGAGAGCAGCGCGCGGATGTCGTCGGCCGTGAGCGCGCTCGAGAAGGCCCCGTCGGCGTCGAAGACCGCGCTGAACAGGCGGGCTTTCCGGCGCTGCAACTCGACCACCTTCTCCTCGATGGTGCCCGCCGCGATGAGCCGGTACACCGTGACCGGCCGGTCCTGTCCGATGCGGTGGGTCCGATCGATCGCCTGCTGCTCGGCCGCCGGATTCCACCAGGGGTCCAGGAGGAACACGTAGTCCGCCTCGGTCAGCGTCAGCCCCACGCCGCCGGCCTTCAGGCTGATGAGGAACACCGGGTCGTCGCCCCGGCGGAACGCGTCGATGACCGCCGAGCGCCGCGTGGTCGAGCCGTCCAGACGGACCACGCCGACACCGTGTGCGCGCAGGTCGGCCTCGACGATGTCGAGATAGGAGGTGAACTGGCTGAACACGAGCGCGCGGTGCCCTTCGGCGATCACTGCGTCGAGCCGGTCGCGGAGCGCGCCCAGCTTGCTCGACGCCAGGCCGGGGCCACCGGCATCCACCAGTGCGGGAGCCAGCGCGAGCAGACGCAGCAGCGTCAGCGATCGGAACACGATGAACCGTTGGCTGTCGAGATCGTCCAGCAGACCGAGCACCTTGCGGCGTTCGCGCTGCAGCACGCGCTCGTAGACGGCACGATGGCCGCTGGAGAGCTCGACGTGGATGTCCTGCTCCTGTCGGGGCGGCAGGTCGGCGGCGACGACGTCCTTCGTCCGCCGCAACAGGAAGGGACGGATGCGGCCGCGCAGACGTCCCAGCCGGCGCTCTCGCGCCGCGCCGCCTTCGCGGTTCTCGTCGACACCGCCGTGCTCGATCGGCGTCACGTACTCCTCGCGGAACCGGCGAGCCGACGGGAACAGGCCCGGGGAGGTCAGGGAGAGGATCGCCCAGAGGTCGGTCAGGCTGTTCTCGAGCGGTGTGCCGGTGGCGGCGAAGACGACGTCGGCGCGCAGCGCGAGAGCAGCCCGATGGACGTGGCTGCGGGGATTCTTGACGTACTGGGCCTCATCGAGGACGACGCTCGACCACTCGCGATCGGCGTAGGCCGCCGCGTCGAGGCGGAGCAGTGCGTAGGACGTCACGACGACGTCGGTGTCGACGTCGTCGAAACGGCGACCGGAACCGTCGACGATCGTCACGCGAAGCGCCGGGGCGTGGCGGGCGGCCTCATCGCGCCACGCGCCGACCACCGAGGTCGGGGCCACGACGAGGGCCGGACGCGTCTCGCCCGCCTCGCGTGCGTGCTGCAGCAGCGCGAGGAGCTGCAGTGTCTTGCCGAGGCCCATGTCGTCGGCCAGGACTCCACCGAGCCGCGCGTCGCGGAGCGCGCAGAGCCAGCCGAGGCCGTCACGCTGGTACGGACGCAGCGCGGTGGCGAGCCCGGTCGGCAGGAGAGCGGCCGCGCCGCCGTCGCCATCCGGCTCGGCGGCGCGCAGCGCGTCGGCGGCGCGGCGCCAACGGACCGCGGGCTCGCTCTCGTCGGCGAGGTCTTCGAAATCCGTCCACAGCTGCACGTGGTAGCGGCTGATCCGCGCGCCCGTCTCCCATTCGACGAGGTCACGCGATTCCTCGATGAGGTCGCGGAGCCGGTCGAGCGCGGGGTGCGCGAGCGAGAAGTACGCGCCATCCGACAGCAGCATCTTCTTCCGCCCCTGCGCGAGCGCGGTGAACAGCGGCCGGAACGGGACGCGTCGGCCCTCGACGACGACGTGCACCGCCAGCTCGAACCAGTCCGCATCGGTCGTCTCGACCGTCTTCACCGTGATGCGCGGGTCGCCCGCGAGTTCGCGGTACGCGCGACGCAGCCCCGACACCTCGACGCGAACGGCATCCAGCTCTTCGAGGGCGGGAAGCACCCGGGTCGTGAACTCAGCGGCGTCGACGCCGCTGCGGCGCCCGCTCGGTGCGAACGGTTCGCCGCTCGCGCTCGCCCAGGCCCGTTCGAGCGCCCCGCGGAGGTCTGCCCGCTCGGGGTCGCGTTCCCGCTCGACCGAGACCGCGACAGCTCCGACTCCGGGCAGGTGCCAGGAGATGGCGTAGACCAGCTCGTCCCGGGGATTCTGCTCCACGGCCACGACCACGCTCACCCGCTCGGGCGGCGGCAACCGCACCCCCGTCGCCGCGACCACGGTCGCCTCCCGCGTCAGGCGCGGGTACGCCTCGCGGAAGAAGTCGTCGACCTCGTCGGCGGGGACGCCCACCGGGCGGCCGGAGGCGAGCAGCGCGCGGACGCCGCCGCCGAGCGGCACGGGCGCGAAGGTGATGCGCAGCACGTCGCCCACCCGGTCGATGGCGTACACGCCCACGTGTCCGAGCGGGCGCGCGTGCGCCGCGGCGACGCCGTCGACGCTGACGGTGGTCACGAGGACGAGACCGCCCTCCCGCGCGTCCACACGCACCTCGACCGAGGCGGCCTCGCCGAGCTCGACCTGCTGGTCGGGACGGGTCGCCACGATGGGGATGCCGAGCTCGGCAGCCGCCCGCAGGTGCGGCCACAGCAGGTCGGAGTCCGCCCCGTCGAGCGTCAGCCACTCGGAGTCGCCGAACCCGCCGAGGAGCCGGGCATCGTGGGCGATGCCGTACAGGGTGGCGAACCACCGCGTCCGGGCGGCGTCGATGCGCCAGGCGCCGCGACGCAGGGATTCCCAGGTCTCGTCGCCGGCGACCCACCGCGCGCTGGACGAGCTGCGCACGAGCGGGCGCACCGCGAGCCGCAGATCGCCGGTGGACGTCTCGACGCTGCGGGCCGTGGCCGGCGCCACTCGCCGTGGACCCCAGTGCGCCTCGTCGGCGCTCTCGCGCTGGCGCAGCTGCACCCCGAGGGCGATGGGGGTGTCGTCGGCCGAGGCCGGCGCGAGCACGGCACGCCATGACGGCCCGCGGAGTGCGGTCACGACCGCGACCTCACCCGACTGCCCTCCCCGCCCCGGCGACGTCGTCGCCGGTCAGGAGGCGCGGGCGACGCGGCCGAGGACGCCGTGCACGAAAGCGCTCGATCCGTCGGTGGAGAACTCCTTGGCGAGCTCGACCGCCTCGTCGATCGCTACCGCGGCGGGGACCGCCTCGTTGTAGAGGATCTCCCACACGCCCAGGCGCAGGATCGCCCGGTCGACGGCGGGCATGCGCGCGAGGGACCAGTCCTTGGCGAAGGTGGTGATCTGCTCGTCGATGTCGTCGCGATTGTCGATGACCCCGTCGATGATCTCGCGGGCGTAGAGCCAGGACGCCTCGCGTGCGGGCTCGAGAGCCGCGCGCTTGGCCTCGGCGGCCAGCGTGACGCTCAGGTCGTCGCCGCGGACGTCGGACTGGTAGAGGATGTCGAGGGCGCGCTTGCGCGCCTTGGAACGGGCACTCATGTCGAGGGCGCCGCCGCGATCAGTTCACACGGCCGAGGTAGTCGCCCGTGCGGGTGTCGACCTTCACCTTGGTGCCCTGCTCGACGAACAGCGGGACCTGGATCTCGTACCCGGTCTCGACGGTCGCCGCCTTCGTGCCGGCCGACGAGCGGTCGCCCTGCAGGCCGGGCTCGGTGTAGGTGATCTCGAGCACGACCGACGCCGGCATCTCGACGTACAGCGGGTTGCCGTTGTTCAGCGCGATCTGCACCTGCTGGTTCTCGAGGAGGAAGTTGGCGGCGTCGCCGACGGTGGCGGCCGCGACGTTGATCTGGTCGTAGTCGTCGACGTCCATGAAGACGTAGTTGTCGCCGTCGTTGTACAGGTAGGTGAAGTCGCGGCGGTCGACGTTCTCGATGTCGATCTTGGCGCCGGCGTTGTAGGTGCGGTCGACGACCTTGCCCGACATGACGTTCTTCAGCTTCGTGCGCACGAACGCCCCGCCCTTGCCCGGCTTGACGTGCTGGAACTCGATGACGTTCCAGAGCTGACCGTCGATGCTGAGGACGACGCCGTTCTTGATGTCTGCGGTCGATGCCATGAGTGTGGAGTTCCGTTCGTGAGGTCGGGCGGCCGGCAGGCCGACGATCGATTCTACGTGAGGTTGTCGAGCAGCTGCTGCGTCGCGCGCGCGTAGCCCGCGACGCCCTCGCCGATCACGTGCACCGACGCGATGTCGGCGACGTAGGAATGATGCCGGAACGACTCGCGCTCGTAGACGTTCGAGATGTGCACCTCGGCGACCGGCAGCGAGACCCCCGCGAGCGCGTCGCGGAGCACGACGGACGTGTGGGTCAGGCCGCCCGGATTGATCACGATGCCGACGCAGTCCTCACGGGCGGCGTGGATGGCGTCGATGAGCACACCCTCGTGATTGCTCTGCACCGAGCGCACCGCCACGCCGTGCTCGGCGGCGGTCGCCACCACGAGCGCCTCGACGTCGGCGAGCGTCTCGCGTCCGTAGATCTCGGGCTCGCGCGTGCCGAGCAGGTTGAGGTTGGGCCCGTTGACCAGCAGCAGACGTCGCGGGGTGCTCATGCGCCCAGCCTACCCACGCACCTCGCCCACGATCAGGCCCCGACCTCCTGGTACGCGGCGAAGAGCAGCGACTCGTCGGGGGCCTGCAGCACCGTCGGCTTGCCGATGTCGTCGAGCACGATGAAGCGGAGCATCGCACCGCGAGCCTTCTTGTCGCGCTGCATCGTCGCCAGCAGCTGGCGCCACGCGCCGGCGCGGTACGAGGTCGGCAGGCCGAGCGTCTCGAGGATGTCGCGGTGCCGCTGCGCGGCGGCATCCGGGAGCCGTCCGGCGAGGCGGGACAGCTCGGCCGCGAACATCATGCCGACCGAGATCGCGGCGCCGTGGCGCCACTGGTAGCGCTCGGCGTGCTCGATCGCGTGGCCCAGCGTGTGGCCGTAGTTGAGCACTTCGCGCAGACCTGCCTCGCGCAGGTCCTCCCCCACGACACGCGCCTTCATGTCGATCGCGAGCTCGATGCTCCTGCGGAAGGCGGGACTGTGCGGATCGACCGCCGCCTCGGCGTCGGCCTCGATGAGGTCGAGGATCTCGGGGTACCAGATGAAGCCCGCTTTGACGACCTCCGCGAAGCCCGCCACCCGCTCGTTGCGCGAGAGGCCGTCGAGCAGGTCGAGGTCGCACACCACCGCCACGGGCGGCCAGAACGCACCGACGAGGTTCTTCCCTTCGGCGGTGTTGATCCCCGTCTTGCCGCCGACCGCGGCGTCGACCATGCCGAGCACCGTCGTCGGCACCTGGACGACCGCGATCCCCCGCAGCCAGGTCGCCGCGACGAACCCGGCGAGGTCGGTCACCGCGCCGCCCCCGAACCCGACGACGGCGTCCGTGCGGGTGAAGTCCGCCTGCCCCATGACCTGCCAGCAGAACGCCGCGACCTCGACCCGCTTGCCCTGCTCGGCGTCGGGGATCTCGGCGAGCAGCACCTGTCGGTCGGAGCCGAGCACCTCGCGGAGCCGCTCGGCCTGGGCCGACAGGGTCGGCGGGTGCACGATGAGCACCTTCCGCGCGGTGTCGGGGAGCACATCGGCGACGAGGGGCAGGATGCCTCGTCCGACGGTGATGTCGTACGGCGCGTCGCCCGCGACGGAGATGACGGTGGTGTCGGTCATGACGTTGCCTCCTGCGCCCACGCCGCGATGGCGTCGACGATGTCTTGGATCGGGCCGGTCGATGTGTCGAATCGCACGGTCGCGAGCCGCTCGTACAGCTCCCGGCGGCTCTCGGCCAGCTCACGCCAGCGCGCGAGCGGGTCGTCGCCCTGCAGGAGCGGCCTGGTGGTGCCGCGCAGGCGAGACGCGATCGTCTGCGCCGAGACGGTGAGCAGCACGACCCGGAGCGCCGCGAGATCCTGCTGCGTGGCCGGATGCAGCACCGCACCGCCCCCGAGCGCGACGACACCGCCGCGCGCGAGCGCCTCCGAGACCGCCGCCCGTTCGATCTCTCGGAAGCGTGCCTCGCCGTGATCGGCGAAGAGCTTCTCGATGGGGCCGTGCGCCTGCACGACGACACCGTCGCTGTCGGTGAAGGTGGTGCCCAGCGACCGCGCCAGCTTCTTGCCGATGCTCGACTTGCCGGCCCCCATCGGCCCGATCAGGACGAGTGCGGGCTCGGTCATCCGATCGTGTCGTCGCTGAGCGCCGCCGATCGCAGCGTCTCGGGGATCGCAGCGAGGTATCCCTCGAGGTTGCGGCGGGTCTCGGCGACGCTGTCGCCGCCGAACTTCTCGAGCACCGTCTCGGCGAGGACGATGGCGACCATCGCCTCGGCGACGACGCCCGCGGCGGGCACGGCGCAGACATCGGAACGCTGGTGATGCGCCGTGGCCGACTCGCCGGAGACGACATCGACCGTGCGCAGCGCCTTCGGGATCGTCGCGATGGGCTTCATGCCCGCGCGCACCCGCAGCACGGTGCCCGTCGACATCCCGCCCTCGGTTCCGCCGGCCTTGTCCGTAGACCGTACGATCCCGTCGCCCGTTGCGAAGAGCTCGTCGTGGGCGGCCGAGCCACGGCGGCGAGTGGTCTCGAAGCCGTCGCCGACCTCGACCCCCTTGATGGCCTGGATGCCCATCAGCGCCTGCGCGAGCTTGGCGTCGAGGCGGCGGTCCCACTGCACGTGCGAGCCGAGCCCGGGCGGAAGGCCGTAGGCGAGCACCTCGACGATGCCGCCGAGGGTGTCGCCGTCCTTCTTCGCGGCGTCCACCTCGGCCACCATCGCGGCGGAGGTCTCGCCGTGGAAGCAGCGCAGCGGATCGGCGTCGAGGGCGTCGACGTCGTCGGGCGTCGGAAGCGCCGACCCGGCGGGCACCTCGACCGGGCCGATCGAGAGGGTGTGACTGACCAGACGGATGCCGAGCTCGCCGAGGAACGAGCGGGCCACAGCACCCAGCGCGACACGGGCCGCCGTCTCGCGCGCGCTGGCGCGCTCGAGGATGGGCCTGGCCTCGTCGAAGCCGTACTTCTGCATGCCCACGAGATCGGCGTGCCCCGGGCGCGGCCGGGTGAGGGGCGCCCCGCGCCCGCGGGAGCGCTCGGTGAGCTCGACGGGCTCGGGGCTCATGACCTCGACCCACTTCGGCCACTCGGTGTTGGCGATGCGCAGCGCGATGGGGCTGCCCAGGCTGAGGCCGTGGCGCACACCGGTCGAGATCGTGAGCTCGTCCTCCTCGAACTTCATGCGCGAGCCGCGGCCGTAGCCGAGCTTGCGACGGGCGAGGTCGGCCTGGATCGCGGCGCGGGTGACCGGCACGCCGGCGGGAAGACCCTCCATGAGGGCGACGAGTTCGGGGCCGTGGGATTCGCCGGCCGTGAGCACGCGGAGCATTCGTCTATCCTCCCACGAGCGCCCGCCGCATGACGGCGATCACGCTCTCCTCTCCCGGCAGGGGCTCATCGGGACTGCCCGATGCGAAGATCCGGACCTGCAGCACCGCCTGGTGCAGCAGCATGGTCATGCCCGGGTGGGCCTCCTGCGCACGGCGCCCCCACGCCTCGGCGAGCACGGTGGGCCAGGTGCCGTAGACCACGTCGTAGAGCGTGCCTCCCACGGCGGCCAGTCCGTCGGCCACGTCGGCCGGCACGGGCGCATCTCCCGGAAGCGTCGAGATCGTCAGGTCCACGATGCCCACCGGGCGATCCATCGGCGACACCGTGACGGCCAGGCCCATCGCCGCGGCCAGATCCCGCAGCGGCGCCGCCGCCCCGGGCCGTCGCGCCGAGATGTCGATCGCCCCGACCCCGATGCGCCGCAGCGCCGCGATCGCCGAGGTCGCCGTCGCCCCCGCTCCGACCACACGGGCGCGCGGGACGCCCGCGACGCCGGCCTCGGTGAGCGCGCGCGCGAGACCGCCGACGTCGGTGTTGAACGCCGCCCAGCCGTCTCCGGCGCGCACGAGCGTGTTCGCCGCACCGGTCGCCCGGGCGGCGGCATCCCGCCGTGCACCGGCGTCGTGGGCGAGCGTCTTCAGCGGCATGGTCAGCGACAGCCCGTGGACAGTCGGATCGAGCGCTGTCAGCTCGCCGCGGAACGCCGCCTCGTCGACGCGGCGCCGGTCGTACCGCCACGGCATCCCGAGCAACGCGTACGCGGCCCGGTGCAGGTCGGGCGATCGGCTGTGGCCGATCGGATCGCCCCAGACCTCGAAGCGCCGGGTCGCCGCCGCAGCCGGGTCAGCAGCCGCGGTTGTCATTCGCCTCGCACCAGGCGTTCCACTGGGCGATGCCGGCCTCGTGCTCCTCGAAGGTCTCGGAGAAGATCGTCTCGCCGGTGTCCATGTTCCAGGTCACGAAGTAGCGCCACGGCCCCTCGGCCGGACTCATCGCGGCCGAGATCGCGACGTCGCCGGGGTTGGCGATAGGACCGACGGGCAGGCCGTCGCGGACGTAGGTGTTCCACGCGTTGTCGTCCTCGAGCGCCTCCGCCGACGAGCTCGCCGTCCCGTCGTGCATCTCGCCGTAGCCGAACTGCGCGGTGGAGTCCATCTGCAGCCGCATCCCGTCGGACAGGCGGTTGGCGATCACCCGGGACACCTTGTAGAAGTCGTCGTCCAGGCGGGCCTCGCGCTGGATGATCGACGCCGTCGTGAGGATCTCCTCCCGACGTTCCGCGGGGACACCGGCCTGGTCGAGCGACTGCACGGTGCGGTCGACCATCGTCCGGACGACGTCGGCCGCGGTCAGGCCGGGATCGAACTGGTAGGTCGCCGGGAAAAGCCAGCCTTCGAGGCTGTCGGCGGGGACCCCGTAGGCCGCGGGGTCGGCCACGGCGGCCTGGAAGTCCTCCAGCGGCAGCGTCGTCCCCTCGGCGAGGATGGGCAGGGTCTGCTCGACCGTGAGTCCTTCGCGCACCTGCGCCGCGTTCTGGCGGCGGCTCTCGGGGTCGAGGATCCGCGCGAGCGCCGCCTCGGAGGTCATCCGCTGCTGCAGCGCGTAGACACCGGGCTGGAACGGCGGATCCTGCACCGTCGCGATGAGGTGGTCGTAGAAGGCCGTCGGGGTCTTCGTCACGCCCTGTTCGTACAGGGTCTCCGAGATCGTGGAGCCGGTGTCGCCGTCGACGACGGTGACGAGGACTTCGCCGGTCGCCTCCCCGGCCTCGTAGTCCTTCGGCTCCTCCCACCCCATCACCGAGCGGATCTGGGTCTCGTAGGTGGACCAGACCCAGGCTGCGCCGGCGCCGATGCCGCCGACGATCGCCAGGATGACGATGAAGAAGACCCACTTGGCGATGCGGCTCTTGCGGCGATCGCGGTCGTCGCGACTGGGAACCCGGCCGACCTCCTGGGTGCTGACCTCGCCGGTGAACAGGGCGTCGAGCGTCCCGGCGGCGGGCGTTCCGGCGTGACCGGCAGTTCCGCTGCGATGATCGGATGCCGCCACGGGCGGCTGCGACGGGTGGGGCGCGGCCGTGCGGGCGGCGCGGCGGCTCGTCGGCGTGGGGCCGTCGTACGGCGGGCGGTCAGTCATGTCAGGGGTGCTCCTGCGAGGATGCGATGGAAGCACCGGCCGGGTTCCCGGTGCTTTTCTCGACGTCGAGTGCCTGCTGGAGGAGCACTACGGCGGCGACCTGGTCAACAATGCTACGAGACGAACGCTGGGATCGACCCGAACCCCGCAAAGCAGCGTGGGCGCTGACGGTGCTGAGACGCTCGTCGATCAGCCGGACGCGGTGCCCCGCATCGGCCAGATCCTGCGCGAATGCACGCGCGTCGGCGGTCGATGCGGTCTCGCGTCCGCTGAGCGCGACCGGGAGTCCGACGACGAGCTCGAAGGCGTCGTACTCCGCGGCGATCGCCGCGATGCGGGCGAGGTCGCCCGGCCCGCGGGGCACGGTCTCGATCGGCACCGCCAGGAGCCCGTCGCGGTCCGAGCGGGCCACGCCGATACGCGCGGTGCCGACGTCGATGCCCAGCCGCACTCCCGGACGGAATCCGCTCACAGGCCGCCCGCCGCCCGGCGGACCGCGCTGAGAGCCGCGGGCAGTGCAGCCGGATCGGTGCCACCGCCCTGGGCGACGTCGTCGCGCCCGCCGCCGCCACCGCCGAGCGTGCCCGCCGCGACCTTGGCCAGCGCGCCGGCCTTGGCTCCCGCGGCACGAGCGCGGTCGTTGGTCGCCACGACGACGACCGGGCGCTCCCCCACCACGGCGCCGAGCGCGACGATCGCGGCGGTCTCGGAGCCGAGCCGGTCGCGCACCTGCAGCGCGAGCGTGCGGACGTCGTCGGCGGATCCGGCCGAGCCCAGCGACTCGGCCACGACCTGGAACGCCCCGGCAGCGGACGCCGTGGCCACCAGCTGCGGCAGCCGGTCGGCGAGGGCGCGGGCTTCGAACTGCGCGATGCGCTTCTCCGCCGCCTTCAGGCTCGCAGCCAGTTCGGCGATGCGGGTGGGGAGCTGGTCGCGCGGCGTCTTCAGCGAGCTGGTGAGCTGCGAGACGATGGCGCGTTCGGCGGCGAGCTCGCGGAAGGCGTCCTGGCCGACGAGCGCCTCGACGCGACGGTTGGACGCGCCCACGGACGACTCGCCGACGAGGTTGATGAGCCCCACCTCGGCGCTGGAGGAGACGTGGGTGCCGGCGCAGAGCTCGCGCGACCACGGCCCGCCGATGTCGACCATGCGCACGGTCTCGCCGTACTTCTCCCCGAACAGCGCCATCGCGCCGGCCGCCTTGGCCTCGTCGAGCGACATGATGCGCGTCGTGACCTCGAGGTTCTCGCGCACCGCGTTGTTGGCGATCTCCTCGATCTCGGTCCGGGTCTCGGGTGACAGCGACTGCCCCCAGGAGAAGTCGAACCGCAGGTAGCCGGCACGGTTGAGCGAGCCCGCCTGGGTCGCGCTCTTGCCGAGGGTGTCGCGGAGCGCGGCGTGCACGAGGTGGGTCGCGGAGTGCGCCTGCTGCGCAGCGCGGCGGTTCGCGGCATCCACGATCGTCGTCGCGGCCTCGCCGACGGCCACCTCGCCGCTGGTCACCTCGACGGTGTGGCTCACCAGTCCGGCGACGGGCTTCTGGACGTCGAGGACTTCGAGCTCGTAGCCCGGGCCGACGATGATGCCCTTGTCGGCGACCTGGCCGCCCGACTCGGCGTAGAGGGCGGTCTCACCGAGGATGACCTCGGCGATCTGCCCCTGCGTCGCGCGGTCGACGGAGACGCCTCCGACGAGCAGCCCCAGGACCGTCGTGCCGGTCTCGAGCTCGGAGTAGCCGGTGAAGACGGTCTCGCCGCGGGCACGGAAGTCCCGGTAGACGCTGGTGTCGGCCAGCTGGCCCTTGCGTGAGCGCGCGTCGGCCTTCGCCCGCTCGCGCTGCTCCTGCATGAGCGTGTCGAACGCGCCGCGGTCGACGCTCAGGCCGGCCTCCTCGACGATCTCGAGGGTGAGGTCGATCGGGAAGCCGTACGTGTCGTGGAGCAGGAACGCCTGCGCGCCGCTCAGGCGCTCGCCCCCCTGCGCCTTCGTCTGCGCGACCGACTCGTCGAGCAGCTCCGAGCCGGCCTCGAGCGTGCGCAGGAAGGTCGCCTCCTCGGCCAGCGCGTACTGCGACAGGCGGGCGTAATCCGTCTCGACGACCGGGTACGACTCCTTCATCGCGTCCCGCGACGCCGCGAACAGCTCGGCGAAGCTCGGGCCGTCGACGCCCAGCAGCCGCATCGAGCGGATGGCGCGACGCATGAGCCGTCGCAGGATGTAGCCGCGTCCGTCGTTGGAGGGCGTGACGCCGTCGGAGAGCAGCATGAGCGAGGACCGCACATGATCGGCGATGACGCGGAAGCGCACGTCGTCCTCGTGGTCGGCCCCGTAGGTCTTGCCCGACAGCTCCACGGCCTTGTCGAGGACGGGGCGCACCTGGTCGGTCTCGTACATGTTGTCGACGCCCTGCTTGATGAAGGCGACGCGCTCGAGCCCCATGCCGGTGTCGATGTTCTTGTTCGGAAGCTCACCGACGATCGTGAAGTCGTACTTCGATCGCACATCGGTGATCTCGTACTGCATGAAGACGAGGTTCCAGATCTCGACGTAGCGGTCGTCGTCGGTGGCCGGGCCGCCGTCGATGCCGTACGCGGGACCGCGGTCGAAGAAGATCTCCGAGCACGGACCGGCCGGCCCGGGCAGCCCCGTGCTCCAGTAGTTGGTGTCCTTGCCCAGTCGCTGGATCCGCTCGTCGGGGAGCGTGGAGTGGGTCAGCCAGAGGTCGCGGGCTTCGTCGTCGTCCTCATAGACGGTGACCCAGAGGTCCTTCGGGTCGAAACCGAGGCCGCCCTCCGACTCGGGCGAGGTGAGCAGCTCCCACGCGAAGGAGATCGCCCCCTCCTTGAAGTAGTCGCCGAACGACCAGTTGCCGAGCATCTGGAAGAAGGTGCCGTGGCGAGGGGTCTTGCCGACCTCCTCGATGTCGTTCGTACGGATGCACTTCTGCACGTCGGCGGCCCGCGCGTAGGGCGCGGGCACGTCGCCCGAGAGGTAGGGGATGAAGGGCACCATCCCGGCGACCGTGAACAGCAGCGCGGGGTCGTCGGTGACGAGCGAGGCGGAGGGCACGATGGTGTGCCCCTTCTTCTGGAAGTAGTCCAGGTAGCGCTGGGCGATCTCGGCGGTCTTCATCGGGGTCCTTCGGCAGGCAGGCGTCGGCGTCGCGTCCGAACGGGCGCGACGCGGCAGGGGAAAAGGTCAGGCGGAGGGCTTGTCGTCGGTGGTGTCGGCCGCGTCGACGGCATCCTTCACCGCTTCGATCGCTTCGGACGCCGTCGCCTCGGCGGCGCCCACGGCCTGAGCCGCGGCCTGGCCGATGGGTCCCAGAGCGTCCGAGGCGGCGTCCTTGACGTCTGCGGCGAGGCCCTCGATGCGGGCCTCCTGGTCGCGGTACGCGTCACCGATGCGGTCTGTGAACTCCGAGATGCGTGCGTCGACTTCGGCGAGCATCTCGTGACCGCGCGGGTCCTTGTTGATCACGTGCGCGGCGACGAATCCGCCGGCGACGCCCAAAACGAACCACAGCGCGTTCCTCATGGCATCCATGTTAGGCGCAAAGCACGAAGGGCGCCGGGGAACCCCGACGCCCTTCGTGGCGATGATGCTGGAGATCAGCGCGCTGCGTAGTACTCCACGACGAGCTGCACGTCACAGGTGACGGGCACCTCGGCACGCTTCGGGCGACGCACGAGGCGCGCCTGCAGCTTGTCGAGCTCGACCTCGATGTAGCCCGGGACCGGGGGCAGGACGTCGGCGTGACCGCCGGCGGCTGCGACCTGGAACGGCTCGAGCGACTCGCTCTTCTCCTTGACGTGGATGAGCTGGCCCGGCTTGACGCGGAACGAGGGGCGGTCCACGAGCTGGCCGTCGACCTTGATGTGACGGTGCACGACGAGCTGGCGGGCCTGGGCGGTCGTGCGGGCGAAGCCGGCACGGACGACGAGCGCGTCCAGACGCATCTCGAGCAGCTCGACGAGGTTCTCACCCGTCAGGCCGTCCTTGCGGCGGGCCTCGTTGAAGGTGTTGCGCATCTGCTTCTCGCGGATGCCGTACTGCTCGCGCAGACGCTGCTTCTCACGCAGACGGACGGCGTAGTCGCTGTCGGCCTTGCGCTTGGTGCGGCCGTGCTCACCCGGAGCGTAGGGACGCTTCTCGAGGTAGCGGGCGGCCTTCGGGGTCAGTGCGATGCCGAGGGCGCGCGAGAGGCGCACCTTGCGGCGGTCCTGAGACTTCGTGGTCACGAAGTTCTCCTTCCGATGACGTGGTCGTGTCGCTCACGACTCACGGACGTATCTCCGTCTCCTCGCCCGTCTCGGACTGCACGCCGGAGCACGCCGAGAGGTCTTGATCGGAGGAGAGGGATGCCCGAAAACTGGGCTTCGAGCCGGTCGAGTCTATCAGACCGCGTCCGCGGCGACCGCGGCGGCGATGTCGAGGATGCCCTCGGGGTAGAAGGCCGGCGATCCCGAGCGCAGCTGCTCGATCGGATACCAGCCGACGGTCGTGTCGCCGTCGAGCACAGCGAGCCGGTCGGTCACCGGGAGCGCCTCGAGGGAGGCGCTGCGCACCGCGAAGACGTGCACGATCTCGTGGCCCCGTTTCTGCGGGCGGTCGAAGATGTTCTCCGTCACCGCGAGCAGGCGGAGATCGTCGACCTCGGCAGCGAGTTCCTCGCGCAGTTCGCGCCGCATCGCGGCGGCCGCGGTCTCGCCGAACTCGATGCCGCCACCCGGTGCGCGGAGGAATCCGGGGGCGCCGGCTTCCGCCGGATACTCCTCGGCGAGCACGTGGCCGTCCGTGACGATGACGGCCACCGAGATCGCGCGGACGCGCGGGGGCGCGGTCAACT
This sequence comes from Microbacterium oleivorans, assembly GCF_013389665.1. NCBI lineage: Bacteria > Bacillati > Actinomycetota > Actinomycetes > Micrococcales > Microbacteriaceae > Microbacterium > Microbacterium oleivorans. The sequence continues at coordinate 3,228,159 of NZ_CP058316.1, read as the reverse complement.
CGGCGGCATAGGCCCCGACGGAGCGGCGATACGCCGGAAGGTGGGGTACGAGAGCGCGCAGCGCCGTGCGCAGCGCGGGCGCCGGCTTCTGATCGCTGAACAGTGCGAGCGCCTCGAAGGCCCGCGCGGCGTCGACCAGCGGGTCGTCGTCGGGGAAGCGGTGCAGGAGAGCGAGCGCACCCGAGGGGTCGCCGACGTTGCGCAGCGAGCTGGCCAGCTGGATGATGCACGCCGAGCGACGTTCGCCGGCGAGCCCGGCATCCAACGCGGCGCGGTAGAGGGGGATCGCGGCGGCCTCCTCCCCGAGGAAGTCGTGCAGCGAGCCGCGTTCGTAGGCCGCCACGGCGTCGGACACAGGGTGATCCGCGAGCAGTCGGTCGAGCTCGGCGCCGAGTCGGGCGGGCTCCTTGTCCTCGGCCTCCCGCCAGAAGCGGTCGAACGGGTCTGCGGGAGCAGCGGCCTCGCCCGCCGAGCCGTCGGCCGGGAACGCGACGAGCAGCGCGCGCACGCGGCGCTGCAGGTCCACGAGGGACGGCTCCGACACGGCGGCCCGCGCGAACGCGTGGAGCCCGCGCACGGCGGAGCCGCCGTCGCTGAGCTCCCCCGCCGTGAGGTGGTCGAGGAGCACGGGCGCCGCGATGGTCCGCACTCGGCCGCTCTCGTGCTCGCCCCACGTCGGCGCGGCCACGAGGACGCAGTCCGCGGCGACGAGCACGTGACGGCGCCGGGTGCCGTTGGCCGCCGCCCACTCCGAGCCGGCGTGGAAGACCGGGCCGGCGTGGTAGCCGGTCTCCTCGAGGAGTTCGCGGATGCCCGCGGCGACGGCATCCTCTCCCGGGTCGATCAGGCCGCCGGGCAGTTCGCCGAGAATCCGCGCCGGGCCGACCCGGTACTGGTCGAACAGCACCACCGTGTCATCGGGGGTGAACGCGACGACGATGACGGTGTCGCCGATCTCGACGACGTCCCAATCGCTCTCGCTGCCGTCGGGCAGCCGGTACCGATCGCGTCGCACCCGGACGTAGCCCTGGTAGGCCGTCTCCGATCCCACCCTCGACCACGGCTGCGCCTGGTCGGTCATGCTCCATCCCCCAGGATCTTGCGGAGCTTGTCGACGCGCGCCCCGATGTCGCGCTCGACGCCGCGGTTCGTCGGCTGGTAGTAGCGGCGACCGCGGAGCTCGTCGGGCAGGTACTGCTGGGTGGCCACACCGACGTCGAGGTCGTGGGGGTAGATGTAGCCCTTGCCGTGGCCGAGCCGCTTGGCGCCGGCGTAGTGAGCGTCGCGCAAGTGCAGCGGCACGCGTCCGAAACCGCCCGCGCGGACGTCGGCGATCGCGGCGTTGATGGCGTTGTACGCCGCGTTCGACTTGGCAGTCGTGGCGAGGTACGCGGTGGCCTCCGCCAGCGGGATGCGGCCCTCGGGCATGCCGATGAACGCGACGGCATCAGCCGCGGCCACCGCGATGGACAGGGCCTGCGGGTCGGCGAGCCCGATGTCCTCGGATGCCGAGATGACGAGGCGGCGGGCGATGAAGCGCGGGTCTTCGCCGGCCTCGATCATCCGCGCGAGGTAATGCATGGCCGCGTCGACGTCCGAGCCGCGGATCGACTTGATGAAGGCGCTGATGACGTCGTAGTGCTCGTCGCCCTGCCGGTCGTAGCGCAGGAGCGCCCGGTCGACCGCCTGAGCGACATGGTCGGCCGTGACCGCCGGGGCCTCGCCCTCGCCCGGCTCGGCCATCGTCGCGGCGGCCTCGAGCGAGGTCAGGGCACGACGGGCGTCGCCGGACGCGAGCCGGACGAGCGCCGTCCGCGCCTCGTCGTCGAGCGTCACGGCACCGGCGAGTCCCCGGGCATCGGTCACGGCCCGGTCGATGAGCCCGCCCAGGTCGTCGTCGCTGAGCGGCTTGAGCGTCAGCAGGAGCGAACGCGAGAGAAGCGGCGCCACCACGGAGAACGACGGGTTCTCGGTGGTGGCGGCGATCAGCAGGACCCATCCGTTCTCGACGCCCGGAAGAAGGGCGTCCTGTTGCGCCTTCGTGAAGCGATGGATCTCGTCGAGGAAGAGGATGGTGGCGATCCCGTAGAGATCGCGCTGCGTCATGGCGTCCTGCATGACCTCGCGCACGTCCTTCACGCCGGCCGTCACCGCCGACAGCTCGACGAAGCGTCGGCCGGACGAGCGCGCGATCGCCTGCGCCAGTGTCGTCTTGCCGGTGCCCGGTGGACCCCAGAGGATCACCGACACCGCTCCGCTGCGGTTGCCGTCGGGCGACGCCAGAGCGACCAGCGGCGAACCCGGGCGCAGCAGATGGCCTTGGCCCGCGACCTCGTCGAGCGAGGTCGGGCGCATGCGCACCGCCAGCGGCGTCTGCCCGGTGAACAGCGCGCTGGAGTCGGTCATCCCCCCAGGCTATCCGCGACCGGGGACAGGGGGGTTTTGTCGCCGCGACGCGGGGCGCCGTAGGCTTGAGCGGCCCGTGAAGCGGGCTCGAGGAGGCATCGTGGCAGGTCGCGGCAGGAACCGGGACGATCGTGCGGCTCAGGAGCGCGCCCGGGTCTACGCGGCTCGGCGCGAGTTCCACGCGGGCCTCGCGCGGCGTCGCACGCGCGACAACCTCGTCGCCGCCGTCGGCGGGGGTGCGCTCATCCTCGCCGTGCTGGCCGGCCAGACCGCCTACTTCACACTCGGTCCCGGCGTCCCGGCGCCCGCTGACACGCCGTCTCCGACGCCCACGGCGACCACGCCTGCCTCACCCGCGCCTTCTCCGACCGGCGAGCCGTCCCCGACGTCGATCCCGACGCCCTGACGCCCCGCGTACTAGGCTGTCGTGCGACCTGACCCCCATGCGGCGCGAGCCGCGACGAGGTGCCTTCCGTGACTTCCACCCCTGACTCCACGATCACCCCCGCCGACGACGCCCCGTGGGGTCGCGTCGACGACGACGGCACCGTCTCGGTGCGCGAGGGAGATCAATGGCGCGTCGTCGGCCAGTACCCCGACGGCACGCCCGACGAGGCGCTCGCCTATTACAAGCGCAAGTTCTCCGACCTCGCCGGCGAGGTGGCCCTCGTCGAGGTCCGCCACCGCCGCGGCGGGGCGTCGGCCTCGGATCTGCGGTCCACCGTGACCGCCCTCCGCTCGCGCGTGACCGGCGCCGCCGCCGTCGGCAACCTCGCCGCGCTCGAGACCCGACTGGTCGCGCTCGAGACCGAGCTGAACGCGGCGTCCGAGGCCGAGGCCGTCGAAGCCAAGCAGGCCCTCGACGCGGCCATCGCCGAGCGGACCTCCCTCGTCGAGGCCATCGAGGCGATCGCCGCACGCGACCCGAAGTCGATCCAGTGGAAGCAGACCTCCGCCGAGGTCACCGAGCTGTTCGAGCGCTGGCAGCGCCACCAGGCCGACGGCCCGCGACTGCCGCGCGGCGTCGGCCAGCAGCTGTGGAAGCGGTTCCGGGACGCCCGGTCCATCATCGATCGGCATCGCCGCGAGTTCTACGCGAGCCTCGACGAGACCCACAAGGGCGCGCGCGACGCGAAGCAGCGGCTCATCGAGCGCGCCGAGTCCCTCGCCCCCCGCGGTGAGGACGGCATCGGCGCGTACCGCGAGCTGCTCGACCAGTGGAAGCTCGCCGGCCGCGCCGGCAAGAAGGCCGACGACGCCCTGTGGGCGCGTTTCAAGGCCGCCGGTGACGCCCTCTACGGCGCGCGCGCCGAGCGAGAGAGCGCGGACGCCGAAGCCTCGAAGGAGAAGATCGTCGCCAAGCGCGCCCTCCTCGACGAGGCCGCCGCCGTGGGCGCCGAGAAGGACACCGCTGCCGCGCGTTCCCTGCTGACGGGCATCCAGCGCCGATGGGACGAGATCGGACGCATCTTCCCCCGCGAGCAGGAGCGGGCGCTCGACGACGAGCTGCGCAAGATCGAGCAGACCGTGCGCGCGCGCGAGGACGCCGATTGGAAGAACAACAATCCCGAGACGAAGGCGCGACAGGGAGACATGCTCTCGCAGCTCCACGACGCCATCGACAAGCTCCAGGCCGAGCTCGCGGCGGCCGAGGCGTCGGGTGACAAGCGCGCCATCGCCGAGGCGAAGGAGGCTCTCAGCGCGCGCAAGGCGTGGCTGAGCGCACTCGGCGGCTGACGCCTCCCCGGGCCAAGGCCCGGCCCCGCTGTCCACAGCGCGACGGAGATCGCCGCACAGTCCGGTGCTCGTCGACGAGACTGACGGCATGGCATGGCCGTTCCTGTACCTCCCCGGCGACACCCTCTCGGCGACCGAGCTGGCGGCGGCGCGCCTCGACGGCGACGTCGTCGAGGTCGGCGAAGGCTTCATCCCCGCGGACGCGGTCGAGACGGCGGAGCTGCGAGCCGCGTCGCTGGGCCCGCTCCTCGGGTCCGGTCTCGCACTGACCCACGCCTCGGCGGCGTGGGTGCACGGGGCGCTGGGCGATCCCCCGGCTCGTCACAGCGTCCAGCGCAGCAGCGAACGTCGGCGCAACGCGGTGATCGACGCCCGACTGCACTATCGCGACCTCCGCGTGCCGCCCGACGAGGTCCAGGTCATCGGCGGGATCCCCGTCACGACGCCTCCGCGCACGCTCGGCGACCTCGTTCGCGAGGATCTCGCCGCGGGACGCCGCGTGGCCGACGCCGCGCACGCCATGATCGCGGCATTCCCCGGGCTCGCCGCAGCGGCGGTCGCCGCGCTCGAGCTCGCCGGCCCCGTCGCGCACAAGCGAGCCACGCTCGCCTGGCTGCGGCGGCGTGCGGCTCAGGACGAGGTGACCCGGTACACGTCGTAGACCGCGTCGATGCGCCGCACGGCGTTGAGCACCCGGTCCAGGTGCACCGTGTCCCCCATCTCGAACACGAACCGGCTCAGCGCCAGGCGGTCGTTGTTGGTCTGAACCGACGCCGAGAGGATGTTGACGTGGTGCTCGCTGAGCACACGCGTCACGTCGCTGAGCAGACCCGAGCGGTCGAGCGCCTCGACCTGGATCTGCACCAGGAACAGGCTCTTGGTCGTGGGTGCCCAGGTCACCTCGATGAGACGCTCGGGATCCTGCATGAGCGACTCGACGTTGGTGCAGTCGGCACGATGCACCGACACACCGCTGCCTCGCGTGACGAATCCGACGATCTCGTCACCGGGAACGGGGGTGCAGCACTTCGCCAGCTTGACCAGGATGTCGGGCGCGCCCCGCACGAGGATGCCCGAATCGCTGTCGCGCTTCTGGCGGGACCGGCCGACGGCGGGAAGCTCGATCGGTCCGGTGGACGTGTCCTCCTCGGCACGGACGAGGGCGGTCACCTTCTCGATGACCGACTGCGTCGAGACGTGCCCTTCGCCGACGGCGGCGTAGAGCGCCGTGACGTCCTCGTAGCGCAGCTGGTGGGCGACCTCGCTGAACGCGTCCTGGCCCATCAGGCGCTGCAGCGGCAGGTTCTGTCGGCGCATCGCGCGGGCGATGGCGTCCTTGCCCTGCTCCACGGCTTCCTCGCGGCGCTCCTTCGTGAACCAGCCACGGATCTTGTTGCGCGCGCGGGTGCTCTTGACGAAGCCGAGCCAGTCCTGGCTGGGGCCCGCATCGGGGTTCTTCGAGGTGAACACCTCGACCACGTCACCGCTCGACAGCGTCGACTCCAGCGGCACGAGGCGACCGTTGACCTTCGCCCCCATCGTGCGGTGGCCGACCTCCGTGTGCACCGCGTACGCGAAGTCGACGGGGGTCGCGCCCGCGGGCAGGCCGATGACCCGGCCCTTGGGTGTGAAGACGTAGACCTCTTTCGCGCCGATCTCGAAGCGGAGCGAATCGAGGAACTCGCCCGGGTCGGCCGTCTCGGCCTGCCAGTCGGAGATGTGCGCGAGCCACGCCATGTCGTTGTCGAGCGCCTTGGCGTCGGACTTGCCGCCGGCCAGCCGCTCCTTGTACTTCCAGTGCGCGGCCACGCCGAATTCGGCCTGCTGGTGCATCTCGTGCGTGCGGATCTGGATCTCGACCGTGCGACCGCTCGGACCGATGACCGTCGTGTGCAGCGACTGGTAGAGATTGAACTTCGGCGTCGCGATGTAGTCCTTGAAGCGTCCCGGCAGCGGCGTCCATCGTGCGTGGATCGACCCGAGCACGGCGTAGCAGTCGCGCACGGTGGTCACCAGCACGCGGATTCCGATGAGGTCGTAGATGTCGTCGAACTCGCGACCGCGGACGACCATCTTCTGGTACACCGAGTAGAGCTGCTTCGGGCGCCCCATCACCCGGCCGCGGATGCGCAGCTCGCGCAGGTCGCTCTCGACCGCGTCGATGACGGTCTGCAGGTACTGCTCGCGCTGCGGCGTGCGCTGCTTGACGAGGCTGTCGATCTCGGCGTAGAGCTTGGGGTGCAGCACCGCGAACGACAGGTCCTCGAGCTCGCTCTTGATCGCCTGGATGCCGAGACGATGAGCCAGCGGCGCGTAGATCTCGAGCGTCTCGGTGGCCTTCTTCGCTGCCTTCTCCGGCGGCACGAACCCCCAGGTGCGAGCGTTGTGCAGGCGGTCGGCCAGCTTGATGAGCAGCACGCGTATGTCGCGCGACATCGCGACGATCATCTTCCGGACGGTCTCGGCCTGGGCTGCGTCGCCGTACTTGACCTTGTCGAGCTTGGTCACGCCGTCGACGAGCATCGCGACCTCGTCGCCGAACTCGGCCGTCAGCTGGTCGAGGCCGTAGGACGTGTCTTCGACGGTGTCGTGCAGCAGCGCCGCGGCGATCGCCCGCGGGCCGAGACCCAGCTCGGCGAGGATCTGCGCGACCGCGAGCGGGTGCGTGATGTAGGGCTCGCCGCTCTGCCGCTTCTGCTGAGCGTGGGCGCGTGCCGCCGTCTGGTAGGCGCGATCGACGATCGCGATGTCGCCCTTGGGATGGTGCGCACGAACCGTGCGCACCAGCTGCTCGAGCCCCTCGCGTGGGGCTGCCCGCGAGAAAATGCGCGGCACCAGGCGCCGCAGCGAGCTCTGGGCAGGGGGCGGAGTGATCTCGGTCATGCCTTCACCTCCGCCATCCGGATCACGAGTCTACGCGCGTCCGGTCGATCAGGCCGCGACCGCGGCACGCTCGCGCGACTCGCGGACGCGCGCGTCGTTCGCCTTGATGTCGGGCTCGTTCTCGCGCAGCAGGGCGAACAGCGGGACAGCCACGAACAGCGTCGAGTAGGCCGCGACGAGCGTGCCGACGAAGATCGACAGCGAGATGTCGGTGAGCGTCTGCGCCCCCAGCCAGAGCGCCCCGATGAACAGGATCGCACCGGTGGGCAGCGCCGCGACGATCGTCGTGTTGATCGAACGCACGAGCGTCTGATTGGCCGCGAGGTTGACGGACTCCCCGAACGTGCGGCCCGACTTCTCGCCGTCCTCGAAGGTGTTCTCCCGCACCTTGTCGAACACGACCGTCGTGTCGTAAAGCGAGTACGACAGGATCGTCAGGAACCCGATGACGGCGGCCGGCGAGATCTCGAAGCCGAACAGCGAGTACGCGCCCACCGTGATGACGAGGACGTCGACGAGGCCGATGATCGCGGCGACCGACATCTTCCAGGTGCGGAAGTACAGCGCCAGGATGAGGAAGGTCAGCGCGAGGAAGATCGCCAGACCCCAGAGGGACTGACGGGTGACGTCCTGGCCCCAGCTCGGGCCGATGAACGACGAGCTGACCTCGGCCGTGGGCACCTCGTACGCCTCGGCGAGCTGCGCGGTGACCTCGAGGGTCTCGGCGTTCGACATCTGATCGGTCTGCACGCGCACGGCGTCCTCGCCGATCGTGGTGACCTTGGTGCCGGCACCCGGAACGATCGCCTGCACGGCCTCGGTGGCCAGCAGCTGATCGGTGTTCGACACGTTGGTGACGGTGAACTGCGACCCGCCGGTGAACTCGATGGAGAACTGCGGCGGCTTCACGATCAGCACCAGCACCGAGGCGAGCACGAGTGCCGCGGCGATGATGAACCAGAGGGTCCGACGAGCGACGAACGGGAACGAGAGCTTCCCGGTGTAGAGGTCGTTGCCGAAGCTGTTGAAGAAACGCATCAGTCGTTGTCCCCCGTCGCGCCGCGCGAATCGGCGGTCGTCTGTTCCGCGCGCTTGCGCTCGGCGATCGTCTGCCGCCGCTCCGCCTCGCCACGCGATTTCTCGGCCCGTCGTCCGGCCGCGGTCTTGGCTCCCGCCGCGACCGGGGCGCGGAACTGGGCCCGGCCGCGATAGACCGCACCCAGCGCCTCGGGATCGAGACCCGAGAGCTTGTGGCCGGAGCCGAAGAACCGCGTGCGCACGAGCAGTTGCAGCACCGGGTGGGTGAAGAGGATGAAGATCAGGATGTCGATCGCGGTCGTCAGGCCCAGCGTGAACGCGAAGCCCTTCACCGTCGAGTCCGCGAGGATGTAGAGCACGACGGCTGCCAGGATGTTGATCGACTTCGAGATGTAGATCGTGCGCTTCGCCCGCGACCAGCCGTCTTCGACCGCGCTGGTGATCGACTTGCCGTCGCGCAGCTCGTCTCGTATTCGCTCGAAGTAGACGATGAACGAGTCGGCGGTGAAGCCGATGGTCACGATCAGACCGGCGACGCCGGCGAGCGAGAGACGGAAGCCCATGCGCCACGCGAGGATCGCGAGCGCCGCATAGGTGAGCACCGCCATCACGACGAGCGAGGCGATGATGACCGTGCCCAGCGCGCGGTAGACCACGAGCGAGTAGATCGCGACCAGCCCGAGCCCGATGAGGCCGGCGATGAGTCCGATCTGGAGCTGCTGCGAACCGAGGGTCGCCGAGATCGTGTTCGTGCTCTGCACCTCGAAGCTCAGCGGCAGCGCGCCGAACTTCAGCTGGTCCGCCAGCACCTTCGAGCTGTCCTGATCGAACGATCCGGTGATCGACGGCTTGCCGGTGAGGATGACGGCATCCATCGACGGAGCCGACAGGACGTCGCCGTCGAGGACGAAGGCGAACTGGTTGAGCGGCGGCTGCTGCCCGTAGAGCCGCTGGCTGATCTCGCCGAAGGTCTCGGTGCCCTGCTGATTGAACGTGATGTTCACGGCCCAGCGCCCGGTCTGCTGCTCGAGACCGTTCGTCGCGTCGTTGATCGACGATCCGTCGAGCTCGACCGGGCCGAGGATGTACTTCGCCGCCCCCGTGCGGTCGCACGTGATCAGCGGCTGATCGGCCGGCGCGTCGGCCGGGTCGTTCGCCGAATCGGCGCAGTCGTAGGCGAGGAACTGCGCCTGCAGGGCCTCGGTGATCCAGGCCGGGTCGCTGCCGTTGGTGGGCTCGGTGGCCGGCGTCGACGGCAGCGTCGGATCGGGCGTCGGGTACGGGGTCTCGTTGCCGTCCTCGCCGACGAACGTCGTCGCGGGCGAGCCGGTGTAGAGCACGGCGCGCAGCTGCAGCTGCGCCGAGGCCTCGATGCGCTCGCGCGTCTCGTCATCGACCTCGCCGGGCAGCTGCACGACGATCTGGTTGCCGGCCTGCGTGGCGATGTCCGCCTCGACCAGGCCCGACGCGTCGACGCGCTGGCGGATGATCGAGGCCGCCTGCTGCATCTGCTCGGGCGAGGGCGTCGCCCCCTCGGACTGCGCCTCGAGGATGATCTGCGTCCCGCCCTGGAGGTCGAGCGCGAGCTCGGGTGCCCAGGAGCTGCCCTTGAACACGTAGACGCCGAGGGCGTTGATGCCGAACAGCACTGCCGTCAGGACGATGAGTCCGGTCAGCGCGCGCCAGGCACGGCGCACAGGTGTGGAAGTCGCCACGGGTAGGTCAGCTTTCGTCGAGCGAGCCCCGGAGGGACCGGTGGGTCAGGCGCGGGGCTTGTCGTCGCGGTCGCCCGCGCCCTCGGGCGCGGTGTCGACGGTCCTCGCACGGGCGGCGTCGTCGCTGACGGAGGTGATGAGCCCCTGCTCGACGTCGGCGACGTACTCCTCGTGGTGCTCCTCGGCCTCGATGTACTCGTCCTCGGTGAGGGTGCCCTCCGAGGGGTCGACCACGCGCAGGATCGCCTGGCTGTGGACCTCGACCTCGACACCCGGTGCGAGCTCGACGCGAGCCGACTTCGACAGGTCGTCACCGTCGTATTCGACGATCGTGCCGTAGAACCCGCCCTGCAGCAGCACCTTCGCGCCGGGCAGGAGCTGACGCGACTTCTCGGCCTGCTCGGCCTTCATGCGCTGCGCACGCCGGCGCTGGCTCCAGAACATGAAGACGATCAGCAGCGCGAGGATGATCAGCAGACCGTACTCCGCGAAGAACTGCAGCGCCGGGTTGGCGGGAGGAGCGTCGGCCGGGGTGGTGGCGAAGAAGAGCATGGAGGTGGGAGCACCTTTCACGGGTCGGCACGCGAAGAATGCGCAGCCTCGGGATTCGTCGGCGAGAAGCCTTCAGCGATTATAGGTCATCGATCTCGAGCGCCCCATCGGCCCGGGTCACGCCGAGGTGGCGATAGGCCGACGGCATCGCGACCCGACCGCGGGGCGACCGACCGACGAAGCCGATGCGCACGAGGTAGGGCTCCACGACCGACTCGACGGTCTCGGCCTCCTCTCCGACGGTGACGGCGAGCGTGTTGAGCCCCACCGGTCCCCCGCCGAAGCGCCGCACCAACGCTTCGAGCACGGCGCGGTCGAGGCGGTCGAGGCCGATCGCATCGACGTCGTAGAGCTCGAGCGCCGCGGCGACGTCCCGCTCGGTCGCGCCCTGCGCCGCGTCTCCGTGGACGATGACGAAGTCGCGCACCCGGCGCAGCAGCCTGTTGGCGATGCGCGGTGTGCCCCGCGAACGGCGGGCGATCTCGGCGCGTGCCACCGGGGGTACGTCGACCGCGAGCACACTCGCCGAGCGGGCGATGACCTGCTCCAGCTCTTCGGGCTCGTAGTACTCCATGTGCGCGGTGAACCCGAAGCGGTCGCGGAGCGGATTGGGCAGCAGGCCCGAGCGGGTCGTCGCACCCACGAGCGTGAAGGGCGCCAGCTCGAGCGGGATGCTGGTGGCACCGGCGCCCTTGCCGACCATGATGTCGATGCGGAAGTCCTCCATCGCCAGGTACAGCATCTCCTCGGCGGAGCGCGCCATGCGATGGATCTCGTCGATGAAGAGCACCTCACCCGGCACCAGGCTCGACAGCAGCGCCGCGAGGTCGCCGGCGTGCTGGATCGCCGGTCCGCTCGACATACGCAGCGGCCGGCCGCTCTCGTGGGCGACGATCATCGCGAGGGTGGTCTTGCCGAGCCCGGGCGGACCCGAGAGCAGGATGTGGTCCGCGGGGCGGTCCTGCATGTCTGCGGCCCGCAGCAGCAGCTCGAGCTGGCCGCGCACCTTCTGCTGCCCGACGAACTCCGCGAGAGAGGTCGGACGGAGCGCCCCCTCGACCGCGAGCTCGGTCTCGTCGGCCGCGAGACCGTGGGGCTCAGACACCGGTCTGCTCCGGTCGCGCGGGACCGAGCTGGGCGAGCGCGAGCTTCAGCAGCGCCGGCACGGATGCGGGGGCTCCGGCCTCGGCGGTGACGGCGGCGACCGCATCCGTCGCGACCCGTTCGCTCCAGCCGAGGGCGACCAGCGCCGCCACCACCTGGCCGGCGAGCGTCGACGACGCGCTCCGGCCGGACGCCGGGGCCGTCGCGGCAGCCGGCTGCAGCTTGCCGGCGAGCTGCACCACGATGAGCTTGGCGGTCTTGGGGCCGATGCCCGAGACCCGGCGGAAGGGGGCGTCGTCCTCTCCGGTGACGGCCTCTGCGATCTGGTCGACGCCGAGCGAGGCCAGGACGCCGAGCGCGGACTTGGGGCCGACCCCGGTCACCCCGATGAGCAGGAGGAAGACGCTCAACTGCTCTCGCGTGGCGAAGCCGAACAGCGAGAGGGCGTCCTCGCGCACGATGAGATTCGTGTGCAGCACGATCTCGTCGCCGACATGGAACGAGCGCGGGATGTCGGGGGTCACCGCGACCGTGAAGCCGACACCGCCCACATCGATGACCACGCTGTCCGGCTCGAGGTGCAGCACGCTTCCGCGCAGGGAGGAGATCATGTTCCGAGCCTAGGCGCGGCTTCGCAGGTATGTTCGAGCGACACGCGTGTCGGCCGCGGTGTCCACGACGACGCGCGCCTCAGCGTCGCGAGACGCGCTCGGCGTCGGCCCAGGCGCGCTGCGCCGGGGTCAGCGCCGTGCCGCCCGCCGCCGCCGGAGATGTGCCGCCGCGCCGCCAGGCGTGACAGATGGCGAGCGCCAGGGCGTCCGCGGCGTCCGCCGGCTGCGGCAACGCGTCGAGGCGGAGCACCCGCGCGACCATCGTCTGGACCTGCAGCTTCTCGGCGGACCCGTATCCGGTGATCGCCGCCTTCACCTCCGACGGCGTGTGCGTCGCGGCATCCAGCCCGTTCTCGGCGGCGACGAGCAGCGCGATGCCACTGGCCTGAGCGGTGCCCATGACGGTGCTGCGGTTGTGCTGCGCGAACACCCGCTCCACCGCGACGACGTGCGGGCGATGCTCCGCGATGACCGACCGCAGACCCGCCGCGATCGTCGCCAGACGCCGCTCGATCGGCAGGTCGGTGGCCGATCGGACGACGCCGACGTGGACGAGACGCGCGGACCGGTCCCGTGACACGTCGACGACTCCCACGCCGCACCGGGTGAGGCCGGGGTCGACACCGAGGACGCGCAGCGGAGTGGTCACTCCCCCACGCTACGTCCGACTCGGGCCGTCGCCGCGACGACAGACCGAAGCAGCCGCAGGCCTACTCCTCGTCGTTCTCGAGCTCGGCCTGCACCTCGGCGGTCAGGTCGAAGTTGGTGAAGACGTTCTGCACGTCGTCGCTGTCTTCGAGCGCGTCGATGAGTCGGAAGATCTTGCGGGCGGTGTCGGCGTCGATCTCGACCTTGAGCGAGGGGACGAACTCCACGTCGGCGGACTCGTACTCCAGCCCGGCCTCCTGCAGCGCGGTACGCACCGCGACCAGCTCGGACGGGTCGGTGACGACCTCGAAACCCTGGGCGTGCGGCTCGACCTCTTCGGCGCCGGCCTCGAGGGCGGCGAGCATGACGTCGTCCTCGCTGGCGTTCTCGTTCGAGACGACGACGACGCCCTTGCGGTGGAAGTTGTAGGCGACCGACCCCGGGTCGGCGAGCGTGCCGCCGTTGCGCGAGAGCGCTGTGCGCACCTCGGCCGCCGCACGGTTCTTGTTGTCGGTCAGACACTCGATCAACAGGGCCACGCCGTTGGGTCCGTACCCCTCGTACATGATGGAGGTGTACTCGACCGACTCGCCGCCGATACCGGCGCCGCGCTTGACCGCTCGGTCGATGTTGTCCTTCGGGACCGAGGTCTTCTTGGCCTTGAGAACGGCGTCGAACAGCGTCGGATTACCCTGCAGGTCGGGGCCGCCGAGCTTCGCCGCAACCTCGATGTTCTTGATGAGCTTGGCCCACGACTTGGCACGACGCGCGTCGACGACGGCCTTCTTGTGCTTGGTCGTGGCCCATTTGGAGTGACCGGACATGGTGTCGATCTTACCGGGATGACGCTCGCGCCTCACGGACGCGGCCGAGGAAGCGCTCGTGGAAGCGATGCTCCCCGGAGACCTCCGGATGGAATGCGGTGGCCAGGATCCGTCCCTGCTCCACGGCGACCGCGCGTCCGCCCGGAAGGGACGCGAGCACCCGTACCCCGCTGCCCCACTCCGTCACGACGGGCGCCCGGATGAACGCCGCCGAGACGGGGGCGACGAACTCCTCGACCGTGAGCTCGGCCTCGAACGATTCGGTTTGACCTCCGAACGCGTTGCGCGAGACCGTGACGTCGAGCCCGCCGAAGGTCTCCTGACCCGCGATCCCGCCGTCGAGTCGATCGGCGAGGAGGATCATCCCCGCGCACGTGCCGTAGACCGGGAGGCCGCCCGCGATCGCGTCGCGGATGGGCGCCTGCAGGTCGAAGGCGCGGGCGAGCTTGTCGATCACGCTCGACTCTCCGCCGGGCAGCACGAGGCCGTCGATGTCGCGGAGTTCGCCCGGACGGCGCACCAGCGAGACGACGGCCCCGAGCGCGTCGAGGGTGCGCGCGTGCTCCCGCACGTCGCCCTGCAGCGCCAACACGCCCACCCGCGGGGCTGCGGCACTCAGCGCACGCCCCACGCCGCGCTCACCACCCGCGCTCGGCGAGGCGATGCGGTGCCGGCAGATCGGCGACGTTGATGCCGACCATCGCCTCGCCCAGCCCGCGGGACGCGGCGGCGACGACGCCCGGGTCGTCGTGGAACGTCGTCGCCTTGACGATCGCAGCCGCACGCCGTGCCGGGTCGCCGGACTTGAAGATGCCCGACCCGACGAACACGCCGTCGGCACCGAGCTGCATCATCATCGCCGCGTCGGCGGGGGTCGCCACTCCCCCGGCGGTGAACAGCACGACCGGCAGCTCGCCCGTCGCCGCGACCTCGGCGACGAGCTCGTAGGGCGCCTGCAGCTCCTTGGCGGCGACATACAGCTCGTCCGCGCTCTTCGCACCGAGGGCGCGGATCTCCGCGGTGATGGTGCGGATGTGGCGGGTCGCCTCGGAGACATCCCCCGTGCCCGCCTCGCCCTTCGAGCGGATCATGGCCGCCCCCTCGGTGATCCGCCGCAGCGCCTCGCCGAGGTTGGTGGCGCCGCAGACGAAGGGGACGGTGAAGCCCCACTTGTCGATGTGATTCGCGTAGTCGGCCGGTGAGAGCACCTCGGACTCGTCGACGTAGTCCACGCCGAGCTCCTGCAGCACGCGGGCCTCGACGAAATGGCCGATGCGGGCCTTCGCCATCACCGGGATCGACACCGATCCGATGATGTCGTCGATGAGGTCGGGGTCGCTCATCCGGGCCACGCCGCCCTGGGCGCGGATGTCGGCGGGCACACGCTCGAGGGCCATGACGGCCACGGCGCCGGCATCCTCGGCGATGCGCGCCTCCTCGGCGGTGACGACGTCCATGATGACGCCGCCCTTGAGCATCTCGGCGAGTCCGCGCTTGACGCGTGAGGTTCCGGTGGCGGTCTGAGGAGGGGTGGACACGGTGGGCTCCGATCTCGGCCGTCCCGTCTCGGTTCGACCTAGGCCAAAAAGTAGCATGGCATCCGACATAAGATCGTCGCGATGACTTCCCGCGACGCCATCACCGGGCACACCGCCGGTGACATCGCCGACAGCGTTCGGATGCTGCTCGAGCGCGGTGTCCTGCGCGCCGACGACGCGCTCCCGCCGGTGCGGGCCCTCGCCGACGACCTCGGAGTCAACCGAAACACGGTGGTGGCGGCGTACCGACTGCTCGCACAGGCGGGTGTCGTCGTCGCGCGCGGTCGCGGCGGCACACGCATCGCCGACATCGCTCCCATCGCAGCGGAGGGGATGGCCGACACGGTCCTCCGCGATGTCGGCTCGGGGAACCCCGATCCGACGCGCATCCCCGATCCGAGCGGGGTGCTCGCGCGCGTCGCGCACCGGCCGGTGCTGTACGGGGAGCCGGTCGTCGATCACGGACTCGAGGCGTGGGCGCGAGCGTGGTTCGCCGCCGATGCGCGGGCCGGCGAGCGCGTCGATCTGACCGTCACCGGCGGCGCCGTCGATGCGGTCGAGCGACTCCTGGCCCAAGCACTCACCCGAGACGACGCCGTCGCGCTCGAAGATCCGTGCTTCCTCGCGAGCATCCATACGGTGCGCCTCGCCGGATATCGCGCCATCCCGGTTCCCGTCGATGCCGAGGGCATGACGGTCGCGGGCCTGCGAGACGCCCTCGCGGCCGGCGCCCGCGCCGTCGTCATCACACCGCGCGCTCAGAACCCGACGGGCGCCAGTCTCTCGGACCGGCGCGCGGCGGAGCTGCGGGCCGTGCTGAGCGAGCACCCCTACGTCCTCATCATCGAGGACGACCACTTCTCGCTGCTCTCGACCCGTCCCTACCGATCGGTGATCGGCCCGGAGCACCGCCGATGGGCACGGGTGCGATCGGTGTCGAAGTTCCTCGGCCCCGACATGTGCCTCGCGGTGACGGCATCCGATCCGGTCACCGCCGAGCGCATGTCTTTGCGTCTCGGGTCGGGCACGACCTGGGTGAGCCACCTGCTGCAGCGCCTCGCGCATGCGCTGCTGACCGACGACGACGCCGTTGCGACGATCGCCGCCGCGCGCGAGCACTACGCCGCGCGCAACAGCGCCTTCGCCGACCGTCTCTCGCGGGCGGGCCTCGCCTGCGTGCCCGGAGACGGGCTGAGTCTGTGGGTCGAGGTGCCCGGCACGGCCCGCACGGTCGCCGACGCCCTCATGCGCCGCGGCTGGCTCGCCCGCACCGGCGACGAGTTCCGACTCTCTGCCGATGAGCCCTCTCGCCATCTGCGTCTCACCGTCCACGACCTCGACGACGACGACGCCGACGCGCTCGCACGCGACCTCGCCGCCGCCGCTCTGACCCCCTCCCGAAAGGTATGACCCGATGAAGGTCCTCTCGATCCAGTCGGCCGTCGCATACGGCCACGTCGGCAACTCGGCGGCGGTCTTCCCGCTGCAGCGCATCGGGGTCGAGGTGATGCCGGTGTACACGGTCAACTTCTCGAACCACACCGGCTACGGCGCCTGGCGAGGTCCGATGATCAGCCCGGACGACGTCAGCGCCGTCATCGCCGGCATCGAGGACCGGGGCGCGTTCCCGCAGATCGACGTCGTGCTCTCGGGCTACCAGGGCGGCGAGGGCATCGCCGACGTCATCCTCGACACCGTCGCACGTGTGAAGGCGGCGAACCCGGATGCCGTCTACGCCTGCGACCCCGTCATGGGCAACGCTGTATCCGGCTGCTTCGTCGCACCTGCGATCCCGGTCCTGCTGCGCGAGCGCGTCGTTCCCGCAGCCGACATCATCACTCCGAACCAGTTCGAACTCGGGTTCTTGACCGGCACCGAGCCGGGCGACCTGGCCTCGACGCTCGACTCGGTCGACGCGGCGAGGGCCATGGGTCCGCGTACCGTGCTCGTGACGAGCGTCGCACGGCCGGAGCGCCCCACCGGCACGATCGAGATGCTCGCCGTCGATGACACCGGCGCGTGGATCGTGCGCACCCCGCACATCCCGATGAAGGCGAACGGCTCGGGGGACGTCACCGCCGCGCTGTTCACCGCGCACTACCGACGCACCGCCGACGCGGCGGACGCACTGGCGCGCACCACCTCGAGCGTGTTCGACCTGCTGACCCGGACGCACGCGTCGGGCGAGCGCGAGCTGCAGCTGGTCGAGAGCCAGGAGTCCTACGCGCACCCGCGCATGCAGTTCACCGTCGAGCGGGTGCGCTGACTCGTCGGGTCAGTACTGACCGCCGGCGTCGGTCCAGGCCTGCTCCCACTGCGGCGCGTCGTCGGGGCACAGGAAGCGCGTGCCGAACACCATGATGCTCACCGCCCCCTCACGCGAGGCGTCGTCGACGGCGAGGCTCTGAATGAGCGGCGATGAGACGACGTGCGTCCGGAAGGATGCGGTGTCGATGCTGTGGCCGTTGAGGATCGAGGTCTCGCAGGCGTCGAGTGCGAGTGCGAGCGTCACCGTCTCGGCCTGTTCCGACCACTGACCGCCGTTCTCCTCGAGATGGGCGCGCTGCTGGGTCACGAGCTCCTGCTGCGCAGGCGTCTTGGCCGTGAGCGAGGGCTGCCCGACGGGCTGCTGCTGCTCGGCGATGAAGGCGTCACGCTCGGCGAGCGCGTCGACCGTCGCATCCGGCTCGTCCGCCGCGGCGTCCGGTGTCGCCGATCCGGTCTCGGATGTCGTGGGCGACATCGCTGGCGAGCCGCTGTCGGCATCCGGCCCCTCTGCGGGCGTGCAGCCGGCGAGGGTGAGCAGCCCGGCGACGGCGATGACGGCGATGACGGGCGTTCGGACATGGGCGGTGATGGACACGGTGCCTCCTCGGTGGGTGGCCAGGCTATGCCCCACCGGCATCCCGATGCTCGGGCTTGCGCTCGCGCCTCAGCATCGCCTCAGTCGGTCGGCCACGCGCTCGCGACGGCCTCGCGGACCTCGCCCAGCAGCTGCGGCAGCGCCTTCGTCTTCGCGATGATCGGGAAGAAGTTGGCGTCGGTCGCCCACCGGGGCACGACGTGCTGGTGCAGATGTCCGTCGACGCCGGCACCCGCCACCGCGCCCTGGTTCATGCCGAGGTTGAACCCGTCGCAGCGCGACACCTCCCGCAGCACGCGCATTGCGGTCTGGGTGAGGGCGCCGATCTCGGCGACCTCCTCGGGTGTGGCGAGGTCATAGGTCGGGATGTGCCGGTAGGGGCAGACGAGCAGGTGACCCGAGTTGTACGGGAACAGGTTCAACAGCACGTAGGCGGTGCGCCCGCGCGCGACGATGAGCCCGTCGGCGTCCGACTTGCCGGGCGCCGCGCAGAACGGGCACTCGTCACGCAGCGGCTCGGGCCCCGCCTGGATGTAGGCCATCCGGTGCGGGGTCCACAGCCGCTGGAACTCGTCGGGCACACCGGCCAGGTGCGCGGCGTCCTCGATCGGGCGCGGGGTGTCCGACGCGTCGCTCACGCGGGCTGCTCCGCCGTGCTCGTCAGCTGCTCCGCCGTGTCGACGAGCGTGCGCTCGCGGATCGCCGAGAGGATGCGCTCGACCGCCTCGTCCACCGGCACGCCGTTGGTCTGCGACCCGTCGCGGAATCGGAACGAGACGGTGCCTCCGGCGCGGTCCTGCTCGCCGGCGATCAGCTGCAGCGGCACCTTCTGCGTGGTGTGGGTGCGGATCTTCTTCTGCATGCGGTCGTCCGAGCGATCGAGCTCGGCACGCACGCCCGCCTGTCGCAGGCGCGTCACAACCTCCTGCAGGTAGGGCGCGTAGTCGTCGGCGACCGGGATGCCGACGACCTGGACGGGGGCGAGCCACACGGGGAACGCACCGGCGTAGTGCTCGAGGAGGATCGCGAAGAACCGCTCGATCGAACCGAACAGCGCACGGTGGATCATCACCGGGCGGTGCTTCTCGCCGTCGGGGCCGGTGTATTCCAGCTCGAACCGCTCGGGCTGGTTGAAGTCGAGCTGGATCGTCGACATCTGCCACGTGCGGCCGATCGCATCACGGGCCTGCACCGAGATCTTCGGCCCGTAGAACGCCGCCCCGCCCGGGTCGGGCACGAGCTCGAGGCCGGAGCCCTCGGCGACCCGGCGCAGCGTGTCGGTCGCCTGCTGCCAGAGGGCGTCGTCGCCGATGAACTTCGGGTTGCCCTCCTCCTTGGTCGACAGCTCCAGGTAGAAGTCGTTCAACCCGTAGTCGCGCAGGGTCTGCAGCACGAACTCCAGGCTGTGCACGAGCTCCGCCTCCACCTGGTCGGCGGTGACGTAGATGTGGGTGTCGTCCTGGGTCATGCCGCGCACCCGAGTCAGCCCCGACAGCGTGCCGCTCTTCTCGTAGCGGTACACCGACCCGAACTCGCTCAGGCGCAGCGGCAGCTCACGGTAGCTGCGCCCGCGCGAGCGGAAGATCAGGTTGTGGAACGGGCAGTTCATGGGCTTGAGGTAGTACTCCTGCCCCTGCCGAGTGACGTTGCCCTCGGCGTCGACGATCTCGTCGAGCTTCATCGGCGGGTACATCCCGTCGGCGTACCACTGCAGGTGGCCGCTCGTCATGAACAGGTCGCCCTTGGTGATGTGCGGCGTGTTCACGACGTCGTAGCCGTTCGCGAGCAGGCGCTCGCGCATGTACCGCTCGATCTCGTAGCGGATGATGCCGCCCTTGGGGTGGAACACCGACAGGCCCGGACCGATCTCATCGGGGAACGAGAACAGGTCGAGCTCGACGCCGAGCTTGCGGTGGTCGCGGCGCGCAGCCTCCGCCAGACGCTCCTGGTAGGCGCGGAGCTCGTCCTTGGTCGGCCAGGCCGTGCCGTAGATGCGCTGCAGCTGCGGGTTCTTCTCGCTCCCCCGCCAGTAAGCCGCCGCTACCCGGGTCAGATCCCAGCCGTTGCCGACCATGCGGGTGCCGGGCACGTGCGGACCACGGCACAGGTCTTTCCACGCGGTCTCGCCGTCGCGGGTGACGTTGTCGTAGATCGTCAGCTCGCCGGCACCGATCTCGGCCGACGCGCCCTCCGCGGCATCCGCCCCCGATCCGGGTCCGCCGGCGAGGTCGACCAGCTCGAGTTTGAACGGCTCGGCGGCCAGCTCGGCACGGGCCTCGTCCGGCGAGACGACCCGACGCACGAAGCGCTGGTTTTCGCGGACGATCCGCTCCATCTCCTTCTTGATCGCTTTCAGATCTTCGGGAGTGAAGGGCGCGTCGACGCCGAAGTCGTAGTAGAAGCCGTTCTCGATGGGAGGCCCGATCCCGAGGTTCGCCTGCGGACGGATGCGCTGGACCGCCTGGGCGAGCACGTGCGCGGTCGAGTGCCGCAGGATCGCGAGCCCGTCCGCGCTGTCGACGGTCACCGGCTCGACGGCATCCGTCGCGGCGACGGTCGTCGCGAGGTCTCTCAGCTCGCCGTTCACGCGCAGCGCGACGACGGAGCGATCGGGGAACAGGGCGAAGCCGTCGGCGGGATACGACACGTCCGACGGGGAAACGACGTCAGTCAAGGGAACATCTCCAGATGGGTGGCTCGGATCAAGGCTACTCAGCTTCGGACGCGCGCCGCGTCCTGCCCGCTCAGGCGGAGAGCGTTCGGGCGCCGTGGGCTGTGGGGGCGGGCGTGCAGGCCCCGATCCGGCGGTGTTCCATGCGTCGATCCTACCCGCGGGCGCGTGCGCGGCTCAGCGGCCCGAGCAGGAGTCATGATGGATGCCGTGAAGCTCGTGATCGCCGGGGCCGCGCTGCTGCTGCTGGCCGCCGGCGCGGTGGTCTCGGGCGTGCTGCCGCCCGCCGACGTCGCGGGGATCGTGGAGCGGGTGGCGCCGATCCTCGCGTTCGTGGTGGCCGTGACCGTCGTCGCCGAGCTCGCCGCCACCGCGGGGGTGTTCGACATCGCCGCCGGGCGGCTCGCGCGCGCTTCCCGTGGACGCACTGTCGCACTGTGGCTGCTCGTCGTGGCTCTGGCCGTCGTCTCGACGGCGTTCCTCTCGCTGGACACCACGGCTGTGCTGCTCACTCCCGTCGTCGTCGCCGTGGCCCGCGCGAACGGGCTACCGCCGCTTCCCTTCGCGTTCACCACGGTGTGGCTCGCCAACACCGCCTCGCTCGTCCTGCCCGTGTCGAACCTGACCAACCTGCTCGCCCTCGACCGGCTCCCCGCGGGTGGGGCGGGGGCGTTCATCGCCCTCCAGGGTCCCTCCGCCATCGTCGCGATCGTCGTCAGCGTCGCGCTGCTGTTCGTCATCCACCGGCGCACCCTGAGGGGTCGCTTCGATCCGGCGCCCCTTCCGCGTGTCACCGACCGGGTACAGCTGGTCGTCGCATCCGTGGTGGTCCTCGCGCTGATGCCGGCGCTCGTGAGCGGCCTCGAACCATGGATCCCCGCGACGATCGCCGCCGTGATCCTGCTGGCGCTGTTCGCATGGAGATCGCCGCGCGCCCTCTCGCCGCGGCTCATCCCGTGGCAGCTGCTCGTCTTCGCCGCGGGACTGTTCACGGCCATGGCGGCGCTGGAGTCGCTCGGATCGGCCACGGTCGTGGCCGTCGTCGCAGGCGAGCCCGGCGGCCCGCTCGAGCTGTGGCGCATGGCGGGAACCGCCGTCGTCGCCGCCAACACCGTCGACAACCTGCCGGCCTACCTGCTCCTCGAGTCCTCGGCCGACACCCCCGAGCGTCTCGCCGCGCTGCTGATCGGCGTCAACGCCGGACCGCTCATCACGCCGTGGGCGTCGTTGGCGACACTGCTCTGGCACGAGCGGTTGCGGGCGGTCGGCGTCGAGGTGCCCTGGCGTCGGTTCGTGCTGTGGGGGCTCGTCGCCGCTCCCCTGGTCGTGGGGCTGGCGGTCGTGCCGCTCGCGCTGCGCTGAAGCGGCCCCGCCGGCAGACCGCCGGCCTGCCTCAGACGAGCGTCAGATCGACCTGGATCTCGCCCGCCAGACGCTCGAGGTCGGCGATGACCTCCTCGGTGTCGAAGCCCGCCGGGAGCCGCACGACCAGCGTCGCCTCGAACAGCGTGCCTCCCGCCATCGGCGCGTCGAGCGTGCGACTGGTCAGTCCGTCGATGCTCAGCGCGTGCGCCCCGATGGCGTCGCTGACCTCGCGGACGATGCCCGGGCGGTCGTTGCCGAGAACGGTGAAGCGAAGGACCTGACCGGTGGCCGTCTCGGGCGGGAGGGGCTGATGGGTCGTGATGCGCAGCAGCCCGTCGAGCCGCTCGAGGGCCGCCACGAGGACGTCCCGGCTCTCCTCCGGCACATCGACGAGAACGATGCCCGCGAATGCGCCGGCGAGCTCGGCGAGCTCGCTGCGCTCCCAGTTGCCGCCGTGGGCGGCCACCGTATCGGCGAGCGTCCGCACGAGTCCGACCCGGTCGTCGCCGACGACGGTGAGCACGAGTTGCGTCATGCGCCCGAGCCTAGCCCCGGCCAACCCGGCGGCGCGGATGTCGCGAGAACCGGTGCCCCGAAACGACAAAACCCCCGGCGAGGCCGGGGGTTTCTCGGTGCGCGATACTGGGATCGAACCAGTGACCTCTTCCGTGTCAGGGAAGCGCGCTACCGCTGCGCCAATCGCGCCTGTACAGGCTGTTCAGTTATGAGGCGAGGTGGCGACGGGATTCGAACCCGTGTAAACGGCTTTGCAGGCCGGTGCCTAGCCGCTCGGCCACGCCACCGTGTGTGGTTCTGACCCACGTGCCGGACCTCCCTCACAGGAGATCCTCGCACTCGAGCGGATGACGAGATTCGAACTCGCGACCCTCACCTTGGCAAGGTGATGCGCTACCACTGCGCTACATCCGCATTTCGTTCCGGATCGCTCCGGCACTTGTTAAACATTAGCCGACGATCGCGGGAGCGCAAAACCGGCGGCGCCCCGCGCGTGTCTGCCCCGCGCCGTTCGAGGGGGGCTCCGGCATCCGGTATGCTCGTGTCTCGGCCCTTCGAGGCCGGCACGGGCGATTGGCGCAGTTGGTAGCGCGCTTCCTTCACACGGAAGAGGTCGTGGGTTCGAGTCCCGCATCGCCCACAGAGAAACCCCCGGCATGCCCGGGGGTTTTCGCATCCCACCCGACGTGCACGTGGCGAGCATCCGGCTACACGATCCCGGACGCCCCGAGGAGGGAGCCGATCCCGAACGTCGCGGCCAGGGCCAGAGCTCCCCCGAGCACGATCCGGACGACGGGGCGGAGAGCCGGGCTCCCGCCCAGGCGCGCGCTCGCGAAGCCGGTCAGGGCGAGAGCCGCGAGTACCACGGCGAACGTCACCGGTACCCGCAGCCCGGCCGGCGGCAGCAGGATCGCGATCAGCGGCAGCAACGCGCCGATGGTGAAGGCCAGTGCGCTGGCACCGGCTGCGGCCCAGGGACTCACGACGGTGTCCTCCCCGAAGCCGAGCTCGGCGTCGAGATGCGCGGCGAGCACGTCGTGTTCGGTGAGCTCCTCCGCCACCCGGCGAGCCGTCTCGGCCGTCAGGCCGCGTTGCTCGTACAGCCCCGCGAGTTCGGCGAGCTCGGCGTCCGGATCGTCGGCGAGCTCCCGCCGCTCCTTCGAGATCAGAGCGCGCTGACTGTCCCTCTGACTGCTGACCGAGACGTACTCCCCCAGCGCCATCGAGATCGCACCGCCGACGAGCCCGGCGACACCGGCGGCGAGGATCGGGGCCGCCTGCGTCGTGGCGCCGGCCACACCCACGACGAGCGCGGCGGTCGACACGATCCCGTCGTTCGCCCCCAGCACGCCGGCGCGCAGCCAGTTGAGGCGGCCCGAGATGGATGCCGCGTGCGGTTCCGCCGGGTGCGCCCCGGGTGTCGCCGCCGACGATTCGCTCATGCCGATCATGAAACACCACGACAGGCCGGCCGTGCGGCTGCGCGCGCGTGAGGACGCACACCCGCGGGGACGGCGCGCCCGGTACGGTGCGCCGTGGCGGCATCCCCGCCCCCTCGCACGGACGGGCGAGGGCGCTCAGCGCGAGACGGACCACCCGTAGCGCTGCGAGAGCGCACGCGCGACACGGTCGTACGCGGCGCGCCCGAGCGCACCGGCGTCACGGCGGAGGCCCGACGACGACACGAGGTAGATCTGATTCACGTCGAGCCAGGACGGCCTCCCCAGGCGGTCCCAGTCGCCGGTCCCCAGGGGCAGGTGATCGCGTTCGCCGTCGTGCGGCTTGCTGGTCAGCTTCATGGCCCAGCTGCGGTCGCCGTCTGCGCGGGCGAGCACGAGCAGCGGGCGGTCCTTGCCCCGCGACGCGTCTTCGGCGTACGGCACCCAGGCCCACACGATCTCTCCGGGGTCAGGAAAGGAATCCGGACGCGGCTCGTATCCCAGTCGCAGGCCGCGGGCCGGCGGCAGGTCCACCTCGACGACGGATGCCGCCGCCGCGGCGGTCGCGGGCGTGGAACCCGCGCGGGTGGAGGCTCCTCCTCGTTGCGATCCGGCAGAAGCCTGGCGTGGACGCAGCAGATCCCATACGCGTGACAGCACACCCATGGACCCAAACTAGCTCCGCAGCCGCAGCCGCAGCCGCAGCCGCAGCCGCATTCGCAGCGCTTCAGCTGGCCGCTCATGCCCCCGCGTTCCCTCTGACGCGGCGCGACCTTCCAGGTGAGACTCGACCCCCGTCCGCGCCGACCCGCGAGCCGACGCGCACGGGCACGGGTACGCAGAAGGGCGGGGCATCGCGGATCTCTCCACGATGCCCCGCCCCGGGATGCGGTGACGAGGTCCGATCAGACCTTCGTGTCCGACAGGGTGTAGCCGACCTCGCCGTGCACGACGGTGTCGATGCCGGCGATCTCGTCCTCGTTCTTCACGCGGAAGCCGATCGTCTTCTCGATCGCGAGACCGATGACGAACGAGAGCACGAACGAGTACGCGAGGACCGCGAAGGCTGCGATCGCCTGCACGAGCAGCTGGGTGGCGTCGCCGCCCATGAACAGGCCCGTGCCGTTGGCGAAGAAGCCGAGATACAGCGTTCCGATCAGGCCGCCGACGAGGTGGATGCCCACGACGTCGAGCGAGTCGTCGAAGCCGAGCTTGTACTTCAGCTCGATCGCCAGGGCGCAGGCCGCACCGGCGATGAAGCCGAGCAGGATGGCCCAGATCGGGTCGACCGAGGCGCAGGCCGGCGTGATGGCCACCAGACCGGCGACGGCACCCGAGGCGGCGCCGACCGAGGTGGGCTTGCCGTCCTTGATCTTCTCGACGAGCAGCCAGGCGAGCAGAGCTGCGGCGGGAGCGGCGATCGTGTTGATGAACGCCAGCGCAGCGGTGCCGTCGGCGGCGAGCTCGGAGCCCGCGTTGAAGCCGAACCAGCCGAACCACAGCAGACCGGCACCGAGAAGCACGAAGGGCGGGTTGTGCGGGACGTGCACGCCCTTCTGGAAGCCGACACGCTTGCCGAGGACGAGCGCCAGTGCCAGCGCTGCTGCACCGGCGTTGATGTGGACGGCGGTGCCACCGGCGAAGTCGATCGCACCGACGCCGAAGGCCTCCTGCAGACCGTGGGTGATCCAGCCGCCGTACTCGAACGAGCCGTCGTCGGCGGGGCCGAAGTTGAAGACCCAGCTGGCGACCGGGAAGTAGACGACCGTCGCCCAGATGCCGGCGAACAGCATCCACGAGCCGAACTTGGCCCGGTCGGCGATGGCGCCCGACACGAGCGCGACGGTGAGGATGGCGAACGTCGCCTGGAAGCAGACGAAGGCCATCGGCGGGAACGCGGCGTCTTCGGGCGTCTCGAGCAGGCTGCTCAGGCCGATGGCGCTCCAGTCGATCGACCAGGGTGCGACGGTGCCCTCAGCGCCGGGGAAGGCGATGGCGTACCCGAAGAGCACCCAGAGGACGCCGATCAGTCCGAGCGCGCCGAAGCTCATCATCATCATGCTGATGACGCTCTTGGCCTTGACGAGGCCGCCGTAGAAGAACGCGAGTCCAGGCGTCATCAGCAGGACGAACGCGGCCGCGATGAGTATGAATGCGGTGTTGCCTTGATCCATCTCGAAGGGAAACCTCTCTGCAGGGACGCAGGTGTAGCGTCGGGTCCCCTCAGTGTCGGGGGCGACAGTTTCCCGCGACCACGCAGTCGTGTTTCCGGACGGTTACGCGATCGCTCCCCCGGTAAACATCAGGTTTCCACGCGCCGAGGATGCTCTGCGCGACGGCTCAGGAGTGGGTGAGAGCGACGAGTCGCGAGATCGCGCGCAGGTACTTCTTGCGGTACCCGCCACCCAGCATCTCGTCGCCGAAGACCTCGTCGAGCGGGCGGCCGGTGGCGCGAATGGGGATCTGGGCGTCGTAGGCGCGGTCGACGAAGGCCACGAACCGCAACGCGGCCGACTGGTCGGTCAGCTGGGCCACGTCGCGCAGTCCGATCACCGACACCCCGTCGATCAGGCGGATGTAGCGCGACGGATGCACCGTCGCCAGATGCGCCACGACCTCGGCGAACACGTCGTCCGATACCGCCTCGGCGGCGGCGGCATCCGTGACGGTCCGCTCGTACTCGTCCGGGGCCAGCGAGACGGCGTGCCCATCGACGGCGCGCTGGCGGTAGTCGGTGCCGTCGATCCGGATGGTCTCGAAGCTCGCCGACATCGCATGGATCTCGCGGAGGAAGTCCTGCGCCGCGAAGCGCCCCTCGCCCAGTGCGTTGGGCGGGGTGTTGGAGGTGGCGGCCAGCCGCGTGCCGGAGGCGACGAGCTCACCCAGCAGCCGGGTCATGACCATGGTGTCGCCCGGATCGTCGAGCTCGAACTCGTCGATGCACAGCAGGTCCGCACCGCGCAGCAGCTGCACGGTGTTCTGGTAGCCGACCGCGCCAACGAGCGCGGTGTACTCGATGAAGGATCCGAAATACTTCCGGCGGGCCGGCATCGCGTGGTAGACGGCGGCGAGGAGGTGGGTCTTGCCCACACCGAACCCGCCGTCGAGGTACACGCCCGGCTTGGTCGCGGGAGCCTTCTTCGCCCGGCGGAAGAGACCACCCTTGGCCGCGGGCGCCCCGCCGCCGGCGAACACCTCGAGCAGGTCCTTGGCCTCCTGCTGCGAGGGGTACTGCGGGTCGGCACGATAGGAGTCGAAGGTCGCCCCGTCGAACTGCGGCGGCGGCACGAGCGCGGTGAGCATCTGCGCCCCGCTGACCTCGGGTCGACGGTCGCTGAGGCGCAGGATTCCGGCGGATGTGCTCGTCACGGGTCAACCCTAGCCGCGTGGCAGGATGACGCTGTGCGTGTGACCGAGATGCTCCCGGCGACCGGCGAGAGCGGCGATACCGCGACCGAGGCGGGCCGCCACTGGCTGGCCGGACGGTACCGGCGCGAGCCCGGCTCCTACGTGCGGGTGAACATGGTCACCACCCTGACGGGCGCGGCGGCGGGCGGCGACGGCACGAGCGACAGCATCACGAGTCCCACCGACCGCTCGATCCTCGGGATGATCCGCCGCGATGCCGACGTCGTGGTCGTCGGCGCCGCGAGCGTGCGGGCCGAAGGCTACGTCGTCCCCCGCAGCGCGGCACTGGCGATCGTGTCGCGGACAGGACGCCTCGACGGCCACCGACTGGATGCGGCCGACGCCGACCGCGTGGTCGTGGTGATTCCCGCGTCGGTCGAGGCCGACCTGCCCCCGGGCGTCGCGGTCGTGCGCGCGGGCCCCGGCCCCGATCTCACCCCGGGCGAGATCATCGCGGCGCTCCGTGCTCGCGGATGGACGCGCCTCGTGTGCGAGGGCGGGCCGACGCTCGTCTCGCAGTTCGCGGCGGCCGGCGTGGTGGACGAGTACTGCGTCACGGTCGCGCCGCGGATCACCCCGGTCGCGCAGACCCTGATGACGGTGACCGACGGCATCGACACGACGGTCACGGGCGCGCTGATGGACGAGGCCGGGTTCAGCTATCTGCGCCTGCGCGCTGCCGGTCGACCCAGTCGCGGATGACACGCGTCCACCGGTCGGGATCGTAGTTCCACAGCTTCGTGTGACGCGCGACCTGGAACACCTCCAGCTCGACGAGATCCGGACGCGCCTCGGCGAGCTCATACGAGGCGTCCGCCGGCACGAATCCGTCGTCGTCGCTGTGGAGTATGAGGATCGGATGCCGCAGCTCGGCGGCCCGGGCCACGACGTCGAGCGTGTCGAACGGGATCGGGGTGCTCAGCCCGACCAGGCGCGAACCCCATCCGCTGTCGAGGGCGCGCACGGCCGTCGTCGCGACCGGACCGGGGATGCGGAGCAGCTGCGCCTGGTGGTCCAGCACGACGCGCCAGTCGATCGCCGGCGACTCGAGGATGATGCCCGCGATGAGGTCGCGGTGCGCCGAGCCGAGCGCGAGCTGGAGCGCGATCGCCCCGCCCATCGACCAGCCCATGATGAAGACCCGCTGGGCACCGCGTCGCCGGGCGGCGCCGATGGCGGCATCCACGTCCCGCCATTCGGTCGCCCCGAGCATGTAGGTGCCGGAACGGCTGCGGGGCGCCTCGCCGTCGTTGCGGTACGACACCAGGAGCGACGAGATCCCCGCCGCATGGAAGACCGGTACGGCCCGCAGCGCCTCGGCCCGGGTGGTGCCGCGCCCGTGGACCTGGATCACCCAGGTGTCGCTGGGCTCATCCGCCGCGGTCTCGGCCGGGAAGAACCACGCCGGGCACGGACCGAGCGGCGATCCCACGAGCTCCGCCCGGAACGGCAGGTGCAGCTCTTCGGGCGTCGTGTAGTACCAGCCGCTGAAGGCGGCCTCGGCCGACAGCCGGTCGTCGACGGAGATCTCGGTGAGGAGTTTGCGCTTGACCGACGCCGCGTCGAGGGAGAGCACGGCACCGAGCTTCAGATACGCGGCGGTGCCGGTGGTGAACAGGCCGTAGCGTCCCGGCAGCTGCGTGTCGTCGGTGCGCGAGAGCGTGACGGTCTGCGCCGCGACATCGACGGCGAGGAGCCGTGTGTCGGGCACGCGTCCCGCGGGCGTCACGACCTTGCGCGCGACGCGCATCGACACCGTCCCGAGCATGGCCAGCGAGAGGCCGAGGGCTCCGGCGAGTGCGGCGATCGTCGTCTTGATCGCCGTGGCCGCCGCGGGAGATGCGCCCGCAGCCCCGGCGCGCCTGGAACCCATCATCGAGGCCTCACTCTAGTCTGTCGACGTGGCCGATCCCCGTCCTCCTGTCGACACGGCGCCATTCGTCGCCGTGCGCGAGGCGGTTCTGGCGATGGCGTTCCGTGACGACCTCGTCGTGCGCGAGATCCCCGCGCCGAGTGGTCTCGCGCCCGAGTCCCTCGCCCTTGCCGGCGACGTGAGGCCCGAGGCCGACGGGGTCGACTCGCCGTACGGCACCGGTCGAATCGTCGTGCTCCACGACCCCGACGAGCCGGATGCCTGGGGCGGTGCATGGCGGATCGTCGCGTTCGCCCAGGCTCCGCTCGAGCCCGAGATCGGCATCGACCCCCTCCTCGCCGAGGTGGCGTGGTCATGGCTCGTCGATGCGCTCGAGGCCCGTTCGGCCACCTTCCACTCGGTATCGGGGACGGCGACCAAGACGCTGTCCCGCGGTTTCGGAACGCTCGCCGAGGAGGGTGACGGTGCGCAGATCGAACTGCGCGCGTCCTGGTCGCCCTCGGGCGACATCACCGCCCACATCGACGCCTGGGCGGAACTGACCTGCATGCTGGCCGGCCTTCCTCCGGGGTCGGAGGGCGTCGCCGTCTTCGGAGCACGCCGGGGGAACCGTGGCTGATTACACCGTCATCGCTGATGACAACGGACTCGAACGCGCCGCATCACTGCTGGCATCCGGTCACGGACCGGTCGCAGTCGACGTGGAACGAGCATCGGGGTTCCGCTACTCGCAACGCGCCTACCTGATCCAGGTGTACCGACGGGGCGCCGGGGTCCACCTGTTCGACCCGCCGGCGATCTCGACGTTCGCCCCGCTGCAGGCCGCGATCGGCGAGGCCGAGTGGGTGCTGCACGCGGCGAGCCAGGATCTGCCCTCGCTGCGCGAAGCCGGTCTCGATCCGGCCACGATCTTCGACACCGAGCTCGCCGCGCGCCTGCTCGGTCATGCCCGCGTCGGCCTCGGGGCGGTCGTCGAAGACACCTTGGGCATCGTCCTGGCCAAGGCGCATTCGGCAGCCGACTGGTCGACCCGCCCCCTGCCTCAGTCCTGGCTCGAGTACGCGGCGCTCGACGTCGAACACCTCGTGGACGTCCGTGACGCCCTCGCTCTCGAGCTCGAGGAGCAGGGCAAGGTCGATTACGCGGCCCAGGAGTTCCAGGCGGTGCTCGACCGCCCCGTCAAGCCGCCGCGCGAAGACCCGTGGCGACGCCTCAGCGGTCTGCACACCGTGCGTGGACGCCGGGTCCTCGCCGTCGCCCGCGCCCTGTGGACCGCGCGCGAGGAGTACGCCCGGGAGCAGGACGTCGCCCCGGGACGCCTCGTGCCCGATCGCGCGCTCGTCGCGGCCCTCATCGCCGACCCCAAGACCAAGCAGGACCTCGCCCGCGTGAAGGACTTCACCGGTCGCGCGAGCCGCTCGCAGCTCGATCGCTGGTGGGCTGCCTTCGAGGCGGGGCGCGCCGAGGAATCGCTCCCTCCCGAACGGCTCCCCGGGGACGGTCTGCCCCCGCCACGCGCGTGGGTCGACCGCAACCCCCCGGCCGACGCGCGACTCAAGGCCGCCAAGCCCGTGGTCGAGCAGCGCGCCGAGGAGCTCACGATGCCGACGGAGAACCTGCTGACGCCCGAGGTCTTGCGCCGCATCGCCTGGGCTCCGCCCGCTGACGTCACTCCCGAGTCCGTCGGCGCCGCGCTGGCGGAGCTCGGCGCGCGACGGTGGCAGGTTGAGCAGACCGCACAGCTGATCGCGCAAGCCTTTGTCGATTCCGTGAACGAGGCCCCGGCGGCCCCGTCCGCCGCTTCGTAGGTTCGACCCAACCGATTCTGCGGCTCCGCGACGGTCTCTAGGCTGGAGTCGATCCCATCTTCTGGAGGCAAAGTGGCCGAGATCTCGGACGTCTATTTCATCGACGGCATGCGCACGCCCTTCGGGCGCGCCGGCGAGAAGGGCATGTACTGGAACACCCGAGCGGACGACCTCGTCGTGAAGGCGATCCGCGGCGTCGTCGAGCGCAACCCCGACGTCCCGCTCGACCGGATCGACGACGTCGCGATCGCGGCCACGACGCAGCAGGGAGACCAGGGCCTCACCCTCGGACGCACCGCGGCGATCCTGGCGGGGCTGCCGCAGAGCGTTCCCGGTTTCGCGATCGACCGCATGTGCGCGGGCGCCATGACGAGCGTCACGACGATGGCCGGCTCGATCGGCATCGGCATGTACGACCTCGCCCTCGCCGGCGGCGTCGAGCACATGGGCCGGCACCCGCTCGGCGGGGCGGACACCGACCCGAATCCCCGTTTTCTGACGGAGAAGCTCGTGAGCGCCGACGCCCTGAACATGGGGATCACCGCCGAGCGTCTGCACGATCGGTTCCCCGTGCTCACCAAGGAGCGCGCCGACCGTTTCGGCATGCGCAGCCAGCACAAGGCTCAAGCGGCCTACGACGCCGGCAAGCTGCAGCCCGACCTCGTTCCCGTCGCCGTGAAGTCCGCCGACGGCGCGTGGGGTCTCGCCACCGAGGACGAGGGCCGTCGGCCCGAGACCACGATGGAGGGCCTCGCGCAGCTGAAGACCCCCTTCCGCCCGCACGGCCGCGTCACCGCCGGCACCTCGTCGCCGCTCACCGACGGCGCGACGATCAGCCTCCTCGCGGGCTCGCACGCCGTGAAGGAGCTGGGGCTCACCCCGAAGATGCGGATGGTCTCCTTCGGCTTCGCCGGCGTCCAGCCCGAGGTCATGGGCATCGGGCCGATCCCCTCGACGGAGAAGGCCCTCGCCAAAGCGGGTCTGACGATCGACGACATCGGCCTGTTCGAGCTGAATGAGGCCTTCGCCGTCCAGGTGCTGTCGCTGCTCGACCACTTCGGCATCGACGACGACGACCCGCGCGTGAACCCCTGGGGCGGTGCGATCGCGGTCGGCCACCCGCTCGCGGCATCCGGGGTGCGCCTCATGATCCAGCTGGCTGCGCAGTTCGCCGAGCGCCCCGATGTCCGGTACGGCCTGACGGCGATGTGCGTGGGACTGGGACAGGGCGGCTCCGTGATCTGGGAGAACCCGCACTACACCGGCAAGAAGAAGTCCCCGAAGAAGTGAGGCGTGCCGACATGACCTACGACGACATCGACTTCTCCCCGCTCGGCGCCCTCACCGGCGACGACGAGGTCGTCACGCACTCCCTCGTCCGCGACGTCCGCCTCCCCTCGGGGCGCACGCTCGCACTCATCACCCTCGACAACGGCCGCGATCACACCCGGCCGAACACACTGGGACCGGCGACGCTCGCCGAGCTCGGCGGCGTGCTCGACGCCCTCGCCTCGCGGGCGGCGGCGGGCGAGATCGACGCGGTCGGCATCACGGGCAAGCAGTACATCCTCGCCGCCGGCGCCGACCTGTCCGACGTCTCCCGCGTACCGTCGAAGGAGATCGCCAAGCTCGTGGCCCAGCGCGGTCATCAGGTGCTCGGCCGTCTGTCTCAGCTGGGCGTGCCCTCGTTCGCTTTCGTCAACGGGCTCGCCCTCGGCGGGGGGCTCGAGATCGCGCTCAACAGCACCTACCGCACCGTGGACGCGTCGGCCGCGGCGATCGCCCTGCCGGAGGTCTTCCTCGGCCTCATCCCCGGTTGGGGCGGGGCCTACCTGCTGCCGAACCTCATCGGGATCGAGAACGCCCTCGAGGTCGTCATCAGCAACCCGCTGAAGCAGAACCGCGTCCTCAAGCCGCAGCAGGCGTTCGACCTCGGCATCATGGACGCCATCTTCCCCGCCGTGAGCTACCTCGAGCGCTCGCTCGCGTGGGCCGACGGCGTGCTGTCCGGCACGGTGACGGTGCATCGCAAGAACGAGCCGGGCAAGCTCGAGCGTCTCACCAAGTGGCCGATCGCCGTCAAGATCGCCCGCGGCATGCTCGAGTCGAAGATCGGCACCGTTCCCCGGGCTCCGTATCTCGCGCTCGATCTGCTCGAGAAGGCGAGGAGCGGATCACGCGACGAAGGCTTCGCCCGCGAGGACGATGCTTTGGCCGAACTGATCTCGGGCGACCAGTTCGCCGCGTCGATGTACGCCTTCGACCTCGTGCAGAAGCGGGCCAAGCGCCCCGTCGGCGCGCCCGACAAGGCGCTGGCGAAGAAGGTCACGAAGGTCGGCGTCATCGGCGCGGGCCTCATGGCGAGCCAGTTCGCCCTCCTCTTCGTCCGGAGGCTCCAGGTGCCGGTGCTGATCACCGACCTCGACCAGGCGCGTGTCGACAAGGGTCTCGCCTACATCCGGGACGAGATCGGCAAGCTCGAGGCCAAGGGACGCATCGACTCCGACACGGCGGGCAAGCTCCGCTCGCTCGTACACGGCACGGTCGACAAGACCGAGTACGCCGACTGCGACTTCGTCATCGAGGCGGTGTTCGAAGAGGTCGGTGTCAAGCAGCAGGTGTTCGGCGACATCGAGCAGATCGTCGCGGACGACGCCATCCTCGCCACCAACACGTCGTCGCTGTCGGTCGAGGAGATCGGCGCGAAGCTCGCCCACCCCGAGCGTCTCGTCGGCTTCCACTTCTTCAACCCGGTCGCCGTCATGCCGCTGATCGAGATCGTGAAGACGCCGCAGACGACGGACGCCGCACTGTCGACCGCTTTCGTGGTGGCCAAGGGTCTCGGCAAGAACGCCGTGCTCACGGCAGACGCCCCCGGCTTCGTCGTGAACCGTCTGCTGGCGAAGGTGATGGGAGAGGCCGCGCGTGCCGTCTACGAGGGCACCGCGGTCGCCGACGTCGAGAAGGCCTTCGCTCCCCTCGGCCTTCCGATGGGCCCGTTCCAGCTCATCGACCTGGTCGGCTGGAAGGTCGCCGCCCACGTCCAGGACACGATGACGTCGGCGTTCCCCGACCGCTTCTACGCGAACGAGAACTTCCACCTGCTCGCGGAGCTCCCGGAGGTGGTCGAGAAGGACAAGGGCGGCCGCGTCACCGGGTTCACGAAGGCCGCCGAGAAGATCGCCAAGAAGGCGGCGGGGTCGTCGCCGGTCTCCGCCGACGCGATCCTCCGCCGGGTGCAGGACGGGCTCGCGCAGGAGATCAAGCTCATGCTCGACGAGGGCGTCGTCCCCGAGGTCGAGGACATCGACCTCTGCCTCATCCTCGGCGCGGGCTGGCCGTTCATCGACGGTGGCGCATCGCCCTACCTCGACCGCGAGGGCGCCTCGGAGCGGGCTTTCGGCGATACCTTCCACCACCCGCCCATCCGCGGCATCGCGAACCGCTGACAGGCACGCGGATGTGAATGAGACGGCCCCGTGGCGAATCGCCCACGGGGCCGTCTCGGTCGGGGTACGGGCGCCGGCGCCCGTCTGCCCTACGGCCTCGTCACCGTCCGCCGGCCCAGGCCCCCTGTACCCGGAGGTCGCGCGCGAGAACATCTCGTTGCTCCGTGACGATGCGCCGCAGCGCGGCGGGCGCTTCGGGATGGGCATCGAGCCAGGCGGACGCGAGCGACAGCTCGTCACCGAACGGGAACAGGCCCCGCACCAGTCGCCGGGCGATCTCGATGCTGCGCGCGTTCCACACCGCCTCGAGACGGGCGAAGTAGTCGCCGTCGAGCGCCTCGACGAGGTCCCGACGGCCGCCGGCCCGCACGCCCGAGATCGTGGCGTCGAGTTCGTCGTTCGACAGCTTCTCGTCCGTCCACGCGCTCAGCCACGCCTGCCGACGGACCTCGATGTCGGAGCGAGCCGCTCGGCTGGCGCGATGCGCCAGCCGGCCCGTCGAGGTGCCGTCGCGGGTGAGCTCCCGGTCGAGCTCGGACGCGCTCAGTGCTCCGCTCGCCGCGAGAGCGAACACCCAGCTCCACCGCAGATCGGCGTCGAGGACGAGCCCCTCCGGGACGGCCCGATCCCCCGCCAGCAGGTCGCGGATGTCACCGGCGCGGCCCGCAGTCGCGGTCGCGGCGGTGCCGACGGTGCGTGCCCACACCAACTGCGCATCACTGCCCCCGGGCGCCGCATGCAGCGCCTCCCACGCCGTCTCGAGCCAGCCCGCCGCCAGCTCGGGGCGTCGAGCGGGGTCGACGTAGTGCGCGATCGCGTAGGTCGCGTGGCCGAGCGCGTCCGAGAGAAGCCCGATGTGCGGTTCGTCACGCGCGTGCCGGGCGACCACGGCGAGGTAGCGCGACGGATCGAGCGCGCCGTCGCGCACCGCGTTCCACAGCGCCGCCCAGGCCACCGACCGCGCCAACGGGTCGTCGATGCTCGAGAGGGCACGCTCGAGTGCGCCGACAGTGTCCTCGTCGAGGCGGACCTTGGCGTAGGTGCGGTCGTCATCGTTGGGGATCACCAGCCGGATGCCGTCGCCACGATCGGGCAACGAAGTGCGAGCGTCCGCGAGGTCGAGCTCCACGCCGTCACGGCGCTGCAGGCGACCGTCCGTCTCGACGTAGCGGCCGATGGTGACGCGGTGCGGCCGGGGATCGGTCTGCACGACGCTCCCCCGCCCGGTCGGATCGTACTCGACCGAGAGGTGAGACATCCCGGTGGTGAGGAGCCACGCCCGGCTCCAGGCCCGCAGGTCGCGTCCCGAGGCGTGCTCGAGCGCGCGGAGGAGATCCTCGAGCGTCGTGTTCCCGAACGCGTGCTCGGCGAAATATCGCCGTGCGCCGGCGAAGAACGCCTCTTCGCCGACATAGGCGACGAGCTGCTTGAGCACCGCGGCGCCCTTGGCGTACGTGATGCCGTCGAAGTTGAGTTTCGCCGCCTGGAGGTCGGGGATGTCGGCGACGATCGGGTGCGTCGTCGGCAGCTGATCCTGCTCGTACGCCCACCCCTTGCGACGGCTGGCGAAGCTGACCCACGCGTCGGGGTAGAGGCCCGTCGCCACTGAGGCGTGCGATCCCATGAAGTCGGCGAACGACTCCTTCAGCCAGAGGTCGTCCCACCACCGCATCGTGACGAGGTCTCCGAACCACATGTGCGCCATCTCGTGCAGGATCGTGTTCGCGCGCGCCTCGTGCTGCGCGGCGGTCGATGCTCCGCGGAACACGTACGCCTCGGTGAAGGTGACCAGTCCGGGATTCTCCATCGCGCCGAGGTTGTATTCGGGCACGAAGATCTGGTCGTACTTGCCCCAGGGATAGGTCAGACCGAAGGCGTCGCCGAAGAAGTCCAGCCCCCGCCGGGTGATGTCGAGGATCTCGTCGGCGTC
This sequence comes from Microbacterium oleivorans, assembly GCF_013389665.1. Lineage (NCBI taxonomy): Bacteria > Bacillati > Actinomycetota > Actinomycetes > Micrococcales > Microbacteriaceae > Microbacterium > Microbacterium oleivorans. The sequence continues at coordinate 3,191,781 of NZ_CP058316.1, read as the reverse complement.
GAGATGCGGCGCCAGGGAGGCCCGACAGAGCACGCCGAGGTCGACGACACCCTCCGGCCCCCGCCACGCGCCGTCCACCCGGTGGTACGGGCCGGCTGCGATGGCGGTGATGTAGCTGGAGATCGGAGCGGTCTCGGCGAAGTCGACCGCCACACCGCGCTCGACGTCGCGCCGCCCCGACTCCGCACCGTTGGAGAGCGCACGCCAGCCCGTCGGCACCGTCACGCGCATCCGCCACCGCGCCTTCAGGTCGGGCTGCTCGAAGCAGGGGTACACGCGCCGCGCATCGGCGGGCTCGTACTGCGTGTAGAGGTACACCGCGTCATCGACGGGATCCACGAAGCGGTGCAGTCCCTCCCCGGAGCGGCTGTACACGCCCCGCGCCGCGATCTCGACGACGTTGGACGCGGCCAGGGCGTCGATCGCGATCCGTGCGCCGTCCCACGCCACAGGACGGCTCTCCCCGTTCACCGTCACCGCGTCGACCCTCTCCCCCAGGAAGTCGATCCACGTCTGATCACCCGGTCGGGCATCGAACACGAGCGTCGCGCTCGTGGCGAAGGTGGATGCCCCCGGGTCGGACGCGTTCCGGAGGTCCACGGCGACGTCGATCGTATGGAGTTGGATGCGGGATGCGCGCAGCTGCGCGTCGGAACGCGTGAGGTTGTCGCCGGTCATCCCTTCATGCTGTCATGTGCCCCCTGAGCGCCGGCGCACCGCGGTCCGGACCGCGCTACCATCTGAACATGTTCAGTACACCAGCGCCGTCCCCTTCGAAACGCGACCGTACCCGCGCCGTCATCGTCGAGACGGCCCTGCGCTCGTTCCGCGAACGCGGCTACGACGCGACGACGATCCGGCACATCGCCACCGAGGCGGGCGTCTCGGTGGGCACGACGAACTACCACTTCGCGTCGAAGAACGAGCTCGTACAGGAGTTCTATCTGCAGGTGCAGCACGCCCACCGCGCGGCCGCCGAACCCGAGCTCGCGCGAAGCCGCGATCTGCGCGAGCGGCTGGCGATCGTCTTCCACACCGGGCTCGATCAGCTCGCGCCCACGCATGAGCACGCGCCCGAGTTCCTGACCGCCGCGGTCTCGCCGCGGTCGTCGATCAATCCGCTGTCGCCGGAATCGGACGCTTCGCTCGCGGTCGTGGAGGAACTGTTCCGCCGCGCCGTCGACGACGCCGACCACAAGCTGCCGCACGACATCGCCGAGGCCCTCCCCGGTGCCCTCGTGCTGTCGCATCTGCTCCTCGCGATGTACTGGGTCTACGACGACTCCCCCGACCAGGCCAAGACCCGGCGCCTGCTCGACAAGGGACTCGGGCTCCTCGCCATGGCGCTGCCGCTCGCTCGCCTGCCCCTGCTCCGTCGGCCGCTGCGCGAGCTCCTGGAGCTGATCGCCGAGGCGCGGTCATGACCGAGACGGGGGCGCCGCCCGCGTCCCCGCGAAGGGCAGATGCACCGTATGCCTTCACCCGGACCGAGTTCCTCGGCGGGGTGGGCCGCGCGTGGCTGGCGACCACGCTGCTGCTCGTCGCGGCCTGGGGCGTCGTGACGGGCGGCGCGGGGGTGTTCGCCATCTTCGTCATCCTGCCCGCATCCGCGGTCGCGCTCGCGCTCGGCGCACCCGGCGCCTATGCGCTCGGCCGGCGACTGCGCTCCTCTCCGCGGGCGGGCGTGCATGTGGCCGCGTTCGCCTCATATGGCGCGTTGGTGGGAAGTGTCACGACGGTGCTGTTCGTGCTGACGATCACCCGGGACCCGAACTCGTCCTGGCTCGCGCTGGGGCTGCTGCTCGTGAACACGCCCGTCAGCGCCATCGGCGTGGCGGGCGCGTGGCTCAGGACGGCTCAGCAGTGCCCTCGGGTCGACGCCGGGCCCGCCGGGGCGCCGAACCGTCGAGGCGACCCGGATGCCGCGGTCGAAGACGGTATCGACGAGCGCGTTCGGGTGATCGACCCGCGTCAGCGACCGCGGCGCTGAGGCTCGCCGTCGGAGGCGTCGGCACGCTCGTCCTCGTCCGCGGCATCACTCCACGCACCCTCATCGTCCCCGCTCGGTCGGGCGACCGGGATGCGCCTGCCGAGCACCTGCGCGACCACGTCGTGAGCGATCTTGGCCGCGGTCAGCCCGGCATCCTCGAGGATCTCGTCGCGTTCGGCGTGATCGATGAACTCGTCGGGCAGACCCAGCTCGTCCACGGCCGTGTCGACACCAGCCTCCCGGAGCACCTGACGGATCCGCGTGCCGACGCCCCCGACGCGGATACCGTCCTCGATCGTGATCACGAGACGATGCGCGGCGGCGAGATCTACCACCGAGCGCGCGACGGGCACCACCCAGCGGGGGTCGATCACGGTCGCGCCGATGCCCTGGGCGCGGAGCCGCTCGGCGACATCGAGACCGAGGCGTGCCATCGAGCCGATACCCACGATGAGGACGTCGTCCGCCTCACCGCGGGCGAGCACGTCCGTTCCGTCGTCGAGCCGCTCGAGAGCCGGAAGCTCGGCCCCCACGGAGCCCTTCGGATACCGCAGGACCGTGGGGCCGTCCTCGACGGCGAGTGCCTCACGGAAGACCTCCCGCAGCCGAGCGGCGTCGCGCGGTGCGGCGATGCGGATGTTCGGCACGAGCTGGAGCATCGCGAGGTCCCACACCCCGTGGTGGCTCGGCCCGTCGGGGCCGGTGACCCCGGCCCGGTCGAGCACGAACGTCACCCCCGCGCGGTGGAGGGCGACATCCATCAGCACCTGGTCGAAGGCCCGGTTCATGAAGGTCGCGTAGATGGCCACGACCGGATGGAGCCCGCCGAAAGCCAGTCCGGCTGAGGCCGCCGCCGCGTGCTGCTCGGCGATGCCGACGTCGAGAACCCGGTCGGGAAAGCGCTGCGCGAACGGCAGCAACCCGGTGGGACGGAGCATGGCGGCCGTGATCGCCACGACGTCGGAGCGCTGCTCCCCCGCCGCGACGAGCTCCTGCGCGAACACGTCCGTCCAGCTCGTCGCACCGCCCGAACCGACCGGCCGCCCGGTGACGGGGTCGATCCTGCCCACGGCGTGGAACTGGTCCGCCTCGTCGAGGCGGGCGGGCTCGTACCCGCGGCCCTTCTCGGTGATCGCATGGACGATGACCGGCGCGCCATAGGCCTTCGCGAGCCGCAACGTCTCGATCATGGCCTCGAGGTCATGTCCGTCGACCGGGCCGAGGTACTTGATGTCGAGGTTCGAGTACAGCGCCTCGTTGTTGACGAAGCGCGACAGGAAGCCGTGGGTGCCGCCTCGCAGCCCCCGGTACACCGCGCGCGCGGCCGGACCGAGACGTCCGAACAGCGACGCCGAGCCCTGGTGGAGGGTGCGGTAGGTGTCACCGGTGCGCACCTTGTTGAGGAAGCGTGCCATCCCGCCGATGGTGGGGGCGTAGGAGCGTCCGTTGTCGTTCACGACGATGACGAGGTTGCGATCGTTGTCGTCCGAGATGTTGTTGAGCGCCTCCCACGTCATGCCGCCCGTCAGCGAACCGTCGCCGACGACGGCCACCACGTGCCGATCGGTGCGCCCCGTGTGCGCGAAGGCTCGCGAGATGCCGTCTGCCCAGCTGAGAGAGCTCGAGGCGTGCGAGGACTCGACGACGTCGTGCTCGCTCTCCCGTCGCTGCGGGTAGCCTGCCAGCCCGCCGCGCGAGCGCAGACCCGAGAAGTCCTGGCGACCCGTGAGGAGCTTGTGCACATACGACTGGTGCCCGGTGTCGAAGACGATGGGGTCGTTCGGCGAGTCGAACACGCGGTGGATCGCGAGTGTGAGTTCCACCACTCCGAGGTTCGGGCCGAGGTGACCGCCGCTGCGGGCGACGTTCTCGACGAGGAAGGTCCGGATCTCGGTCGCGAGCTCCTCGAGCTGAGAGAGCGACAGCGTGTCGAGGTCGCGTGGATGCGAAATCGAGGAGAGCAAGGACATCCTGCCCCTCCTTCCGTCGGATGGCGGTAAGTCTAATCAGCCGGATACAGGACAGGCCGGAGCGGGATGCTCCGGCCTGTCCTGGGAGCCTGCGCTCCGTGCGCGCTCAGACGAGCGAGCGCAGCACGTACTGCAGGATGCCGCCGTTGCGGTAGTAATCGGCCTCCCCCGGGGTGTCGATGCGCACGACCGCGTCGAACTCGACGGTCTGCTTGCCCTCGGGCGAGAACTCGCTGGGCTCGGCGACGACCGTGACCGTCTTGGGCGTCACGCCCTCGTTGAGCTGCTCGAGACCGGTGATCGAGATGATCTCGGTTCCGTCCAGCCCGAGCGACTTCCAGGTCTCGCCGGCGGGGAACTGCAGCGGCACGACACCCATGCCGATCAGGTTCGACCGGTGGATGCGCTCGAAGCTCTCGGTGATGACCGCCTTGACGCCGAGGAGGTTAGTGCCCTTGGCCGCCCAGTCGCGCGACGATCCCGAGCCGTACTCCTTGCCGCCGAAGATCACCAGCGGGATGCCCCGGTCCTGGTAGTTCTGGCTCGCGTCGTAGATGAACGACTGCGGGCCGCCCTCCTGCGTGAAGTCGCGGGTGTAGCCGCCCTCGACGACCTGACCGTCGTTGACGGCGGCGACGAGCTCGTTCTTCAAGCGGATGTTGGCGAACGTGCCGCGGATCATGACCTCGTGGTTGCCTCGGCGCGAGCCGTAGGAGTTGAAGTCCTTCTGCGCGACGCCGTGCTCCATCAGATACTGCGCGGCCGGGGTCCCGGCCTTGATGTTGCCGGCGGGGCTGATGTGGTCGGTGGTGACCGAGTCGCCCAGCGCCGCCATGACCCGCGCGCCGGTGATGTCGCTGACCGGGGTCAGCTCCATCTTCATGCCGTCGAAGTACGGGGCCTTGCGCACGTAGGTGGAGTCCTGATCCCACTCGAACACCGGGCCGGTCGGGGTCGGCAGGTTCTTCCAGCGCTCGTCGCCGTCGAAGACGGTGGCGTACTGCTTGATGAACTGCTCGCGCGAGATCGACGAGTCGATGATCTCCTGGACCTCGTCCGTGGCGGGCCAGATGTCCTTGAGGAACACGTCGTTGCCCTCGGAGTCGGTCCCGAGCGCGTCGGTCTCGAAGTCGAAGTTCATCGAGCCGGCCAGCGCGTAGGCGACCACCAGCGGCGGCGACGCGAGGTAGTTCATCTTCACGTCGGGGCTGATGCGCCCCTCGAAGTTGCGGTTGCCCGAGAGCACCGCGGTGACGGCGAGGTCGTTCTCGTTGATCGCGGCCGAGACCTCCTCGATCAGGGGTCCCGAGTTTCCGATGCAGATCGTGCAGCCGTAGCCGACGGTGTAGAAGCCGAGGTTCTCGAGATCCTTGTCGAGGCCGGACTTCTCGTAGTAGTCGGTGACGACCTTCGAGCCGGGGCCCAGCGTCGTCTTCACCCAGGGCTTGCGCGTGAGCCCCCGCTCGGACGCCTTGCGCGCGAGCAGTCCCGCGGCGATCATGACCGAGGGGTTGGACGTGTTCGTGCACGAGGTGATCGCCGCGAGCGTGACCGCACCGTTGTCGAGCATGTAGCTCTCGCCCGAGGGCTGCGTGACCTTCACCGGGTTGGATGCCGCGTGCCGCGCGCCGCTCGAGAGCAGCCCGGCGTGGGCGTGCTCGTGCTGGTGCGAGATCGTGTCGTCCGAGAGCGTCTCGTGCTCGACGCCGGGAGTCGAGCCGGGGTCGGAGGCGGGGAAGGTGCCCTCCACCTCGACGGCCTCGTCCGCGCCGGTGGCGTAGTTGAGGATGTCCTTGGCGAACTGCTCCTTCGACTCCGACAGCAGGATGCGGTCCTGCGGACGCTTGGGGCCGGCGATGGAGGGGACGACCGTCGACAGGTCCAGCTCCATGTACTCGCTGTACGTGGCTTCCTGAGCGGGGTCGTGCCACAGCGACTGCGCCTTGGCGTACGCCTCGACGAGGGCGACGGTCTGCTCGTCGCGGCCGGTGAGGCGGAGGTAGTCGAGGGTGACGTCGTCGATCGGGAACATGGCGGCCGTCGAGCCGAACTCCGGGCTCATGTTGCCGATGGTGGCGCGGTTGGCCAGCGGCACCGAGCCGACGCCCGCACCGTAGAACTCCACGAACTTGCCGACGACGCCGTGCTTGCGGAGCATGTCGGTGATGGTCAGCACGACGTCGGTGGCGGTCACACCCGCGGGGATCTCACCGGTGAGCTTGAAGCCCACGACGCGGGGAATGAGCATCGAGACCGGCTGCCCGAGCATCGCGGCCTCGGCCTCGATGCCGCCGACGCCCCAGCCGAGCACGCCCAGGCCGTTGACCATCGTGGTGTGCGAGTCGGTGCCGACGCACGTGTCGGGGTACGCGCGGAGAACGCCGTCGACGTTGCGGTCGTAGATGACCTTGGCGAGGTGCTCGATGTTGACCTGGTGGACGATGCCGGTGCCCGGGGGAACGACCTTGAAGTCGTCGAAGGCCGTCTGACCCCAGCGCAGGAACTGGTACCGCTCGCCGTTGCGCTCGTACTCGATCTCGACGTTGCGCTCGAGGGCGTTCTCGCTTCCGAAGAGGTCGGCGATGACGGAGTGATCGATGACCATCTCGGCCGGCGAGAGGGGGTTGATGCGCTTGGGGTCTCCCCCGAGCGCCGTGACGGCCTCGCGCATGGTCGCGAGGTCGACGATGCAGGGGACACCGGTGAAGTCCTGCATCACGACTCGTGCCGGCGTGAACTGGATCTCGGTGTCGGGCTCGGCGGCGGCATCCCACGACCCGAGCGCACGGATCTGCTCCTGCGTGACGTTCGCGCCGTCCTCGGTGCGCAGGAGGTTCTCGAGGAGGACCTTGAGGCTGAAGGGAAGACGGTCGTATCCGTCGACCGTGGCGATACGGAAGATCTCGTAGTCGGTGCTGCCGACCGTCAGGGTGCTCTTGGCTCCGAAGCTGTCAACAGTGGACACGTCTGCTCTCCTTCATCGGCGGGCCGCACGCTCGCGCGCACTGTCCCATCATCCCCCTCGCCACACTCGTCGATCCAGTGAGGCGACCCTTAGTCGGATCGGGGAAATTTATCTTGACGTCGAGATAAATATATCACTCGGCGCGGCGCGGATAGAGCGCGCGTACGGCGAGCCACGTCACCGCGGCGAGCGGCGCGAACAGCGGGAGGCCCATCACGAGCTTGAGCGTGCCCAGCGCGGCCACCTCGTCCGCGAAATACAGCGGGAGCTGCACGGCGAGGCGAGCGTAGAACAGGGCGGCCCACGCGATCGCGAGCCAGAAGAAGACCCGCCGCTTGCGCTTGTCCCGGCGCCAGGCGACGCCCTCGTTCATGAGGAAGCCGGCGGCCAGCCCGATCAGCGACCAGCCGATGAGCGCAGAGACGAGGAAGGCGGTGCCGTAGGCGGCGTTCGTGATGAGGCCGGGGATGAAGTTGTCCTGGCCGCGCCCGGTCCACAGGGCGAGGCCCGCCGCGACGGCCGTGGCCACGAGGCCGCCGAAGGCGGCGCCGGCCGGCCCGCGCTGCACCAGACGGACCAGCGTGAAGATCGCTGCGACGCCGACGGAGAGACCGAGCGAGAGCCACAGGTCGGCTTCGCGCGTCTCGGGGTCGGTGGTCAGCGTGAACACGACGATGAAGACGAGGCCGGGAAGCACTGCTTCGAGCACTCCGCGGAATCCGCCCATCGCCCGCCAGACGACCCCGCCGGTGGAGGCCTCGGTCGACGGGTCGAATCCCGCTTTCCGCGCTGCTTCGCCCAGCGCCGCGCCCAGCGCACCGGACGCGGACGCGGGCTCCGGCGGAGTGAGCTCGGGCGACCGGTCGTCGGACGACGACGCCGGCTGCGGATCCCCGGTCACGCCGAGCCGGGGGTGGCCGGCATCTTCAGCGGGATGAGATCGCGGGGCGGCATCGGCGACCCGCCGCGCACCACCACGAGCGAGCGGAACAGGTCCTCGACCTGCGCCGCTGCCTCGATGTCACCGGTGGCCGCGCCGCCGATGACGCCGCGCAGGAACCAGCGTGGACCGTCGACGCCGACGAAGCGCGCCAGACGCTTGCCGCTCCCGTCGGCCCCGGCGACGACCGGCACCTCGGCCAGCAGTTCGGGCCCCAGCGGGCCCTCGCGCTCCTCGACACGGCCGCCCTGCTGGCGCACCTGCTGACGGATCTGCTCGCGGGTCTCCTCCCACAGCCCGGTGGACCGAGGCGCCGCGAAGGGCTGCACCTGCAGTGTCGAACCGGCGTAGTCGAGGCCGACGGCGACGATGCGCTTGGTCTGCTCCTCGACCTCCAGGCGGAGGTTCAAGCCTTCACGTGGCAGCACCTTGATGCCGCCGAGATCGATGTAGGGACGGACCGGGTTCGCCTCGGACTCGTCGAACGGACCGCCCGTCGCGCGGTCGGCGGGAGCTGTCTTCGCGTCGTCGCTCATGCGGGGACTCCTGTCTGCTGGTAACCGGTGGACCCGAAACCGCCCTCGCCTCGGACACTGTCCGGCAGCGTCTCGACGGGGATGAACCGTGCGCGGGCGACGGGCATGACGATCAGCTGCGCGATCCGGTCGCCGGGGACGATCTCGTAGGCGTCGGCGGTGTCGGTGTTCAAGAGGGTGACCTTGATCTCGCCCCGGTAGCCCGCATCGACGGTTCCGGGCGCGTTCACGACGGTGATGCCGTGCTTCGCCGCCAGGCCGCTGCGCGGCACGACGAACGCCGCGAACCCCTCCGGGAGTGCGATGCGCACGCCCGTCGACACGAGAGCCCGCTGCCCGGGCTCGAGGCGCAGGGCCTCGGTCGACACGAGATCGGCTCCGGCATCGCCCGGGTGTGCGTAAGCGGGAACGTCGACGGCGATAATGGGGACGTCCACGGATTCGGTCACCACACGAGGCTAATGCACAGTTCCGCCCCCGCCACCCTGCCCAGCGCGACCTACCGCGAGCGGTTGAGCCCCTCGCTGTGGGTGCTCGTCAGCGCCGCGGTGTGCGGCCCCATGGTCGCCCTCGTCCTGGCACCCCTCGACACCGTGATCGGGCTGGTCGCGGGCATCGTCGTGGGCGCGCTGGTGGTGGCGGGACTCTTGGCGCTGTCGCCCGTCGTCGAAGTGTCGGACGGTTGGCTGCGTGTGGGGAGGGCGCGCGTCGAGGTGCGGTACCTCGGCGCGGTCGAGATCTTCGTCGGGGACGACGCACGCCAGGCGCGAGGCCCGGGCCTGTCGCCCTCGTCGTGGCACCTGCTGCGCGGCGGGATCGACGGTGTGGCGCGCGTGGAGCTCGTCGACCCCGACGACCCCGTCAGCCACTGGGTCTTCTCCACCCGCACGCCCGCACGAGTGGCGGCCGTCATCGAGCAGGCCCGGAGCGACGGCGGGGCGGCCACCCGGGTGTCGCCTCGGCCGCCGGCCTGACACCGCACCCCGGGGCCAGCCGCCGCTTCGGACCGGCGGACACAGAACCGGCCCCCGACGCCGAGGCGTCGAGGGCCGGAAGCTCCGAGATGATCAGGCGGCGCACTCGGTGCAGATCGCACCGACCGACGACTCGTGATCGAGCTGGGTGCGGTGCTTCACGAGGAAGCACTCCATGCAGGTGAACTCGTCCTCCTGCGGGGGCAGGACGACGACGTCGAGCTCGAGGTCCGAAAGGTCGGCGCCGGGCAGCTCGAAACCCGAGGGGTTGTCGGCGTCCTCGCTGTCGATCGACCCCGAGGACTTGTCGGGGACGCGCTCCTTCAGGGCCTCGATCGACTCGCTGTCGTCCTCGGTCTTGCGGGGTGCGTCGTAATCCGTAGCCATGTCGAAAGGCCTCTACTTCCAGGTGTTGCCGGTTGCCGCGCCGAGTGGGGCGGCGATAGTTTGCATGACGGGCGCAGTTTTCGCAAAACGTTGCGGAAGACACTTCCGCGATCCGCTCGTTTCCGCCGGTCCAGCCCCCGAAACCGGCGGCGCGCCCGGGATATTCCCGCCGAGGCCGGAACGCTGTGACACCATGACGGCACACGTATCCGCTGGGAGGGTTCTGCGCATGGAACAGCTCAAGGTCATCGGGACCGAGGAGGGCATCCTCGTCCTCGCCACCGAGTCCGGGGAGCGCTTCGCGTTGCCGGTGAACGACACCCTGCGTGCGCAACTGCGCACGGCACGGCCCGCCGACGAACCGCGCGCCGTGCGCCCCAGCCCCCGCGAGATCCAGGCGCACATCCGCGCCGGCATGAGCGCACCCGATGTCGCGACACTGCTCGGCATCCGGATCGAGGACGTCGCGCGCTACGAGCGTCCGATCGTCGCCGAGCGCGAGCACGTCGTGGGACAGGCGCTGTCCGTGCCGGTGCTGATCGCCGGCGAGCTCGAGCCCGACGCGCAGCCCACCTTCGGCACGGCGGTGCGCACGAAGCTCAGCGAAGCGGGTGCGACCGGCGAGCGCTGGACCAGTTGGCGCGAACCCGACGGCTGGGTCGTCAAGCTCGAGTTCACCGTCGCGGAGGTCGAGCACGACGCACGGTGGTCCTTCGATCCGCGCCGCTCCTCCCTCTCGCCGCTCAACTCCGACGCCACTCAGCTCTCCCGTCAGGGCTCGCTCCCCGAGGGACTCATCCCCCGGCTGCGGGCCCTCGACACGCCGCAGCCCAAGGACGAGTCGCGCTTCGACAGCGGCGCTTTCGGGCCGCGGCACTCCGCCGCCGAGCCCGAGGCGACAACATCCGCCGGATCGGCCCCTCGCGGACAGGGCTCCGCCGCGCAGGATGCCGCCATCAAGCGCGCACCCGAACCCGTGGTGACCTCCTCCGAGACGGCGGACCTCCTCGAAGCGCTCCGCCGGCGCCGCGGCCAGCGCGAGCCCATGCCCACCGACGACCGGGGCGAGACGCGCGAGCGCACGCCGGTCGCGCTCTTCGACGCCCTCGAGTCCGGCGACCAGGCACCTGCCGTCGAGCCCGAGAAGACCGACGACCCCTCCGCCGCCGGGGAGAACCCCGCGCCGGAGACGCGTCGTCGCGGCGCCCGCAGCTCGATGCCGTCATGGGATGAGATCGTCTTCGGCGCCCGCAGCGAAGACGCCTGAGCGGGCCTCAGGCGAACGCGCCCAGGCGAACGAGCGGCACGATCCGCTCCTGATCGGTCAGCGAGCCGTGCTGGCCGACCATCCGCTGGGCCTTCTTGTCGACGAGACGATCGTCGTAGTAGGCGATGTCGGCCCGAGCGGCCACGAGCACGTCGCCGATGCGCGCCTCGACCTCGGGATGCACGACGCCGAACAGGCCCGCTGCCTCCGCCTCGGTCCGCGTCATGACCCACGACCTGCGTGATTCGGCCGAACGCCAGCGTTCGGCCACGCGCTCGGCCGCGCCCGGTTCGGCGTAGAGGTGCAGCATCCTCGGCTCACCGGCGATCGACGACACCTCCTCGACCAGCGGGTCGTTCTCCGCGAGGAGCACGTGTCGGTGCTCGGGGACATCGACCATCCCGTGATCGGCCGTCAGGACGGCGCCGATCCCGGGCCCGACCCGGCGATCCCAGCGCCGCAGCACGGCATCGATGGACTCCAGCTCGGACGACCATCGATCGCTCTCCCAGCCGTGCGCGTGACCGATCACGTCGAGCTCGGGGATGTACACGTAGACCAGGGCGCCGTCGTGCTCGGCGGCGAGCGCCTCGGCGACGTCCAGACGCTCGGCTATCGCACTCACCGCGACGAACTCCGCACCCCGCACCGTGGCGGTCGTGAACCCCGTGCTCGCGTACTGCCCGCGGCTGACCACGAAGCAGCGACGACCGGACGCGGCCTCGCGCTCGAACAACGGCGTCGACCGCTGCCAGGCCCGCGGGTCGAGGCCGGCGGTCTCCCAGCCGGTGAGCTGATTGGGCAACAGCTCGGTGCCGGGTACCCGCACGCGATATCCGACGATGCCGTGCTCCCCGGGCAGCACCCCCGTGAACAGACTCGTCAGGGCGGCCGCCGTCGTCGCGGGGAAGACGGTGCGCACGGCATCCCGTTTGGTCATCCGCTCGGTGAGGAAGCGGGCGTACGCGCCGCGCATCGAGAGGTTGCCGCGGCCGAGTCCGTCGGCGACGATGACGATCGCGGAGCGGGCGGGGCCGAACCAGTCGGGCGCGCCCGAGACCGAGGCGATCAGCTGCGGCAGCACACCGGTGAGGCTCCGGGCCGTCGGCGGGTCGATCGGTAGGCTGGAGGACATCGCGGACAGTCTCGCACACGGGCTTCCGCACCCGAATCCCCGATCGAGGTCCGTACAGCTTCATGGCCGCATCCCGCACCGCCTCACCCGTCCCCGACCAGCCGGAGCGCATCGAGGACGTCGACGTCTCGGCGGAGATGCAGGGGTCGTTCCTCGAGTACGCCTACTCCGTCATCTACTCGCGCGCCCTCCCCGACGCCCGCGACGGCCTCAAGCCGGTGCAGCGCCGCATCCTGTACCAGATGGCAGACATGGGTCTCCGGCCCGACAAGGGGCACGTCAAGAGCGCCCGTGTCGTCGGCGAGGTCATGGGCAAGCTGCACCCCCACGGCGACTCGGCCATCTACGACGCGCTCGTGCGCTTGGCGCAGGAGTTCGCCCTGCGGGTGCCGCTGGTCGACGGTCACGGCAACTTCGGGTCGCTCGACGACGGTCCCGCCGCCGCACGCTACACCGAGGCCCGGCTGGCTCCATCCGCCCTCGCGCTCACCGAGAACCTCGACGAGGACGTCGTCGACTTCATCCCGAACTACGACGGTCAGTTCCAGCAGCCCGCCGTGCTCCCGGCCGCGTACCCGAACCTGCTCGTCAACGGCACGACGGGCATCGCCGTCGGCATGGCGACGAACATGGCTCCGCACAACCTCATCGAGGTCGTCGCCGCCGCGGTGCACCTGCTCGAGAACCCCGACGCGACGCTCGACGAGCTGATGGAGTTCGTGCCCGGTCCCGACCTCCCCGGCGGCGGCGTCATCGTCGGACTGGACGGCATCAAGGACGCATACACGAACGGGCGCGGCTCGTTCCGCACGCGGGCGAAGGTGTCGGTAGAATCGCTGGGCCCGCGGCGCACCGGCCTGGTGGTGACCGAGCTGCCCTACATGGTCGGGCCGGAGCGGATCATCGACAAGATCAAGGACGCCGTCGGCGCGAAGAAGCTCACCGGCATCTCGGATGTCGCGGATTTCACCGATCGCAACCACGGTCTGCGCCTGGTCATCACCGTCAAGACGGGCTTCGACCCCAACGCGGTGCTCGAGCAGCTCTACCGCCTGACCCCGCTCGAGGATTCGTTCGGCATCAACAACGTCGCTCTCGTCGAGGGGCAGCCGCAGACGCTCGGGCTCAAGGAACTGCTGAGGGTCTACCTCGATCACCGCATCGAGGTCGTCACCCGCCGCAGCAGCTACCGCCTCGCCCGCAAGCGGGAGCGCCTGCACCTCGTCGAGGGGCTGCTCATCGCGATCCTCGACATCGACGAGGTCATCCAGGTCATCCGCACCTCCGACGACGGCGAGCAGGCCCGGGGACGGCTGATGGACGTCTTCGACCTGTCGCAGCCCCAGGCCGAGTACATCCTCGAGCTGCGCCTGCGACGCCTCACGAAGTTCTCCCGCGTCGAGCTCGAGACCGAGCGCGACCAGCTCAAGGGCGAGATCGCGCATCTCGAAGAGCTGCTGTCGAGCGAGGTGCTGCTGCGCGCTCAGGTCGCGCGCGAGCTCGAGGCGGCCGCCGAGACCTACGGCACCCCCCGGCGGACGCTGCTGCTCAACGGCGGGCCGGTCACCGCCCGTGCCGGCAAGAAGGCGGTGGCCGATCTTCAGATCGCGGACGCGCCGTGCCGTGTCTTCCTGTCGGCGACCGGGCGGATGGTGCGCGCCGAGCTGGGCGACGACCTGCTCAGCAGCGGCATCGTGCCCCCGGCGCGGCGCAGCAAGCACGACGCCGTACGCTCGGCCGTCGACGCCACGGTGCGAGGCGAGCTCGGAGCGGTCACGAGCACCGGGCGACTCGTGCGGTTCTCGCCCGTCGACCTCCCGTCGGTGCCCGGCAACAGCGTGCAGCTCGCGGCCGGTTCGAAAGCGGATCAGTACGTCGGGCTCGTCGGAGATGAGCACGTCGTCGCGATCGTGCCGCTGACGGCCGAGCCGCCGATCGCCATCGGCACGGCCCACGGGGTCGTGAAGCGGGTGGCGGCGACCGAGCTCGCCCCCGGGAAGCCCGATGCCGAGATCATCTCCCTCAAGCCCGGAGACCGCGTCGTGGGCGCCGCCCCGGCGGCCGACGGAACCGAACTGGTCTTCGTCACCTCCGACGCTCAGCTGCTGCGCTTCGACGCGGCGTCCGTGCGCCCTCAGGGACGTGCTGCCGGAGGCATGGCCGGAGTCCGGGTCTCGGAGGGCGAGCGCGTCATCGCGTTCACGGCGGTCACGGCGACCGACGACACGGTCGTGGTCACGATCGCCGGCTCGACGCAGTCTCTCGCGGGCGCGGATGCCGGTAGCGGCAAGGTGTCGGCCTTCTCGGAGTTCCCCGCGAAGGGCCGCGCGACGGGAGGGGTGCGCGCGCAGCGCTTCCTCCGTGGCGAGGACACGCTGACCCTCGGCTGGGTCGGCGACGCCCCGCGCGCCGTCGGGCCCGACGGAGCCACGCGTGCGCTCCCCGCGCCCGGCGCGAAGCGCGACGCGTCGGGCCAGCCGCTCGAAGGCGTCGTCGGCGCCGTCGGCACCGTCGTCTCCTGATCCCGGCCCGTTCAGCCCCGCGCTGCCGCGTCGCGCTCACCGGAGGCGGCGAACCTTCGAGAACGTCGCGGATCTCGGACCGTCAGCCGAGCGGCGTCCGAGGTTCGCGTCGTTCTCTCCGAGTCGCATGCGGCTCGCACCCTCGGCCGCGGGATGCCCGGCGGTCAGGCGTCGATCGCCTCGCGTGACAGCCGGTCGCTCGAGGTGACGATGAAGTCGCGGCGCGGCGCGACCTCGTTGCCCATGAGGAGTTCGAACACCGCGTTCGCCGCGTCGGCATCCTCGACGCGCACCCGACGCAGCGTGCGCCCGGCACGGTCCATCGTGGTCGTCGCCAGCTGATCGGCATCCATCTCGCCGAGCCCCTTGTAGCGCTGCACCGGCTCCTGCCACCTGCGACCGGACTTGCGCAGCTTCGTGAGCAGCGTGTGGAGTTCGGCCTCGGAGTAGGTGTAGATCGTCTCGTTCGGCTTCGAGCCGGGGTTCACCACGACGACCCGATGCAGCGGCGGCACGGCGGCGAAGACACGGCCGTCCTCGATGAGCGGTCGCATGTACCGGAAGAACAGCGTGAGCAGCAGAGTGCGGATGTGGGCGCCGTCGACGTCGGCGTCGCTCATCAGGATCACCTTGCCGTAACGCGCGGCGCTCAGATCGAACGACCGCCCCGATCCCGCGCCGACGACCTGGATGATCGCGGCGCACTCGGCGTTCGAGAGCATGTCGCTGACCGACGCCTTCTGGACGTTGAGGATCTTCCCGCGGATCGGCAGGAGCGCCTGATACTCACTGTTGCGCGCGTGTTTGGCGGTGCCCAGGGCCGAATCGCCCTCGACGATGAACAGCTCCGACTCGGCGACGTCGTTCGTCCGGCAGTCCGCGAGCTTCGACGGCAGCGACGACGACTCGAGCGCGGTCTTGCGGCGCTGGGTCTCCTTGTGCGTGCGCGCAGAGATGCGCGCCTTCATTTCGGAGACGACCTTCTCGAGCAGCTGCCCCGTCTGCGCCTTGTCGTCGCGCTTGGGCGAGGTGAACCGTGCCGTCAGTTCGCGGTTCACCACGTTCGCGACGATCTGGCGGACCGCGGGGGTTCCGAGGATCTCCTTCGTCTGCCCCTCGAACTGCGGCTCGGGAACCCGCACGGTGAGCACCGCGGTCAGCCCGGCGAGGATGTCGTCCTTCTCGAGCTTGTCGTTGCCGACCTTCAGCCGCCGGGCGTTCTGCTCCACCTGCGCTCGGACGACCTTCATCAGCCCCTGCTCGAAGCCCTGCTGGTGCGTTCCGCCCTTGGGCGTCGCGATGATGTTGACGAACGAGCGCGTGACGGTCTCGTAGCTCGTCCCCCACCGCAGCGCCACATCGACCTCGCACGTGCGCTCCACCTCGGTGGGCACCATCGCGCCGTTGCTCTGCAGCACCGGAACCGTCTCGGTGAAGGTGCCGGAGCCGGTCAGGCGCCACGTGTCGGTGATCGGAGCGTCGGGAGCGAGGAACTCGGCGAACTCGGAGATGCCGCCGTCGTATCGATAGCTCGTCTCGACGCGCTCGTCAGCGCGCTCATCGACGATGACGAGCTCGAGGCCCGGCACGAGGAAGGCCGTCTGCCGGGCACGCTGCTCCAGCTCGTCGAGGTGGAACGCGGCATCCTTCGTGAAGATCTGCCGGTCGGCCCAGTAGCGGATGCGTGTTCCCGTGGTGCCGCGCGCCGCTTTGCCGACGACGCGCAGCTCGGATGAGCGCTCGAACGGGGTGAAGCCGGAGTCCGGGGTGTCTCCGGCGAACCGACCGGGCTCACCGCGGTGGAAAGACATGGCGTAGGTCTTGCCTGCCCGGTCGACCTCGACGTCGAGCCGTTCCGAGAGCGCGTTGACGACGGAGGCGCCGACGCCGTGGAGGCCGCCCGAGGCGGCGTAGGATCCGCCACCGAACTTGCCGCCCGCGTGGAGCTTGGTGAACACGACCTCGACACCGGTCAAGCCGGTGCGGGGCTCGACGTCGACGGGGATGCCGCGGGCGCGGTCGCGCACCTCGACGCTGCCGTCGGCGTGGAGCACGATGTCGATGCGGGAGCCGTACCCTCCGAGGGCCTCGTCGACGGAGTTGTCGATGATCTCCCAGAGACAGTGCATGAGTCCGCGCGAATCGGTCGAGCCGATGTACATGCCCGGTCGCTTGCGGACAGCCTCGAGTCCTTCGAGCACCTGGAGGTGATGGGCGGAATACTCAGCGGTCACGATCTCCAAGCGTATCCGCGCCGCCCGACACCGGCGGGAGGACACACTCCCGCGGGGACTCCCCGCGGCTCCGCGCGGGCGCGAGCGTACGCGCAGAGCGAAATGCACGTCAAATGGGGCATACCCCGGGCTGCGCATGGTTGTATCGGAGGCACTCAGTTGCACGTCCCGATCGACCGAGGAGGCACCCTTCATGACCACGTCGACTTCCGCAGAGACCACCGCCGTCCTCGAGCACCGCCTGACGGCGGCAGACCGATGCGACTCGTGCGGCGCACAGGCTTACATCGCGGCCGAGGTGAACGGCAGCGAGCTGCTGTTCTGCGCGCACCACGGACGCAAGTACGAAGAGAAGCTCCGCGCCGTCGCGACCAGCTGGCACGACGAGACCTCGCGTCTGGTCGCCGCCAGCTGACCCGCCGCAACGAGAAACGCCCCGAGTCCGAGACTCGGGGCGTTTCTCGTCTGCCGCGGCGACGGGCAGCCGTTCAGAAACCGACCGCGGCCTGGTACACCGGAAGCAGGCCCGTGCGGACTCCGGATGCCGAGGGCTTGGGCTGGAAGACGCTGGAGTTGTGGTTTCCCTCGATGACGACCGGGCCGCTCGGGGTGATGGCGAGGTCCCATCCCACGTAGGGAGCCTCGGGCGTGCGGCGGGCGAGTGCCTCGGTCAGCGCCAGCACCTGATCGAACAGCGGCACCGCGAAACCCACGATCGACGTCCCCGTGACCGGGTGCTCGCGGTAGACGTTGGAGTTCTTGTCGACGCCGGGGTAGAGCGCCACCCCGTGCTCGTCGATCATCGTGAACATCCCGCCGGACGCGAAGTTGTCGATGACGTCGCCGTTGCCGATCCGCAGGACGCTCGCCAGCAGCCGCACGTCCCCCTGGGGCGTGAGGAACGTGATCATGCGGACGGTGTTCACGCTGTCGGGGTACAGCGAGGCCATGTCGTCGTGCTGCACGATGAACTCGTCGACGATCGACTGTCCGGCGGCGGTCGCCTCCGCGCGGAAGGCCGCGGCATCCGAGACGTTCTCGTGCAGCGTGATCCCCCCGCCGCCGTGGCCGTCGAGCGGCTTCGCGAGCACCTTGGGATGACGGGCGAGGAAGGCCGTCAGCTCGGCATCGTCGACGTCGCGCAGATCGAGCGTCTCGCGACCGAGCAGGTCGGCGTACTCACGGGCGAAGCGTCGCTTGTCCTCGAGCTTCGAGCGCCCCTCCGGGGTGTTGTGCATGCGCGTGATGCGGAACGACTTCGGGTGCGTCATCCAGGTGGCGCGCTCTCGGGCGTTCAGCAGGCGGATGTCCCACACCGCGTAATCGCGGAAGCCCATGTCGTACTTGACCGAGCACCAGAGCATGTCGACGATGATCACCGGCAGCGGCGCCTTCGACACCTTCTGCACCTGACGCCCGAACTCGACGAGATTGCCGATGCGCAGGTTGCGGGCCCGGTCGAGCAGGTACCCCAGTCGGACGCGTGATCGACCCATTGCTCGTTCTCCGTCTCGTCGGATTGTCAGTGCGATTCGCCGTGGTGCGTCAGAAACGCATGGCGGCACGGTAGCGCGGCAGAAGCCCGTGTCGGATCCCCGACACCGACGGCTTGGACTGGAACACCCCGGTGTTGTGGTTGCCCTCGATGACCACCGGTCGCTCCGGGGTGATGGCGATGTCCCACCCGATGTAGGGCATCTCGGGAACGCGACGCGCGAGACGGTCGACCAGCTCGAGGACCTCGGGGTACAGCGGCACCTGGTAACCGGTGATCTCGACCCCGGTGATCGGATGGGTGGCGAAGGGTCGCCCCTCCTCGTCGCTGGCGGCGTGCAGAGCACGGCCGTCGTCACCCAGCATCGTGTACATGCCGCCGTTGGAGAAGTTGTCGATCACTCCCCCGTTGCCGACCTTCAACACGGACGCGAGCACATGCACGTCGTCGTCGGGATCGCGATAGGTGACCACCCGCAGCGAGTTCACGCTGCCGGGATACAGGCGCGCCATCTCCGGATGCTGCACCAGCACCTCCTCGACGAGCGTCTCGCCCGAGGCCAGCAGCTCGTCACGCAAGGCCGCAACGTCGTCGATGGCCGCGACCTCGCGCATGGTGATGCCGTTGCCGCCCACGCCGCCGGGATTCTTGGTGATGACGCGCTCGCGTCCGCCGAGGAAGGACGCCAGAGCAGCGGTGTCGGACGTCGTGACGTCGAGCCACGCACGACCGAGCTCATCGCCGAAGCGGTGAGCGAACTGCAGCTTGTCGTCGAAGATGCCGCGAACGGCATTGTCGTTGAGTCGCCGCGAGAGATGGAACGACTTCGGATCCGTCATATAGGTGCGACGTTCGCGCGATCGGAGGATGCGGAAGTCCCACTCCGAGTAATTCTCGAACGTCGTCTCGTAGCGCACCGCGCACCACGCCATGTCGAGGGCGACCCACCATACCGGGGCCTTCGAGAGCGCCGCCGACTGGCGGGCGAACTGGAGGACGCGGTCCCGGTCGAAGGACACGACACGGCGGACGAAGAACCGTGCACGGCGGTACAGCCGATGGACAGCCCCCACCGTCACACCTCGCGGATCACGCCGAGCGGCGTGGACTGGTGTCCCTGGCCGAGGGGATTGTCGCGCAGGATGCGCACGAGCCGCTGCGCGCCGGCCTTGTCGAGGGTGGAGCCGAGGATGTTGCCCCCGATGTCGTTGATGTCGACGACCGCGACCTCGGCGACCCCGCCCAGCTGCGACTTGGTCCGCGCAGCGACCCCGGCGGGGTCGGTCGGACCGAGCACGACCGCCTTGTTGTACGGCGGGATCGTTCCGGGCGTGGGCCCGTCGATCGCCCGAGCCTTGTCGCCCGCGATGCGGTAGAAGTCGCCGCGTCGGCCGAACAGCTTGGTCACGGCGCTCACCGCGGCGGCGAACAGGATGCGGGGGGTGCCGCACTCGCGCAGCGCCATCTCCATCGTCTCGGGCATGCCGAGCCCGATGCCGTAGGGCGTGCGCGTGACGTACTTCGACAGGAAGCGGGCGAGCGGACGCACCTCGATGTCGTCGAGCGTGTACGAGCGGCCCTGGGTGATCGCCACGATCTTCTCGGTGACGAACAGCAGGTCGCCGGGCTGGACGACCGGCTTCGCGTATTCCGCGAGGACCGCGTCGAGGTCGTCGCCCGGCATCACGACGCGCGTACGGATCGGGATCCGTGCGTAGGACGTGCCGTCGACGACGACCTCGAGAGCCTTGCCCTCGTTGGCCGCGCCGGTCACTCGAGGTAGTCCCGCAGCGACTGCGAGCGCGACGGGTGCCGCAGCTTCGCCATCGTCTTGGACTCGATCTGTCGGATGCGCTCGCGCGTCACCCCGAACGTGTCGCCGATCTGGTCGAGCGTCTTGGGCTGGCCGTCGCCCAGACCGAATCGCATACGGATGACGCCGGCCTCGCGCTCGCTGAGCGAGTCGAGCAGCGACTCGAGCTGACGCTGCAGCATCGTGAAGCCGACCGCATCGGCCGGGACGACCGCCTCGGTGTCCTCGATCAGGTCGCCGAACTCGCTGTCGCCGTCCTCGCCGAGTGGCGTGTGCAGGGAGATCGGCTCGCGGCCGTACTTCTGCACCTCGATGACCTTCTCGGGGGTCATGTCGAGCTCGCGGCTGAGCTCCTCGGGGGTGGGTTCGCGACCGAGATCCTGCAGCATCTGCCGCTGCACCCGGGCGAGCTTGTTGATGACCTCGACCATGTGCACCGGGATGCGGATCGTGCGAGCCTGGTCGGCCATCGCGCGGGTGATCGCCTGACGGATCCACCAGGTCGCGTAGGTCGAGAACTTGAATCCCTTGGTGTAGTCGAACTTCTCAACCGCACGGATCAGACCGAGGTTGCCCTCCTGGATGAGGTCGAGGAATTGCATGCCGCGGCCCGTGTAGCGCTTGGCGAGCGAGACCACGAGTCGCAGGTTGGCCCCGAGCAAGTGGCTCTTGGCGCGCTGGCCGTCACGGGCGACCCACTGCAGATCGAGGCCCAGCTGGTTCGACTTCTCAGCCGGCGACATGTGCGACAGCTTCTCTTCCGCGAACAGGCCCGCCTCGATGCGCATGGCGAGCTCGACCTCTTCGGCCGCGTTCAGCAGGGGCACCTTGCCGATCTGCTTCAGATAGTCCTTGACCGGGTCGGCGGTGGCGCCGGTGATCTGCGTCGAGTAAACGGGGACGTCTTCCTCATCGCTCGTCGAGATGACGATGGCCCCGGTGGGCAGGGCCTCGGTGAACGCGGGCTTCTTCGACTCGGCGTCCTCGTCGTCGTCGTCGGTCTTGGCGGCGCCGGGTGCCGGAGCGGCGGTCTCGCCCTCCGCCTCGTCCTCGGTGTCGATCTCGACGTCGTCTTCGACGTCCTCGTCGTCCATCTCCTCGTCGTCGGTCGCGGCCTTGGCCTTGGCGGCCTTGGCGGGCGCGGCCTTCTTCGGCGCAGCCTTCTTGGCCGGGGCCTTCTTGGCCGGAGCCTTCTTCGCTGCGGCCTTGGGCGCCGCGACCTGGGCGTCGGTGGTGGGCGCGTCCTCGACGAGTTCGGTGTCCTCGCTCGCGCGGGTGCGGGTGGTCTTCGTGCCTGACGTCACGGTTAGCCTCTCACCGATGCGAAGGCATCGGGTTCTCGGACACTAGTAAGACCCTTGTCAAGTCCTCAGCGCGACTCGAACGAACGAGGTGCACAGGATCGACAACGGGTCAGGTCCTTCATTGTCTCATATCTCGTGCGCTCTTCCGGCGCAAGCATTCATTGCTATGAGAACGCCGACGACCGCCCCGGCATTCCCGGAGGGGTCGTCGGCGAGGCGTCAGGCGCGGCCGCGCTTGTCGTCGTCGGCGGGCGGCCGCGACGCGAGGAAGCGCTCGAGCTCGGCGGCCAGCTCATCGGCGCTCGGAAGATCGCCCGAATGGATGATGGGCTGACCGAGCGCGGACCCCGCCATGTAGGAGTCGTAGCGCTCCTCCAGCGTGTGGAGCATGGTCGTCAGCTCTTCGCTGCCCGACACCTGATCTGCGACCTTCTCGAGATAATCGCGGTTCTCGTTGCGCAGCGTGTCGCTGTCGAAGACGAGCCCCGTGGCCACACTGAGACTGTCGAGTCCCGCGATCGCCGCCGCCGGATACTCGGTCTCGCCGAGGTAGTGAGGGACGAGCAGGGCGAATCCGGCCACGCGGGCGTCGGCCTCGGCCAGTCGCATCTCGAGGAGGTGGCCTGCGGTCGCGGGGATCTGGGTGCGAGGCTGCCACACCGAGTGCGCGGCGGTGAGCTCGGGACGCGTGCCGCTCACCGTCGTACCGAGGGGCCGGGTGTGAGGCACCGGCATGGGGATGGCGTGCACCCACGTCGCGGACGCGATCTGCATGCCTTCGGCGAGTCCGACGACGGTCTCCGCGAATGCCTCCCACGCGAAGTCGGGCTCGTAGCCCGAGAGCAGCACGAAGGGCTGACCGAGCGAGTCGTGCGCGAGCGAGAGCTCGAGTCGCGGGGCGCGGTAGTCGGTGAGGTGGTCCTCGTCGAAGGTGACGACGGGGCGACGGGCGCGGTAGTCGAAGAGCACGTCGTTGTCGAAGGCGACGACCGTCGTGGGGTCGAGCTCGCCTCGGAAATACTCGATGATGCGGGCGACGGCGCCGCCGGCATCCGTGAATCCGGTCATCGCGACGACGAGCGGAAGCCCGGTCGGGACGGGCGGGGACCCGGCGGCACGTGCATAGAGCGGTCCGGACAGCGGCATGCCATAACTCTACGAGCCCCGCGGATCGCCGGGCTCGGGGCACACCTCGCTGACAGCGAACGCGACCGGACGGGCGAACCTAGGATGGAGGAATGCCGTTCCCCGAGATCGCGCACAGCAGCGCGCCCATCACCGATTCCGATGCCGAGGCCCTGGTGCTCGCGCTCCCGCCTCTGAGCGGCGACGTCGCGGGCCCGTCGGACTGGCCGGGGATCGCCGAGACCCTCCAGGCGATCGGGTTCACCGGCTCGCGGGGCGCCGTGCACCGCGTGTTCCTGCCGGCGGTCGCATCGGTCCCGGTGATCGTCGTCGGCACCGGCGCCGATCCCGACGAGAACGCGCTCCGGGATGCCGCCGGCGCGGTCGCGCGCGTCACCACCGGCTTCGCGTCCCTCGCCCTCGCGGCGCCGCTGGCCCCGGCCCGGAGCTGGC
This sequence comes from Microbacterium oleivorans, assembly GCF_013389665.1. Lineage (NCBI taxonomy): Bacteria > Bacillati > Actinomycetota > Actinomycetes > Micrococcales > Microbacteriaceae > Microbacterium > Microbacterium oleivorans. The sequence continues at coordinate 3,168,671 of NZ_CP058316.1, read as the reverse complement.
GGGCGCTCGCGGAGGGCGCCGTCGTCGGCGGATACCGCTTCGGCGGTTACAAGAAGGAAGCCCCGCAGCCGCGCGCCGCTCGGATCACGGTCCATGCCGATGCCCCGGTCTCGGACGGCGACATCGCCGCAGTCGCCGCACTCGGACGTGCCGTCGCCCTCGTGAAGGATCTCGTCAGCACGCCCGCCGAATGGCTCTCCCCCGCAGACCTCGCCGATCGTGCGATCGAGGCGGTGGCCGGCCTCCCGATCGAGGTCGAGGTGCTCGACGAATCGGCGCTCGAAGCACAGGGCTTCGGCGGTGTGCTCGGCGTCGGCCAGGGTTCGGACCGCCCTCCCCGGGTCGTCCGCGTCGACTACGCGCCGGCGGATGCTCAGCGTCACGTCGCCCTCGTCGGCAAGGGCATCACCTTCGACACCGGCGGGCTCTCGCTGAAGCCGCCGGCGAGCATGGTGGGCATGAAGTACGACATGGCCGGGGCCGCGACGGTCCTGGCGGTCGTCCAGGCCGCCGCAGCCATGCAGCTCCCCGTCCGGGTGTCCGCGTGGCTCTGCATCGCCGACAACATGCCGTCGGGCCGCGCCACCCGCCCCGGCGACGTGCTGCGACTGCTGGACGGCACGACCGTCGAGGTGCTCAACACCGATGCCGAGGGCCGTCTCGTCCTGGCGGACGGGATCGTGGCCGCGAGTCGGACTCGCCCCGACGCGATCGTCGACGTCGCCACGCTCACCGGCGCGATCGTCGTGGCACTCGGCCACCGCCATACCGGGGTGATGGGCGACGACGAAGCGGTCGCCGAATATCTCGAGGCCGCGCGCCGCGCGGGCGAGGCCGCCTGGCAGCTCCCGCTGCCGGCGCACATGGAGGACGAGCTCGACTCCCCCATCGCAGACATGCAGAACGCCAAGATCGGCGACCCGTCGGGCGGCTCCCTGTTCGCCGGACTGTTCCTGCGGCGTTTCGTCGGCCGCTCCGGCGAGGGCGACGACGCGCCCCGCATCCCGTGGGTCCATCTCGACATCGCGGGCTCGGGCACGACCAAGGCGCCCTTCGGCGCGACCGACAAGGGCCCGACCGCCGCCACGGTCCGCTCCCTCCTCGAGTACCTCCGCGGAGCGTCGCGGTGACCGACCACGCTTTCGACCTCGTCGTCCTGGGCGGGGGCAGCGGTGGCTACGCTGCCGCCCTGCGTGCCGCGGAACTCGGATCGTCAGTGGCTCTGATCGAGAAGGACAAGCTCGGCGGCACGTGCCTCCACCGCGGCTGCATCCCCACGAAGGCGCTCCTGCACTCCGCCGAGATCGCCGATCACGTGCGCGGTTCCGAGCACGTCGGGGTCCGCGCCTCGTTCGACGGCATCGACATGGACGGGGTCCACGCTTACCGCGAGGGCATCGTCGCGAAGAAGCACAAGGGACTCGAAGGGCTCGTCGCCGCGCGCAAGATCACAGTCGTCCGCGGCGCAGGACAGCTGCTGGCCGACGGCGGGGTGGCGGTCGGCGACGACCGGTACAGCGCAGCCGACATCGTCCTGGCCACCGGGTCCTACAGCCGCTCCCTCCCGGGCCTCGAGCTGGACGACCGCGTCCTCACGAGCGACCAGGCGCTGACCCTCCCCGAGGTTCCGCGTCGTGCGGTCATCCTCGGCGGCGGCGTCATCGGCGTCGAGTTCGCCAGCATCTGGCGCTCGTTCGGCGCCGAGGTCACCATCGTCGAAGCGCTCGACCGCCTCGTCCCCGTCGAGGATGCTGCGATGGGCAAGGCCCTGGAGCGCGCCTTCCGCAAGCGCGGCATCATCGCGCGCACCGGCACGCGTTTCGCCCGCGCCGAACGGACGGCCGACGGGGTCCGCGTCGAACTCGAGGACGGCTCCTCGCTCGAGACCGACATCGTGCTCGTCGCCGTCGGTCGCGGCCCGTCGACCGAAGGTCTGGGACTCGAGGAGGCCGGAGTCGAGCTCGATCGCGGTTTCGTGCGCGTCGACGACCGGCTGCGCACGACCCGCCCGCACGTCTGGGCCGTCGGAGACATCGTCCCCGGCCTGCAGCTCGCCCATCGCAGCTTCCAGCAGGGGATCTTCGTGGCCGAGGAGATCGCGGGACTCAGCCCCACCGTCGTCCCCGACACCCTCGTGCCGAAGGTCACCTACAGCAGCCCCGAGGTCGCTTCGGTCGGTCTGACCGAGGAGCAGGCGCGCGCCGCGCACGGCGACGCGATCGCCGTGCGCGAGTACAACCTCGCCGGCAACGGCAAGAGCGAGATCCTCGGGACCTCGGGACTCGTCAAGGTCGTGCGCCGGCTCGACGGCCCGATCATCGGCGTGCACCTCGTCGGCGACCGCGTCGGCGAGCTGATCACCGAGGGCCAGCTGGCCGTGGGCTGGGAGGCCCACCCCGAGGACATCGCACCATTCATCCACGCCCATCCGACGCAGAGCGAAGCTCTCGGAGAAGCATTCCTGGCGCTGGCGGGCAAACCGCTGCACGCGCTCTGACCGGTCGACCGATGCTGATCAGTAAGCTAGACGGACATCGGCATTTCTTGAAGGAGACAGATTCATGAGCACTTCCGTGGTCCTCCCCGCGCTCGGAGAGAGCGTCACCGAGGGAACGGTGACCCGCTGGCTCAAGAAGGTCGGTGACACCATCCAGGAGGACGAGGGCCTTCTGGAGATCTCCACCGACAAGGTGGACACCGAGATCCCGTCGCCCGTGAGCGGCGTGATCGAGGAGATCCTCGTGCAGGAGGACGAGACCGTCGAGGTCGGCGCCATCCTCGCCAAGATCGGCGACGGTTCGGCCGCGCCCGCCAGCGACAGCCCCTCCGAGCAGGCTCCGGCCGAAGAGCCCGCGGCGCCCGCCGCCGAGGCCCCGGCGGCCGAGGCTCCGGCCGCCGAAGCACCCGCGCAGTCCGCACCGCAGCAGTCCGCTCCCGCCGCCTCGGGCGATGCCAAGGACGTCGTGCTCCCCGAGCTGGGCGAGAGCGTCACGGAGGGCACCGTCACGCGCTGGCTCAAGCAGGTCGGCGACGACGTGGCGGTCGACGAGCCGCTGCTGGAGATCTCCACCGACAAGGTCGACACCGAGATCCCTGCACCCTTCGCCGGCACGCTCGTCGAGATCCTCGTCCAGGAGGACGAGACCGTCGAGGTCGGCGCCGCGCTGGCCCGCATCGGCTCGGGAGCACCGGCCGCCGCCGAGGCCCCCGCCGCACCGGCTCCCGCCGAGACGCCCGCAGCTGAGGCCGCACCCGCGCCCCAGGAGGCGGCGCCCGCCCCCGTGCAGGAGGCCGCACCGGCGGCCGCCGCGCCGGCAGCCCCTGCGTCGCAGGAGTCGGCGCCCTCCCCCGCGGCACAGCCCTCCGCCCCGGCCCCGGCCGAGCAGGCTCCGGCCGACGCGGGCAACGACAACGTGACCTACGTCACCCCGCTGGTCCGACGCCTCGCGCAGCAGCAGGGCGTCGATCTCACCAAGGTCACGGGCAGCGGTGTCGGGGGTCGTATCCGCAAGGAGGACGTCCTCAAGGCAGCGGAGGCCGCATCGGCAGCACCCGCAGCCGCGCCGGCAGAAGCCGCTGCACCCGCAGCCCCCACCGTCGAGGTGTCGGAGCTGCGCGGCACACGGGCGCCGATGTCGCGCCTGCGCAAGGTCCTCGCCAAGCGCGCCGTCGAGTCGATGCAGCAGACCGCGCAGCTGACGACCGTCGTCGAGGTCGACGTGACCAAGCTGTCGCTGTTCCGCGACAAGGTGAAGGTCGAGTTCAACGAGAAGAGCGGCGCGAAGCTGTCGTTCCTGCCCTTCTTCGCGCTCGCGGCCGCCGAGGCGTTGCAGGCCTTCCCGATCGTCAACTCGACGGTCGACGGCGAAGAGATCGTCTACCCCGCCACCGAGAACATCTCGATCGCGGTCGACACCGAGCGTGGGCTCCTCACGCCGGTCCTTCGCGATGCCGGCCAGAAGAATCTCGCCCAGATCGCCCAGGACATCGCCGACCTCGCAGCGCGTACGCGTGACAACAAGCTGAAGCCCGACGAGCTCGCCGGCGGCACGTTCACGATCACCAACACCGGATCGCGCGGCGCGTTGTTCGACACGCCCGTCGTCTTCCTCCCCCAGTCGGCCATTCTGGGCACGGGCATCGTCTACAAGCGCCCCGGCGTGGTGACGGTCGACGGCAAGGACGCGATCTCGGTGCGCTCGTACGTGTACCTCGCCCTGTCGTACGACCACCGCACGATCGACGGTGCCGACGCGGCACGCTTCCTCAGCGCCATGAAGGCGCGGCTCGAGGGCGCGCAGTTCGAGTCGAACCTGGGTATCTGATCGACGGAGCCCCACCCCGATCACGGCTGGTCCGCGACGTCGTAGACGTCGCGGACCAGCCGTTCGTCGTTGTGGAGCACGATGACCGCGATCTGGGGCGGCAGCTCGCCCGCTGCATCCTCGACCCGGACGACCTCGACCCCGCCGAGGTCGTCGAGGAGCACCACCGACCGGGTCACGTCGGCGGTGGCGACCCCGTCCGGGACGGTCGCGTCGGCTCGTTCCAGGACCCCGGCGCGGCAGGCCAGGTCGTTCGAGCGCCAACACGTCGCGAGTCGCTCGATCGAGGCCGCGGCGGGGTGCGCCTCCTCGCCCGGCGGGGTGGCCGGCACCGGATCCGTCGAGGCGGACTCGGGGTATGCCTCCGCACCCGGCTCCGCAGCGCGCTCGGCAGCGTCGCTCCCGGAGTCCGGCGTCGAGGGAGGCGTGACCGGCTCCGCGGCCTGGGGGTTCCGGTCGACACCGTCCGATTGATCGCTCGGCCACATCAGCGCGCCGGTGAGGAGCACGGCCATCACCGATGCCGCGACGATGACGAGGCGCCGCGGCGAAGCGCGACGGGCAGCCGCCTCATGGGTGTCCCCCGGCCCTTCCGTGTTGCGGACGCTCGACCGAGCGGACAACAACCCGCGCCGACGCGACAACGCCGCGCGCACCTCGTCGTACGCCGCGGCCACCCGTGCCAGGACTCCCGCGTCGAGGAGCGCCGCGACGGCGGGGGCCGAACGTCCGGGGGCGCCGTGCGCATCGTCGGACCATTCGTCGCGACCAGCGGCCCGGGGGTCCGGCCGTGTGCCGGCGAGCTCATCGATCGGCTCCGGCTCAGCACCGGCGAAGAGGGCGTCCTCCAACGCGGCAGCCGCTCGGGGCAGCGTGTCGACGTCGCTGACAGCGTCGATCAGCCGTCTGCGCATGTCGGCGTCGATCGCCGTGGCGGGGATCGAGGCGATCAGCTCGGCCGAGGACTGCGCCCACGAAGTCTCGCCGGCCGGCACGAGCACGGGCCGGCCGTCCTCGGTGAGCCACCACTCGCCGCTCCGCCATGCCGCCGACGCCGCAGCGGCCGCACCTCGCAGCACGCTCACCGCGAGCGTCACGACCTGACCAGCTGAGAGCGACGGAAGGCCGTGAGCGCTCAAGCGCCCCACGAGCCGCGGCAACAGCAGCATCGTGGTGCCCTCGAGGACGTCGACATCGACGGCGGCGAGCAGATGACCACCGGACGGTGTGCTCCACACGAGAGACGGCACATCCTCGGCGGCCACGCGATACCCCTGTCCGGCCACACCGGTGACCAGCTCCCCTGGGAACGGCGCGTCCGGCGGGTGGACGCGACGGAGCGGCACGGGGGTCGAAGGTTCAACGACTGCGGTCACCGATCGAGGATCTCGAACCGAGGCGGCGGCACGGGCTCAGCGACAGGCGACTGTGCACCCCGAGGCCGCGCACACGGTCTGTGCAGGCGGAAGCGGGCGAGCGAAAAGGTAGGCTGTGAGCATGTCGTCCCGCAGCACCGCACCCGAGAAGCGGCCCGGATTCTTCTCTCAGCTCCGCTCCCTCTTCACCTTCACGAAGGAGTACTTCAGCTGGCTGCCCTGGCTGCTCATCGCGATCGTGGTCGCGGGCGTGGGCCTCGGTGTGCTGGTGGGCTTCCTCATCCCGCCGGGCGCGATCTGGAGCATCATCCTCTGGGGCGTCACAGGACTGCTCTTCGGCATCCTCGGCGCCATGATCACGATGACGCGTCTGGCCACACGGGCGATGTACAAGCGCATCGACGGCATGCCGGGAGCGACGGGCCACATCATCTCCACGAACCTCGGCCGTCGGTGGCAGGCGTCCGAGATGCCGGTCGGCGTGAATCCCAAGACGCAGGAGGCGGTCTACCGTGCGGTCGGGCGTGGCGGCGTCGTCATCGTCGGAGAGGGCGCACGCGGCCGTCTCACCCGTCTGATCAACGACGAGCGCGGCAAGGTCAAGCGTGTCGCCTCGGGCGTGCCGATCCACGTTCTGTACGTCGGCCACGGCGAGGGAGACGTGCCGATCTCGAAGCTCGCCCCCACCATCAAGGCGCTGCCCAAGGCGATCGACCGCACCACGATGGCCGCTGTCATCAAGCGCATCGAATCGGTGTCGCAGTCCGTGACGTCGCTTCCGATCCCCAAGGGCGTCGACCCGACGAAGGCCCGCGCGCAGCGTCCCCGCTGACCGCGAGCCCCGGGGCGCGAGCCCCCGGGCATCGGGTGGAGGCCGTCAGGCCCGGACGAGGATCGTTCCGGCGGCCTTGTCGTGCAGGCCTCGCTGGTCCGCGTCGAAGACCACCGCCGGCAGTACCACCACGAGCAGCAACGTCCGGACGATCGGCCGCCACAGCCCGGTCCATCCCCCGTGCAGCAACTCGAGGCGGAGCCCCACGACCCGATGGCCCGGGCTGCCCGCGATGAGGGGGATGAAGATCACCTGGAGCGCGGCGAACACCGCGATCGGCGCGAACTGGGTGAGCCCGGCCTCCGCCGGGAGAGCGAACTGATCGAAGCCGAAGAACGCGGTCGCGATCACCGTCGCGGCGGCGTAGTCGATCGCCAGCGCGGCGAGCCTGCGCCCCAGTCGGGCGACGCTGCCGGTGCCGCGTTCGGGACGCCCCAACCGCTCGCCGGGATAGGTGTTCTCGCGGAGGTGATCGGGCACCGCTCCAGCCTAATCGGGGACCGCGACGTAACATCCCGGAAACATCCGAGATACTGCCGGGCAACTGGATGCCGATAGGTTCGAAGAGGCCCGGATCATCCAGGCTGTTCCTCACCCGATCTTGGAGACTCCATGTTCAAAGATTCTTCCGAGGTGCTCAAGTTCATCCAGGACGAGGACGTCAAGTTCCTCGACATCCGTTTCACGGACCTTCCCGGTGTGCAGCAGCACTTCAACATCCCGGCCTCGACCGTCGACGAGGAGTTCTTCACGGTCGGACAGCTCTTCGACGGCTCGTCGATTCGCGGCTTCGCGAACATCCACGAGTCGGACATGCAGCTGATCCCGGATGTCTCGACCGCGTACCTCGACCCGTTCCGCGAGGCGAAGACGCTGGTCATGATCTTCGACATCTACAACCCGCGCAACGGCGAGATCTACGCCAAGGACCCGCGTCAGGTCGCCAAGAAGGCCGAGAAGTACCTCGCCTCCACCGGCATCGCCGACACCGCGTTCTTCGCCCCCGAGGCGGAGTTCTACATCTTCGACGACGTCCGCTACGAAGTGAAGCAGAACTCGAGCTTCTACTCGGTCGACTCCGAGGAGGGCGCCTGGAACACCGGTCGCGTCGAAGAGGGCGGCAACCTCGCCAACAAGACCCCGTACAAGGGCGGCTACTTCCCCGTCTCGCCGGTCGACAAGACCGCCGACCTGCGCGATGACATCTCGCTCAAGCTCATCGAGTCCGGCCTGGTTCTCGAGCGGGCCCACCACGAGGTCGGCACCGGCGGTCAGCAGGAGATCAACTACCGCTTCGACACCATGGTGCACTCGGCGGACGACATTCTGAAGTTCAAGTACATCGTCAAGAACACCGCCGAGGAATGGGGCAAGGTCGCGACCTTCATGCCCAAGCCCCTGTTCGGCGACAACGGCTCGGGAATGCACACCCACCAGTCCCTGTGGCTGAACGGTGAGCCGCTGTTCTACGACGAGAAGGGCTACGGCGGTCTGTCCGACATCGCCCGCTGGTACATCGGCGGGCTCCTCAAGCACGCGGCGGCCGTGCTCGCGTTCACCAACCCGACGCTGAACTCCTACAAGCGCCTGGTGAAGGGCTACGAAGCCCCGGTCAACCTGGTCTACTCGGCCGGAAACCGTTCCGCGGCCATCCGCATCCCGATCACGGGCACGAACCCCAAGGCCAAGCGCATCGAGTTCCGCGCTCCGGATGCCTCGGGCAACCCGTACCTCGCCTTCGCCGCACAGATGATGGCGGGCCTGGACGGCATCAAGAACCGCATCGAGCCGCACGAGCCGGTGGACAAGGACCTGTACGAGCTTCCCCCCGAGGAGGCCAAGAACATCCCGCAGGTCCCGAACTCGCTGCTCGACTCCCTCGAGGCCCTGCGCAACGACCACGAGTTCCTGCTCGCCGGTGGCGTGTTCACGCCCGAGCTGATCGAGACCTGGATCGAATACAAGATCGAGAACGAGATCCAGCCGATCAACGCCCGCCCGCACCCGTACGAGTACGAGCTGTACTTCGGGGTCTGAGTCCGCGATGCGGAGCTGAAGCCCGCGAAGAGCCCGCCAGGTCCTGCTCTGGCGGGCTCTTCGCGTTCATCGGCACTCCGGGACGACTCCCTCAACTGCCGGCTGACGCCCGCACCCGCAGGGCCAGAGCGCTCGGCGCGACCTCGATCCGCACGGCGACGATGTGACCGAATCCGTCGCCGTCGAGCTGGATGAGCCGCGGCAGGTCGAATCGAGCCTCGAACCGCTGTCCCTGTGCGTACGCGAGAGCGTGAAGCTCCGGCGCCTTCTCCAGAACCCGTCTGGTCAGCCGTGACCGTCGGGCCATCCCCTGGAGCGTGAGCCGCGACCCGATGCCGGCCCAGCCGAAGCGGCTCCGCGGCCTCATCATGACGACGTCCAGGAGTCCGTCGTCGACCACGGCCCTCGGGATGAGCAGCATGTTGCCCGCAAGCGTCCCGCAGTTCCCCACGATGACGGTGTGGGCGCGGGCGGAACGCGTACGGCCACCGTCGACGCGGTAGTGCAGCGAGAAGAGGCGGTTCGCCAGGATCGACCGCGCGATCGGGCTGACGTATGCGAACCAGCCGAGGTGTTTCTTCGCCAGCGGGCTGGTCTTGTCGGCCATGTCGGCGTCGAGACCGATCCCCGCCATCACCACGAACGCGTGCCGGCGACGAGTGCCGGTCTCGTCCTCGAGCTCGGCGAAGCCGACGTCGATGCGCCGACCGACGCCGGTGAACGCGGCCTCCACGCACCCGTCCACGTCGGCGAGGGAGATTCCGAGGTCACGCGCGAGGAGGTTGCCGGTGCCGGCGGGCACGAGCGCCACCGGGGTGTCCGTCCCCTGCAGAACCTCGACGGCGGCTCGAACCGTGCCATCTCCGCCCGAGACGATGACGACGTCGGCGCCCTCCGCGAGCGCACGTCGCGCCGCGGCGGCGCCCGAGTCGTCGGCCGCGGTCTCGTACCAGCGCGTCGACGCCCAGCCCGCGGCCGCCTCGTGCCGGCCGATCGCCTGCCGCAGTCGCGCGAGCGGAGCCTTCGCGGGGTGGTAGACGACCGCGGCGTGACTCGGCGGTGCGACGGTGTCCGTGCCCGTCGCCGGGTGGGCGGCGCCGTTCATCGCGGTGGCCGGTGTCGCCCCGGCGCACCGTCGACCGCCGGCCGGTCGGCCAGACGCACGACCTCGGCGATGACCCGCGGGTGCGCGAGGATGCGGAAGTGACCGCCGGTCTGGAGCCGGACGTTGCGCGCCCCCGCGAGCTCGCTCCCGCCCGGGATATGCGGATCGAACTCGCCGTAGACGGAGACGATGCGCGCGTTCGGCTCCCGCTCGCGGGCGAGCGCTCGGATGACGGGGGCGCTCGGCGAGAACGCCCGCAGGGCGGGCAGGAGCATCAGCCTGCCGTACACGGAGCCGTCGAACGGGCTGGCGACGGCGACCATCCCCGCGACCCGGGCGGCGACGTCCCGATCAGCCATCACCTGCTTTCCGATGAGTCCTCCTTTGCTGTGCGCGACGAGCACGACGCCGGAGAGGTCGCGCTCGCTCATGTACGCGGCGACGTGGCGCGCCCCGCGCGGCACCGGCCACCGGTTGCGTCCGAGCGCGGCGATGACGTGGACGGGATGTCCGCGCTCGTGCATCTCGGTGATGAGCGGTTGCAGGAACCTCCACGTCTCGTAGATGCCGGGGAGCACGACGAGCGGCGTCCGGTCGCCCGACGCGAACGTCTCGGGGTCGGTTCGCGAGAAGAAGGCCCGCACCTGCCAGGCAATGGCGTAGGCGTAGTCGGCGGCCCACCACACGGCATCGCGAAACGGATGGCGGGTCACGGGGTCCGCTCCACCCCGTGCCGTGAGACGAACCCCAGGATGCCGGTCGCCACCGCGCGAGGCGCCGACCGCTCGACGTGATGACCGGGCCCGGGGACGACCAGCACCTCGCCGCGCGCTGCGTGGGCGGCGAGGCGTGTCAGCCAGCGGTCGCCGGCGACGGGGTCTCGCGATCCGCGGACGAACAGGGCGGGGACGGCGAGACCCGACACGCCCTCTTCGATCCGGTAGTCGCGCATGTGTCGGGCCTGCGACAGGAACCAGGCCGGTCCTGTGCGAAGGTAGTCGGCGAGCACGAGGGCGTTCGTCCGTGGCGTCTCGCGGAACCCGTCCAGCGCCAGAGCGAGCGCCTGCTCCCGCAGGCTGCGATGCCGGTCGTCGGTGACCGGCCCCATGAGGACGACGCCGGCGACCCTCCGGGGAAGCCGCACCGCGGTCTCGACCGCCCACTGCGCGCCCATCGAGTGCCCGACGAGCACGACGGGCGTCTGCGAGAGCGAGCCGATCACCTCGGCAAGGGCGTCGGCCATGCGCGCCACGGAGACATCCCCGCGGGGCTTCTTCAGCCCGGCGAAGCCGGGGAGGTCGATGCTGTGGACGTCCGCCGACGGCGCCAGCACCGCGTGCACGAAGCGATAGGAGCGGTGCGACATCCCGAGACCGTGCACGAGCACGATCGTCGGCGTGGGCGGCTCGGAGGCCGGCGCATACGCATACGAGCTCCACACCCGGAACGGCAGCCCGTCGCCGGTCAGGCGGTGCGGTGTCCACGCCGTGTCGAGCCGAGGGGTCGATGCGGGCGCCGTGATCATCGCGTCAGGCTAAGCCGCGAGACCACACCGCACACGCGGCTTGACATCGACGGGGACGCCCCGGAGCGTCGACGTCCGCGGACGGCCGGCATCAGTGGGATGCCGCGCTCACGGCGGTGTGTCCGCCGCCCCGACGGAGCCTCCGGATCACGGTCAGGACGCCGACGATGGCCAGTCCGACGAGAAGGCCGGCGACGGCCGACACCGCGGTCTCGCCGATCCAGACCACGACGGTCCCGGCGCTTTCGAGCAGGTGCTCGACGCCGTGCAGGAGGTCCAGGGTGACGGTCACGCCGACTTCGCCGAGATTCTCCAGAACGAGGTGGCCGCCGACCCACAGCATGGCGACGGTTCCGACGACGCTGATGACACGGAACACCGCGGGCATCGAGCGGACGATACGCGTACCGGTGTGCCGCACCCGCCGCGACGGGCTCTTGGCCATCCGAAGACCCACGTCGTCGATCTTCACCAGGAGCGCCACCGACCCGTAGACGATCGCCGTCATGAGAAGAGCGATGACGGCGAGCACGGCGAGGGTCTGCCAGATGCTCATGCCGTCGTCGAGATTCGACAGCGAGATGAGCATGATCTCGGCCGAGAGGATGAGGTCCGTACGGACGGCGCCGAGCACCAGCTTCTTCTCGTCGCGAGGACCGTCGTCAGCCGCGCCGTGATGCACGCCGAACCACTCGAGCACCTTCTCCGCGCCCTCGTAGCAGAGGAACGCCCCGCCGAGGATGAGCAGGAAGGGCAGGACGGCGGGCGCGAACGCCGTGAGCAGCAGCGCCACCGGAATGACGATGAGGAACTTGTTCGCGATCGATCCGAGGGCGATCTTGCCGACGACCGGCAGCTCGCGCGCCGGGGTGATGCCCTGGACGTACTGCGGGGTGACGGCCGCGTCGTCGATGACGACGCCAGCAGACTTCGCGGACGCGCGCAGCGCCGCACTCAGGATGTCGTCGACGACAGCCAGCAGACCAACCGACATGATTCCCCTTAGCCGTAGAAGAGCTTCTCGAAGACGCGGCGCGACTGACGCGCAGCGCGCATCCAGTCCTCCTCGACCATGGTCGCCGATCGCGGCGGATACTCCAGCAACCGGCCGATGCCGTCGAGACGCGACCGGTCGGTCGGCAGCACGTCGCTCGTCTGTCCCGACAGCAGGGTGTTCGCCGAACGCAGCCTGCTCGCCAGACGCCACGCCGCGGCGAGCCTGTCGGCGGCATCCCGGGGAACGAGGTCGGCGGCGACGGCCGCTTCGAGCGCCGCCACGGTCGAGGTCGTGCGCAGCCCCGCAACGCGATGTCCGTGCTCGAGCTGGACGATCTGGACGAGCCACTCCACGTCGCTGAGCCCGCCTGGGCCGAGCTTGAGATGGCGCGACCGGTCCTGCCCCTGCGGCAACCGCTCGCTCTCGACCCGCGCCTTGATGCGGCGGATCTCGCGAAGCCCCTGAGGGTCGGCGGAGACCGGATATCTCAGATCATCGGCGAGCGCCAGGAAGCGCCCGATGAGCGACACGCTGCCCGCGACGCCGCGCGCCCGGAGGAGCGCCTGCGCCTCCCACGACAGCGACCACCGTCGGTAGTACTCGGCGTACGACTCCAGCGAACGGACGAGGGGGCCGTTGCGTCCCTCGGGACGCAGGCCCGCGTCGAGGTCGAGCGGGAGCCGGTGATCCTCGGAGTAGCGACGCACCCCGTGGACCAGCTGGAGCGCGAGCTCCTGCGCGCGCTGGGGCGCCACACCGTTGGCGTCGTAGACGTACATGATGTCCGCGTCCGACCCGAAGCCGAGTTCCGCGCCGCCGAAGCGGCCCATGGCGATCACCGAGAAGTCGAGACGGTCGTCCTCGGGTGGCACGACCTCACGCCTGACCGCTCGGAGCGTAGCCTGGATCGTGACCTCGGTGACGGTGGTCAGTCCCTCCGCGAGCTGCTCGATCGAGAGCTCCCCGATGACCGCCGCCATCGCCAGGCGCAGCAGCTCGCGGCGCCGGAGCGCACGCACCGCCGACATGGCGTCGTCGATCGAGGCATGCCGGGTCTGGATCGCCCGGGCCTCCTCCTGCAGCAGATACCCCGGTCGCGGTCGCAGCTTGTCGCGCGAGTCCAGCCAGGCGATCGACTCGGGGATCCACTCCATCAGCTCGCCGACGTAGCGCGAGCCCGAGAGCAGCCGCGTCAGGCTCTCGGCGGCACCGGAGGTGTCGCGCAGCATCCGGAGGAACCAGGGAGTGTCACCCAGCCGTTCGCTGATCCGGCGGAAGGCCAGCAGCCCGTAGTCGGGATCGACGCCGTCGGCGAACCAGCGGAGCATGACGGGCATCAGATGGCGCTGGATGACGGCTTTGCGGCTGAGGCCGCCGGTGAGCGCGCCCATGTGGCGCAGCGCTCCGGCCGGGTCTCGGAATCCGATGGCGGCGAGACGCGCCTTCGCCTGGTCGGGCGAGAGCGACTGCTCATCGGCCGGCAGCGCCGCGACAGCCGACAGCAGCGGGCGATAGAACAGCCGCACGTGGATCTCGCGCACCTCGCGCTTGATGTCCTCCCATGCCGCCAGCACCCGGTCGCCGCCTTCGCCGATGCGCGACGCACGGGCGAGGACGCGCAGCGCCGCACCGTCCTCGGGCATCAGGTGGGTGCGGCGCAGGTCACGCAGCTGCAGGCGATGCTCCAACACGCGCAGCCGTCGGTAGTCGAGGGCGAAGCGCGCGGCATCCTCGCGGCCGATGTAGCCCTGGGAGACCAGCGCGTCCAGCGCGTCGAGCGTGGATCGGTCGCGGATGCGCTCGTCGGTGCTGCCGTGGACCAGCTGCAGCAGCTGCACGGTGAATTCGATGTCGCGGATGCCGCCCGGGCCGAGCTTGAGCTGACGGGCGACCTCGGCCGGAGGGATGTGCTCGGTGACCCGCTCGCGCATCTTCTGGACGCCCTCGACGAAGTTCTCCCGGGCTGCGCTGGCCCACACCTTCGGCTGGACCGCATCGACGTAGCGCTCGCCCAATGCCTCGTCACCGGCCAGGGGCCGCGCCTTCAGGAGCGCCTGGAACTCCCAGCTCTTGGCCCAGCGGTCGTGGTATGCGACGTGCGATTCGAGGGTCCGCACGAGCGCCCCCTGCTTGCCCTCGGGTCGCAGGTTCGGGTCGACCTCCCACAGCGGCGGCTCGACCTCGACCTCCGAGATGCCGCGCATCGTCTGGATGGCCAGCCGGGTGGCGATCTCGATGGCCCGCGCCTCGGAGACGGTCTCCTCGTCGGAGGTGGCCCCGACGAAGATCACGTCCACGTCGCTGACGTAGTTCAGTTCCCGCGCACCCGCCTTGCCCATGCCGATGATGGCGAGGCACGTGGCCTCGACCTCGTTCCTCGGGAACCTCCCGGCCCCCGGCACTCCCGCGACGAGCCTGCTCCGGGCGACGGCGAGCGAGGCTTCCAGCGCTGCGCCCGCGGCGTCGGCCAGGGCAGCCGCCACGGCGTGGAGGATCACCGTCGGGTCGGATGCCGCGAGGTCGAACCGCGCGATGCGAGCCACCATCCGCCGATAGGCGATCCGCAGCGCGATCCACGCCTCATCGCCCGAGACCTCGGCGAACCCGTCGGAGGCCGACACGCTCGCCAGGAGCGCGCGGTGCATCTCCTCGCGGGAGGGCAGACCGTCCTCGACCTCGGTGAGGTCCGCGAGCTCGGACGGATGCCGCAGGTAGAAGTCGGCGAATCCGGGCGACGCCCCCAGCAGCGACCAGACCGCGACCTGGTTGCGCTCCAGCGCCGCTCGCACGCCGTCGCGATCGCGACGGGCGATGCTCAGCAGCGCCGAGAGCGCGTCGTCGGGGTCGGCTGCGGTCTCCGCGGCCACGACGAGGTCGTCGCGGCTCGTACCGGTCAACTCCGCGAGTTCGACGAGATGCTCGTCGGCCCGACCCAGATCGTCGAATCCCGCCCGCGCCAGTCCGGTCAGCCCGACCGCCCGAGATCCACGGGTCATGGCCTCAGAGCATCTCCAGGTTGCTCTTGAGCTCGAAGGGGGTCACCTGGGCGCGGTAGTTCTGCCACTCGCGACGCTTGTTCAGCAGGACGTAGTTGAACACCTGCTCTCCCAGCGTCTCGGCGACCAGCTCGGATTCCTCCATGTACTCCAGGGCGTGGTCGAGGCTCGCGGGCAGCGGCGCGTAGCCGAGCGCGCGTCGTTCGGCGTCGGTCAGCGACCAGACGTTGTCCTCCGCCTCGGAGGGGAGCTCGTAGCCCTCCTCGATGCCCTTGAGGCCGGCCGCCAGCAGCAGGGCGTACGACAGGTAGGGGTTGGCGGCCGAGTCCAGCGCACGGTACTCCACACGCGAGGACTGGCTCTTGTTGGGCTTGTACATCGGCACGCGCACGAGCGCCGAACGGTTGTTGTGGCCCCACGTGATGAAGCTCGGCGCCTCGTCGCCGCCCCACAGCCGCTTGTACGAGTTGACGAACTGATTCGTCACCGCCGAGATCTCGTTCGCATGGCGCAGCAGCCCGGCGATGAACTGGCGTCCGGTCTGAGAGAGCTGGTACTGCGCGCCCTCCTCGTAGAAGGCGTTCACGTCGCCCTCGAACAGCGACATGTGCGTGTGCATGCCGCTGCCGGGGTGACCGCTGAGGGGCTTCGGCATGAACGTCGCGTAGACGCCCTGCTCGATCGCGACCTCTTTGATCACCGTGCGGAAGGTCATGATGTTGTCGGCGGTGGCGAGGGCGTCGGCGTAGCGCAGGTCGATCTCGTTCTGGCCGGGACCGCCCTCGTGGTGGCTGTACTCGACCGAGATGCCCAGGTCCTCGAGCATCCGCACCGAGCGCCGTCGGAAGTCGTGGGCCGTGCCGCCCGGGACGTTGTCGAAGTAGCCCGCCGAGTCGACCGGCTCGGGCCCCTCGGCCCCGTACGACGACGACTTGAGCAGGTAGAACTCGATCTCGGGGTGGGTGTAGAAGGTGAAGCCGGCCTCGGCCGCCTTCGCGAGCGTCCGCTTGAGCACGTGCCGCGGGTCGGCCACGGCGGGCTGACCGTCGGGAGTGGTGATGTCGCAGAACATCCGGGCGGTCGGGTCGACCTCGCCGCGCCACGGCAGCAGCTGGAAGGTCGTGGGGTCGGGGTGGGCCAGCAGGTCCGACTCGTAGCTGCGAGTGAGCCCTTCGATGGCCGAGCCGTCGAAGCCGAGCCCCTCGGCGAACGCACCCTCGACCTCGGCCGGTGCGATGGCGACCGACTTGAGGGTGCCGATCACGTCCGTGAACCAGAGGCGGACGAACTTGACGCCCCGCTCCTCGATCGTGCGCAGTACGAAGTCCCGTTGCTTGTCCATCGCGTCCTCTCCGAGACAGGGTCGTTCACCAGACTACTGGCGGCGAGCGCCCTCCGACGGCGGTGCGTCCCAGTCGTCCTCCCGCGCTTCGTCCTCACGCCACGCCTGCGCACGGTCGGCCATGAGCTGAGGCGCCCGCGCCGCCTCCTCGGCCGAGGTGAACGGGCCCGCTCGGTCGGCGCCCGGCGACTGCTTGCCGCGCTCGACCTCGTGGGTCACCAGGTTGTACCAGTACTCGCCGTCGCTCTCGGGCATGGTCGCTCCAGACTGCGCCACCGGCGGCGCTCAGCCCGAGCCTAAACCGGCAGCGTGCGCGGTCGATAGGCTGAGTCGCATGAGTGCGAGTGCGACGCGGGCCGTCGGAGTGGACATCGGCGGAACCGGCATCAAGGGGGCCGTCGTGGATCTGTCGACAGGGGACCTCCTGACCGACCGCATCAAGGTCGCGACGCCGAAGGGCGCCGAGCCCGAGGACGTGCTGGAGGCGGTGAAGGTCGTCCTCGAGCGTCTCGGTGTCTCCGACGCCGAGGATGTTCCGCTCGGTGTCGCCTTCCCCGCGATCGTCAAGCACGGCCGCACCCTGTCGGCAGCGAACGTCGCCGACACCTGGATCGACTTCGAGGCCGAGAGCTTCTTCGAGAATGGCCTCGGCCGCCAGATCCACTTCGCCAACGACGCGGATGTCGCCGGCGTCGCAGAACTGCGTTACGGCGCGGCGCGCGGGCAGGACGGCCTCGTCATCCTGACGACCCTCGGCACCGGCATCGGCTCGGCGATGATCTACAACGGCGTGCTGATACCCAACTCGGAGCTGGGCCACGTCCACCGCGCCAAGCACGGCAAGGATGCCGAGGCCTGGGCCGCGTACTCGGCGATGGAACGCGACGAGCTCGACTGGCCCGAGTGGGCCGAGCGGCTGCAGTGGTACTACAGCCACATCGAGTTCCTCTTCTCCCCCGACCTGTTCATCGTCGGCGGCGGCGTGTCGAAGCACGCCGACAAGTTCCTGCCGCTGCTGGATCTGAAGACGCCCATCGTTCCGGCCGTGCACCGCAACAACGCCGGCATCATCGGCGCAGCGGCCCTCGCCCTCGCCGGGGAGCGCCCGGGCGTGCTCGACGAGACGACCGAGGACCTCGCCGGGGCCACCGCGCACTGACCGAGCCGGGGCCCACCGAGGACGAGGAAGCGAATGGGCCGGCCTGTACGCCGGGTTCTGTCCGGGGGCGTGAGCCCCGTGGACGGCCATCTCTCTCGGCGACACGTTGCCGTGCCGCTCTAGCGGTCTACCCGGGGACTCGGCGAACCGCGTCTGCATCCCCTGTCTGACCTTGCTCCGGACGAGGTTTACCGTGCGAGCCGTGTCACCACGGCCCCGGTGGTCTCTTACACCACCCTTTCACCCTTACCGGCGCGGGCGCCGGCGGTCTGCTTTCTGTGGCACTGTCTCGCGGATCACTCCGGGTGGGCGTTACCCACCGTCCTGTCCTGTGGAGCCCGGACGTTCCTCGGTGCGGTTTCCCGCCACGCGACCGTCCAGCCGACCCATTCGCAGGCCCGAGTCTATCCGGCGACGCCCCGAGCCCGAACCCGGCGGACCTCGGTCACGCCTTGTCGGCGGAGTCCGCGATGCGCACGTCGAGACGGAAGTCGAGCGGAAAGGACCCGAACAGCAGCTCGCCCGCCGACCGCGCCGCCTCGCGGACGGCATCCGCTGCGGCCTGCGCGTGATCGACGGGGGTGTGGACGATGATCTCGTCGTGCAGGAAGAACGCCAGGTGCGCACGGTCGGTGATCGGATGGGGCCCCCGCGCGGGGAACGAGGCCAGGCGCAGGCGCAGGTCGGCGAGCCAGGCGAGCGCCCACTCCGCCGCCGTGCCCTGGACCACGAAGTTGCGCGTGAGGCGCCCGACGTCCCTCCCGCGCGACCTCGCCGCCGACCGCAGCGCGTCGGAGGCATCCGACTCGGCGGCATCGGCCTGCAGCTCGAGCCACGCCGCGGACGGCGGCGGGCTGGTCCGTCCGAGCAGGGTCCGGACGACGCCGCCCTGCTCGCCGACCCGTGCCGCTTCGTCGACGACGGCCATCGCCCGCGGGTAGGCGCGGCGCAGCGACGGCACGAGCCGGCCGCTGTCACCCGTCGTCGCGCCGTACATCGCTCCGAGCATCGCCATCTTCGCCTCCGAACGGGTCGCGACGGCGCCCCGCTCGACGATCCCCTCGTACAGATCCCGGCCCCGCGCGGCGCCCGCGAGGGCGGTGTCGCCCGACATGGCCGCGAGGATGCGGGGCTCGAGCTGCGCGACGTCGGCGACGACGAGCTTCCAGCCCGGGTCGGCACGGACCGCCGGTCGCAGCATCCGCGGCAGCTGCAGCGCCCCGCCGCCCGATGAGGCCCATCGCCCCGTGACCACCCCGCCGGGGACGTAGACGGGGCGGAACCTGTCGCCGGGGATCCACTCGTCCATCCAGGCCCATCCGTTCGCGGTCAGCAGCCGCACGGCTCGCTTGTACGCCAGCAGCGGCTCGACGACGGGATGCTCGTGACGCATGAGCTCCCACTTGCTGGTCGACTCCACGAGCAGGCCGGCCCGGTGCAGGGACCGCAGGAGCCGGGGGTGCGAGTCCAGACTCGCGCCGGGATCTCCGAGCGCGGCGCGCACCTGATCCGCGAGCCGGCGCACCCGTTCGGGAAGCTCGCCGGCGCGCGGCCGGGGACCGAGCGCCTCGGTCAGGATCGCGTCGTGGATATCGCGGCTCCACGGCACTCCGGCGGCGTGCATCTCGACGGCGACGAGTGCCCCCGCCGACTCGGCGGCCGTCAGGAGCCGGAGACGACCGGCGTCGGGCGATGATCCGATCGCACGGAGCTGTCGCGAGAATTCCGCCAGCACGGCGTCGAGACCATCGGGAATGGCATCGGCGGGTGGCTCGAGGTCGAACAGGGCGTCCCGGCCCGTCGTCGCGTCCGCGGGGAGTCCGTCCCATTCGGTCGCCGAGCGCAGCTCCGACCGATCCGGGACGAGGATGCTGTCGCGGAGGATCGCGTGGCACAGTCGCAGGTCGTGGCACCGCGAGACCCGCACCCCGGCGACCAATGCGGGGGCGTACCACGTCGTCGCGTCGGACCACACCCACCGCGCATCGGGCTCGGCGGCGAACTCGGCGAGCAGCGCGGCCGCCGGAATGGTCCGGCGCCCGATCTCGGAGCCCGAGGCGTCGAGCGTGGCGACCTCGACCGTGCCGTCGCCGCGGCGTCCGACCGCACGCCAGCCGGCGCGCGGCGCGGTCATGGTCTGGTCACAGCCCCGACTCGTCGGTGCGGACGAGGATGCACCCGCACTCGGGGCACGTCACGACGTCGTCATCGGCCGCCTGCCCGATGACCTTGAGGTCGCTGCCCGAGAGCTCCATGTGGCAGCCGCCGCAGGTGCGTCGGGTCAGCAGCCCTGCACCCGGGGTGCGCTCGGCGAGGGTCTCGTAGCGCGACAGCAGGTCGGCGGGGACCCGCGCAGCGACGGCGGCGCGATCACGGGTGGCCGCATCGAGGCGCGACTGCGCCTCGGCCACGGCGGCCTTGCCCTCGGCGCTCAGGCGCCCGCCCTCGGCGTTGACCTCGGCGATGAGCGCCTGCTGGGCGGCGACCGCCGCCTCCGCGGCCTCGAGCCGCTCCATCGCGGCGAGCTGCCCGTCTTCGAGCTCGCTCTTGCGGCGGGCCAGCGACGCGATCTCGTGCTCGAGACCCTGCGCGTCCTTCGCGCTCGAGGTCGCACCCAGACGTTGGGCGTCGCGTGCCGCGCGGGCATCGACGACGGCGACGTCCGATGCGATGCGGGCCAGCTCGGCCTCGATGTCGTCGCGCGTGCCCAGCAGACCGGTCAGCTCGACCGAGAGCGCCTGTCGATGCGCCAGGAGTTCCTGCACACGGGCCGCCTGTGCGGGATTGCGCTTGGCCGCCTCCGCACCACGGGACTGCGCGTCGAGCCGGACGAGATCCAGAAGCAGCAGCTGGTCTGCGGGGGTGGCTTTCATGTGGGCCCAGAGAGACTCGAACTCCCGACTCCCTCGGTGTAAACGAGGTGCTCTAACCAACTGAGCTATGGGCCCCTCGTCTCAGTCTACGAGAGCGCCGACCCCCGCGAGCGTGAGTAGGCTGTCCTGCGGTGCTTGTGCGCGCCCGACAACGCCCGCGCCCTGCCCGTGGTGATTACCTGGCACGATCTGCCATACGAGAAAGGTCGCCCGTGACTGTCAACGATCAAGACCCCTACTCCCAGGACGCCCTGGACAGCGATCCGGAAGAGACGGGGGAATGGCAGGAGTCGCTGCGTCAGCTGGTCGACGCGAAGGGCTCCGGTCGTGGTCGCGAGATCATGCTGAGCCTGCTCCAGGCCTCGCACGAGCTGCAGCTGAACGTCCCGCAGGTGCCGGTGACGGACTACATCAACACCATCGCGCCCGAGAACGAGCCGGAGTTCCCCGGCGACGAGGAGCTCGAGCGCCGCTACCGTCGGTGGATCCGATGGAACGCTGCCGTGACGGTGCACCGTGCACAGCGACCCGGCATCGGGGTCGGCGGACACATCTCGACCTACGCCTCGTCGGCCTCGCTCTACGAAGTCGGCTTCAACCACTTCTTCCGCGGCCCCGACCACGAGTCCGGCGGCGACCAGATCTTCATCCAGGGGCACGCTTCCCCCGGCATCTACGCTCGCTCCTTCCTCGAGGGACGTCTGAGCGAGGCACAGCTCGACGGCTTCCGTCAGGAGGCCTCGCAGGGTGAGAACGGCATCCCGTCCTACCCGCACCCCCGTCTGATGCCCGACTACTGGCAGTTCCCGACGGTCTCGATGGGCCTCGGCCCGATCAACGCCATCTACCAGGCGATGAACAACAAGTACCTCACCAACCGGGGCATCAAGGACCTCTCCGACTCGCACGTCTGGGCCTTCCTCGGCGACGGCGAGATGGACGAGGTCGAGAGCCGCGGTCAGCTGCAGGTCGCAGCCAACGAGGGACTCGACAACCTCACGTTCGTGATCAACTGCAACCTGCAGCGTCTCGACGGCCCGGTGCGGGGCAACGGCAAGATCGTGCAGGAGCTCGAGGCCTACTTCCGCGGCGCCGGCTGGAACGTCATCAAGGTCGTCTGGGGCCGCGGCTGGGACGAGCTGCTCTCGCAGGACGACGACGGCGCCCTGGTCCGCCTGATGAACACCACTCCCGACGGCGACTTCCAGACCTACCGCGCCGAGGACGGCGGATTCATCCGCGAGCACTTCTTCGGCCGCGACGAGCGCACCGCCGCTCTGGTGAAGGACTGGTCGGACGACGACATCTGGGGCAAGCTCCGCCGCGGCGGGCTGGACTACCAGAAGGTCTACGCCGCATACCAGCAGGCCATGCAGCACAAGGGTCAGCCCACGGTCATCCTCGCGAAGACCATCAAGGGCTACGGTCTCGGTCACCACTTCGAGGGCCGCAACGCGACCCACCAGATGAAGAAGATGACGCTCGAGAACCTCAAGCACTTCCGCGACTCGATGCGCATCCCGATCACCGACGCGCAGCTCGAAGAGAACCCGTACCTCCCGCCCTACTACCACCCGGGTGCCGAGGACGAGACGATCCGCTACATGCTCGACCGTCGCCGTGAGCTCGGCGGGTTCCTGCCGCAGCGCCGCAAGACGCACGCGCCGCTCACGCTTCCGGGCGACGAGTCGTACGCGCTGCCGAAGAAGGGCTCGGGCACGCAGGAGATCGCCACCACCATGGCGTTCGTGCGACTCCTCAAGGATCTGCTGCGCGCGAAGGACTTCGGCCACCGCATCGTGCCGATCATCCCCGACGAGGCGCGCACGTTCGGCATGGACGCCTACTTCCCGACGGCGAAGATCTACAACCCGCACGGCCAGAACTACACCTCGGTCGACCGCGAGCTGCTTCTGGCCTACAAGGAGAGCCCGCAGGGGCAGATCCTGCACGTCGGCATCAACGAGGCGGGCGCGCTCGCGGCCTTCACCGCGGTCGGAACCTCCTACGCCACCCACGGCGAGCCGCTGATCCCGGTGTACGTCTTCTACTCGATGTTCGGCTTCCAGCGCACCGGTGATGCGCAGTGGGCAGCCGGCGACCAGATGGCTCGCGGGTTCATCATGGGCGCTACGGCCGGTCGCACCACGCTGACCGGTGAGGGCCTCCAGCACGCCGACGGACACTCGCACCTGCTGGCGTCGACCAATCCGGCGACCGTGTCGTACGACCCGGCCTACGGCTACGAGATCGCACACATCGTCCGCTCGGGCCTCGAGCGGATGTACGGCGGCGATCACCCCGACCCCAACGTCATGTACTACATCACGCTCTACAACGAGCCGCTGGTACAGCCGAAGGAGCCCGAGGATGTCGACGTCGACGGCATCGTGCGCGGCATCCACCGGGTGAGTGTGGGCGAGGGCGACGGTCCCCGCGCCCAGCTGCTCGCGTCCGGTGTCGGTGTGCCGTGGGCATACGAGGCGCAGAAGCTGCTCAAGGACGACTGGGGCGTGGTCGCCGACGTCTGGTCCGTCACCAGCTGGACCGAGCTGCGTCGCGACGGCCTGGCCGCCGATGAGCACAACTTCCTGCACCCGACCGACGAGCCCCGCACGGCGTTCGTGACGCAGAAGCTGAGCGACTCCGAGGGCCCCGTCGTCGCGGTGAGCGACTTCATGCACGCGGTCCAGGACCAGATCCGGCCCTGGGTCCCCCGTCGCTTCGCCACGCTCGGTGCCGAGGGCTTCGGCTTCTCCGACACCCGTCCTGCCGCTCGCCGCTTCTTCAAGATCGACGGACCGTCGATCGTGGTACGCACGCTCCAGGCCCTGGCCGACGACGGCGTCATCGACCGCGGGCTCTCGGCGCAGGCGATCGAGCGCTACCGGCTGCACGACGTGACCGCCGGCACCAGCGGTAACGCGGGCGGAGAAAGCTGACCCGGTCGGTGGCCGACGCACGGTCCAAGGCGGAGACGCTCACGTGGCTCCGCCGGATCTCGGGAGATCTGGCGACAGCCACGATCAATCGCCTCGAGGAGACCCTGCCCTGGTATGCCGAGATGCCGCCTGCGCGCCGGTCCTCTGTGGGACTGGTCGCGCAGGCGGGCATCACCTCCTTCATCCAGTGGTTCGAGGACCCCTCGTCGACGCCTCGCATCGCGGCCGACATCTTCGCGGCGGCACCGCGCGAGTTGCTGCGGAGCGTGAGCCTGACGCAGACCCTGCAGCTCGTGCGGGTGACGGTCGAAGTCACCGAGGAGCGCGTCGCCGGCCGCGACGACGCCATCCGCGAGGCGATCCTGAAGTACTCCCGGGATGTCGCGTTCGCAGCCGCCGACGTCTATGCGCGGGCCGCCGAGGCGCGCGGCCTGTGGGATGCACGCCTCGAGGCTCTCGTCGTCGACTCGATCCTCACGGGCGAGACCGACGAGGAGCTCCCGAGTCGGATCGCGGCGCTGGGCTGGCATGGCCATGGTGCCGTCGCCGTCCTGGTGGGCACCACACCGCCCCAGTTCGACGTCGACCAGCTGCGTCGCGCCGCCCGGAAGATGGGCGTCGACGTCCTGATCGGAGTCCAGGGGCTGCGTCTGGTGCTGGTCATCGGCCGCGCCGAGCTCCCGGGACGCGTGGAGCCGGTGCCGGAGCTGACCTTCGTCGAGATCGCCTCACGCCTCGAGCCCGGATTCGGCGCCGGGCACCTCGTGCTCGGTCCCACCGTCCCCGCTCTCGTGGACGCGAGCCAGAGTGCGCGCGCCGCGCTGGCCGGTTTCGCCGTCGCGGGCGCGTGGCGGCACGCACCGCGCCCGGCCGAGGCCGACGACCTCCTGCCCGAGCGGGCGCTCGCGGGAGATCCGGTCGCGAAGGCGACCCTGGTCGAACGCATCTACCGGCCGCTGCTGGCGCACTCCCCCGACCTCGTCGCGACCCTCTGGAGCTACCTCGACAACGGCCGCTCCCTGGAGGCGACGGCGCGTGAGCTGTTCGTGCACCCCAACACGGTGCGGTACCGCCTCAAGCGCGTGTCGGACGTCATCGGATGGGACGCGACCGGTCCGCGGGAGGCTCTCATCCTGCAGACGGCATTGATCCTCGGGTCGATCGGCAACGACCTCACGCGACGACGACCGCCCGCGGGGCGGCGCGCCTGAC
Organism: Microbacterium oleivorans; assembly: GCF_013389665.1. Lineage (NCBI taxonomy): Bacteria > Bacillati > Actinomycetota > Actinomycetes > Micrococcales > Microbacteriaceae > Microbacterium > Microbacterium oleivorans. The sequence goes on along the minus strand of NZ_CP058316.1, from coordinate 3,143,950 downwards.
CACGGCGCTGCGCGAGACGCGCGGGCGCCTCTCACCCGATCGTCTGTGCGGTCGACACAAAGGTTCACCAGATTGTTGTGAGCCTGTCGCCAGCGATTGGATCTCCGAAGTTGGAAGGATGGAAGCGTGATCATCGCCGTGTTCCCCGGTCAGGGCTCGCAGTCCCCCGGGTTCCTCGCACCATGGCTCGAACTGGACGGCGCGCGCGAGCGCCTCGAGCGATACTCGGAGCTCGCTGAGGTCGACCTCGTCGCCGCCGGCACCGAGTGGGACGCCGATCGCATCCGCGACACGGCCGTCGCACAGCCCCTCATCGTCGCCGCGAGCCTGCTCTCGTACGACGCCCTCACCCGCGACGGCTCCCGACCCACGGGCGTGGCGGGCCACTCGGTCGGAGAGATCGCGGCGCTGACGGCGGCAGGTGTCATCGACGCCGACGACGCCATACGTCTGGTGGGTCTGCGCGGTCGCGCGATGGCGGATGCCGCCACGGGCGAGCAGACCGGCATGAGCGCCGTCCTCGGCGGCGACCAGGATGCCGTCGTCGCCCGGCTGACCGAGCTCGACCTCACCCCGGCCAACTACAACGGAGGTGGACAGATCGTCGCCGCCGGCGCCCTGGACGCCCTCGCCGCCCTCGCCGCCGAACCGGTCCGAGCGACCCGGGTCGTTCCGCTGCAGGTGGCGGGAGCCTTCCACACGCGTTACATGGCCCCCGCCGTCGAAGCGCTCGACGTCGCCGCCGCCGCCGTGCCCGCTCGGGATGCCGCGCTGACCCTCTGGTCGAACCGCGACGGGGCCGTCGTCGCCGACGGCCGCGACGCTCTCGACCGGCTCGTCGCGCAGGTCGCCTCCCCCGTGCGCTGGGATCTGTGCATGGGCTCGTTCGCCGAGCGCGGCGTGACGGGCATCATCGAGCTGGCCCCGGCCGGCACCCTGGTGGGACTCGCCAAGCGCGCGCTCCGCGGCATCCCCTCGGTCGCCGTCAAGACCCCCGACGACCTCGTCGCCGCATCCGCTCTCATCTCCGGAGGTGCCGCATGACCCCCACCCTTCGTCAGGCCACCGGCCCCGCGCACACCCGCATCTACGCCTACGGCGCGGCGCGCGGCGAGAACGCGGTGCCCAACGACGACCTCGTCGGCCCGATCGACTCGAGCGACGAATGGATCCGCCAGCGCACCGGCATCGTCACGAGGGTGCGAGCCGACAAGGACACCACCGTCATCGACCTCGCCGCCGACGCCGTCGCCGAAGCGATCCGGCGCAGCGGGGTGCCCGCCGACCAGGTCGACGCCGTCATCGTCTCGACGATCTCGAACCCCAAGCAGACGCCGTCGGTGTCGGCGATCGTCGCCGACCGCGTGGGGGCGAACCCGGCCGCCGCCTACGACGTCAATGCGGCGTGCGCGGGCTTCTCGTACGGCGTGACCCAGGCGGACGCCCTCGTGCGAGCCGGTGCCGCGCGGTACGTCGCCGTCGTCGGCGCGGAGAAGCTCAGCGACATCGTCGATCCCACCGATCGCACGATCTCGTTCCTCCTGGGTGACGGCGCGGGCGCCGTCATCGTCGGCCCGAGTGACATACCGGGCATCGGGCCCACCGTGTGGGGCTCCGACGGGTCGAAGGCCGACGCCGTCGGGATGAACCACACGCTCGTCGACTTCCGCGACGGCCTCGCTCCCTGGCCGACGCTGCGCCAGGAAGGGCCCACGGTCTTCCGCTGGGCGGTCTGGGAGATGGTCAAGGTCGCCCGCCGCGCCATCGAGGAGGCCGGCATCCAGGCCTCCGACCTCGCTGCCTTCATCCCGCACCAGGCGAACATGCGCATCATCGATGAGTTCGCCAAGCAGCTCGGTCTACCCGAGTCGGTCGCGATCGGTCGCGACATCGAGACGACCGGCAACACCTCGGCGGCCTCCATCCCCCTCGCCACGCACCGGCTCCTCGAGGAGCAGCCCGAGCTCAGCGGTGGCCTGGCCCTGCAGATCGGCTTCGGCGCGGGGCTCGTCTTCGGCGCGCAGGTCGTCGTCCTTCCCTGATCCGCGGCGACCCCGCACCTAGACTGAACAGCGGCCCGCGTCCGGGTCCGACCAGAGATAACAAGGAGAATCCCCATGGCATTCAGCAACGACGAGGTCCTCGCCGGACTCGCTGAGCTCATCACCGACGAGACCGGCATCTCGGCCGACGAGGTCGCGCTGGAGAAGTCCTTCACCGACGACCTCGACATCGACTCGATCTCGATGATGACGATCGTCGTCAACGCCGAGGAGAAGTTCAGCGTCACCATCCCCGACGAAGAGGTCAAGAACCTCAAGACCGTCGGCGACGCCGTCACCTACATCACGTCCAACCAGGCGTAACCCGCACCGGCGGGGGCGCACGCCCCCGCCGGGGTTCCATCGAGGAGACCCATGAGTACCCCGCGTATCGTCGTCACCGGAATCGGAGCGTCCTCCCCCCTGGGCGGCACCGCTCCCGAGAGCTGGGAAGGCCTGCTCGCCGGTCGGTCCGGCGCGCGCACCCTCGAGCACGAATGGGTCGAGAAGTACCAGATCCCCGTCACGTTCGCCGCCGAGGCCATCGTGCGACCCGACAGCATCCTCGAGCGCCCGGTCGCCAAGCGCCTGGACCCCGCATCGCAGTTCGCGATGGTCGCGGCGATGGAGGCATGGGCCGACGCCGGCAGCCCGGACGTCGACCCCGAGCGTCTGGGTGTCGACTTCGCGACCGGCATCGGCGGCGTGTGGACGCTCCTCGACGCGTGGGACACGCTGCGCGAGAAGGGGCCGCGTCGCGTCCTGCCGATGACGGTCCCCATGCTCATGCCCAACGCCGCAGCCGGCAACCTCTCGCTGCACTTCGAGGCCCGGGCGTTCGCGCGCACCGTGGCGAGCGCGTGCGCATCGAGCACGGAGTCGATCGTGAACGCGATCGAGCATCTGCAGGACGGTCTGGCCGACGTGGTGATCGCGGGCGGCACCGAGTCGGCGATCCATCCGATCACGATGGCGTCGTTCTCGTCGATGCAGGCGTTGTCGCGCCGGAACGACGACCCGGCGACCGCTTCGCGTCCGACGAGCGTCGACCGTGACGGCTTCGTGATGGGCGAGGGCGCGGGCGTCCTCATCCTCGAGACAGAAGAACACGCCAAGGCACGCGGCGCGAAGATCTACGCGTACGCGGTCGGCGGCGGTGTGACGGCGGACTCGTATCACATCACCGCCAACGACCCCGAGGGAATCGGCGCGTCGCGGGCCGTCCGGGCCGCGCTCGAGCAGGCCGACGCCTCGCCCGACGACGTCGCCCACATCAATGCGCACGCCACGTCGACCCCGGTCGGGGACCCCAACGAGTACACGGCACTGCGCAGCGTGTTCGGCGCCCGCGTCGACGAGATCCCCGTCTCGGCGACGAAAGCCTCCACCGGCCACCTGCTCGGCGGCACGGGAGCGCTGGAAGCCATCTTCACCATCTTCGCGCTGCGCGAGCGCATCGCTCCGCCCACGATCAACATCACCGAGCAGGATCCCGCCGTGCCGTTCCGCGTGTCGGGCGATACGCAGCCGCTCGGCTCGGGAGACCTGCTCGCGATCAGCAATTCGTTCGGGTTCGGCGGCCACAACGCCGTCGTCGCCTTCCGCTCGGCCTGACACGCTCGCGCGAACGAACCCCCGGGGATCGCTCTCCGGGGGTTCTGTTCTTCCTGCGGTCAGCCGACCCGCACGCGCTCCCGTTCCCCGGGGTTGCGGCACCGGGGCCCGGTACGGGCGCACGGGACGACTGAGGTCTGATCGGCGGGTCAGCCCACTTTGTGCAGCCAGACGACGGCGACATCGTCGCCCGCGTGACGGAAGGGCTCGAGCTCCTCGTCCCACGCGACGCCGAGGGCGACGTCGAGCTCGCGCTGCAGCTCGTACACGTCGCCCGCGGCGATCTCCATGGCGTAGCGGATGCGATCCTCGCCGATGACGACGTTGCCCGAGGCGTCCGTCTGGGCGTAGTGGATGCCGAGGCTCGGCGTGTGCATCCACCGCCCGCCGTCGGTGCGCGGCGTCGGATCCTCCGAGACCTCGAAGCGGAGGTGCTCCCAGCCGCGGATCGCCGTCGCGAGTGCTGCGCCCGTACCGGCCGGTCCCTCCCAGTAGAACTCGGCTCGACGGCTGCCATCGAGCACCGGCTGGTCATCCCAATCGAAATTCACCGCGCGCCCGAGCGCACGTCCTGCCGCCCACTCGAGGTGCGGGCACAACGCGCGTGGCGCGGAGTGGATGAAGATCACTCCACGCGCCTGTGGTGTCGCCATGACTTCTCCGTTTCGTCAGGTACGTCTTCCCCTACGACCTGAGACCGGATGCGGCGGTGTTTTCGGTTGTCGCGTCGATTATCGCCCATCACCCTGAGGATTCACAACACCGGGATGCCGGGCCTCCCGCGCGGGTGTCAAGCCGGTTCCGTGCCGCCTCTCCTGCGGCGACCCTGGAGTAGACGAAAGGAATAGACATGAACGACAGCAGCACCCCCAACCACCGCGACGCCGACGATGCCCACGCCGATAACGGCGCCCCGACCGACGCCGTGAGCGACGAAGTCAAGGTCGACGCCGCGCGAGCCGGCGCGGACAGTGGCGACGCCGACGACAACACCGGCTTCCCGCAGGATCCGTCGATCAGCCATCCCTGACCGGATCGGATCGGCAGGTGCCGGACGGGTGGACGTGGACCGTCCCACCCGCCCGGCGCCCCGCGGTGTAGGGCGGGTGGGACTTGAACTCTCCCCACCGCGGCGACGCTTCCTCGGAACCGCGGAATCACGCGGTTCTTAAGGGTCGGACTGGTGCGAAGTGATACAACGCGAGGGGGGGGTAAGTGTGGGCAAAATGTGGGCACGTGTGGTCACGCTGCGGCGCCGATCCGATGCAGCACGCGATGCGCCGTCATCGGTTAATGCGCCTGACCCTCGAGGGTGGCCGCGGCGCAGGGAGTCAGAGGTCAGCGATCGTTCGACCGCGGTCGCCCGGGCGGCTTAGGATCGGAGCGAATCAGCCTCAGTCCAGCGATCGCGAGCACTATCCGGCCGATGTCGAAGTCGTCCTCCCCGGTCCCGATCAAGACTCACCCGAATCAGTGCGTGACCCAGATTCGCCAGCCTGGCGCGCGTGTCTGCGCCGATAAGCGATCGCACCGACCACCGTGACGCCCCATGCCCCGCCGAGCCCTAGGCCGCCGACGGCGAGGGTGACGCGCATCACCTCGGGATCACGGATCGCACCGATGAGCCACAACACCCCCAGCGGGACCCAGACGATGGCGAGCATCACAGCCATCGGGAAAAACGGGCCAGCGTAATACGCCCACTGCCGGCGCAGGAACCTCGTGACGGGGCCCGGCGGGTCGCTAGGGATGTCTCTCGGATCTCGGAGATCCCATCGCTTGCGCAGAACCGCAGCCTCGCGTTCCAATTGCTCACGGCGGGCGAAGGGCGCATCGTTGAGGGTCCCGCTCGGCTGAACGAGAGCTCGTAACTCTGCGTAGATGATGTCCAAGCGCCTCAGCGCGCTGTCGCGTTCGTTTTGGCGCTCCGGTGCCCCCATGCGATGAGCGTATCGCCCGAGCCGGTTGGCCGTGAGATCAGCGATCCCGATCACGCAGGCCACCCCGGTGCGATCGCCGTCGACCTCGGAGTCATGCGCAGCATCGTCGTCGCCTTCCAGAGCGTGCTCGCGCGGCTCGGCGACACCGTCTACGTGCAGCCGAAGATGGGCGCAGACATGTGGACACACCGCGAGGACATCGCCTGATGGCCGGCTCGATCACGAAGTACGAGACGGCGCAGGGCTCCTGGTACAGGGTCCGCTACCGGAAGCCGGACAAGCAGCAGACGGACAAGCGCGGCTTCAAGACGAAGCGCGACGCCGAGCTGTTCCTGGCGTCCGTGACCGTCTCGAAGACCAGCGGTCTCTACGTGGACCCGAGCAGAGGGAAGACCACCGTCGGCGAGCTCGGGCCGACGTGGCTGTCGAAGAAGTCCGGGCTCAAGCCCTCGACGCTGAAGCCCGTGCATCTGTCATGGCGGGTGTAGGTGGAACCGAAGTGGGGCCGTGTCTCCGTGGTCGACGTGAAGCCGTCCGACGTCGAGGCGTGGATCACGCAGCTCACGACGGGCACGGCGCCGGCCGCGCGCCTCGGTGGACGCGCGAACGGTCGTCCCCAGTCGGCGTCGAGCGTCCTGCGCGCCGTGGGCGTGCTCGCCGGCATCCTCGACGACGCGAAGCGTGACGGGCGTATCCACACGAACCCCGCCCGAGGGACCGGCAACCTGCCGAAGAAGTCCAGCGCGAAGGCCCGCCGCTACCTCACCGACGCCGAGGTCATGCGCCTGGCCGCAGCGATCGCCGACCCGATGCGATCCACCCTCGTCGTGCTGCTCGCGTACACCGGCATCCGGTGGAGCGAGGCCGCCGGGCTCCGATTCCGAGACCTGAACATGCTTCGCCGCCGACTGCACGTCCGCCGGCCGGTCGTCGAGATCGACGGGATCTTCCACGAGGGTGAGCCGAAGAACTGGGAGCGCCGCACCGTCGCCTTCCCGCAGTTCCTCGACGTCGCGCTCGCAGCGCTATGCACCGGCAAGGGACCCGACGACACCGTCTTCGCGGACGGCGCGAACTACGTCCGGCAGCCGCACACGTCGAAGTCCTGGTTCCTCACCGGCCTACGCGTCGCCGGCCTCGAGCGCATGACACCGCACGACCTCCGCCACACCGCTGCATCCCTCGCCGTCTCGTCCGGCGCGAACGTGAAGGTCATCCAGCGCATGCTCGGGCACAAGTCCGCAGCGATGACGCTCGACACGTTCGCGGATCTGTTCGACGAGGACCTCGACGACGTCGCGACGAAGCTCGACGCCCGCGCCACGGCCGCCATAGATGTGGGCAAAGTGTGGGCAGAGCTCGGTTTCCGCGCCTCCTGAGGGTACAAAAAAAGCCCCGGATCAGGGGGGAACCTGAGCCGAGGGCTTGTAGGGCGGGTGGGACTTGAACCCACGATCGTCGGGTTATGAGCCCGCTGCCTTGACCAGCTTGGCCACCGCCCCCTGAGGATTCGAGCCTATCGCGCGGGCAACGCCCCGCGCGTCCGCGCGATCAGTCGTCGATCGGACGACCCCTGCTTCCTCGCGGTATCGGCAGCTGTTGGCTGTCGAGGACGACCTGCGGATGATTACGCGCGAGCGACGAGACACCGTAGACGGCGATCGCTCCGGCCAGGGCGAATCCGACGAACGCCGGCCACGGCGCGGTGGACGCCTCCTGAAGGATCACGATGCCGATGACGACGGCGACGATGGGGTCGATGACGGTCAGCCCGGCGATCACCAGGTCGGGCGGACCCACCGAGTAGGCCGTCTGCACGAAGTAGGCGCCGATGCCGGTTGCGGCGATCAGACCGACGAGGCACAGCAGCGTGAGCCACTCGAAGTCCCCCGCCTGGATGCGCGAGATGACGACCTTCGCGAGCGTCGCGACGAAGCCGTAGATGATGCCCGAGGCGGCGATGTAGAACAGCGGCTTGGCGCGCTTGCGCACGAGCAGCCACACGGCCGCCGAGATCAGCAGCACGCCCCCGAGGAGACCGAGGATCGTGATCAGCTGCGTCTGGTCGATGGGCTCCTCGGTCGCCACGAGTGCGGCGATGGTCACGAAGGAGAGGATGCCGCCGATGCACGCGACGATCGAGCGAACGGAGCGTCCGGTGGGCTTGACCCCGGTGATGCGGGCATTGAGCAGTGTCGTGATGACGAGGGAGACGGCGCCCAACGGCTGCACGAGGATCAGGGGTGCGAAGGCGAGCGCGGCGAGCTGGCACACGATCGCGAGACCGAGCATCACGGTCCCGACCACCCACGAGGGTCTCTTCAGCAGACTGAACAGCTGCGCACCGCTCAGCCCGGAGCTGCCCGACGAATTGGTGAGGCGCTCGACCTTCTGCACCCCCCGGTGCTGGTAGAGCGCGCCGAACGACATGAACACGGCACCGAGGAGCGCCAGCGGGATGCCGATGAGGATCCGGGGCTCGCGAAAGACGCCGATGAGCTGATCGGTGACCTCATCGAGGGACGCGACGAACGGAATCACCTCTCGACCCTAACGTCGAACCTCGCTCGATTAGGCTCGAAACGTGCCCGTTCTTCCGATTCGCATCATGGGCGACCCCGTGCTGCACGCGCCCGCCGCCCCCGTCGACGAGATCACGGATGAGATCCGACAGCTCGTCCGCGACATGTACGAGACCATGGACACCGCGCCGGGCGTCGGCTTGGCCGCCCCCCAGGTCGGGGTCGGCCTGCGCATCTACGTCTACTCGTACCAGGACGACGACGGCAACGACTGGCGTGGCGAGATCATCAACCCCCAGCTCTGGATGCGTCCGCTCGAGCCGGGCGCCCCGGATCCCGACGAGGAGTCGGAGGGTTGTCTGTCCTTCCCCGGCGAGCGCTTCCCCCTGCGCCGCTCCGACGAGGTGCTCGTGACCGGCATCGATACGAACGGCTCCCCCGTCGAGATCCGCGTCGCCGGATGGCGAGCCCGGATCATGCAGCACGAGTTCGATCACCTCGACGGGGTGCTGTACGTCGACCGTCTCGACGACGGCGACTGGAAGACCGTCCAGAAGATCGCGCGCAAGCGGGGCTGGGGACGTCCCGGCAACACCTGGCTGCCCGGCGTCGACGACCTGGACGCCTGAGCGCATGCCACAAGGGCGCGAGGCACACGACTACGACCTCGACGCGCTCCGCGAGCGCGTGATGCCCGAGCGCGGGGGCGAGCGGTCGTCGAGCATCCCGCAGCTCGCCGACGCCGATCCGGACGCGTTCGGCATCGCGCTCGCGCTCCCCGATGGCACGGTGCGATCGAGCGCGGACGGCCGCCGGACCTTCGGCATCCAGTCGGCGGTCAAGCCGTTCCTCTTCGCCCTGGCGCTGGCCGACACCGATGGCGCCGCCCTGGACCGCGTCGGCATCGAACCGACCGGTGAGGCGTTCGACGCGCTCAAGCTCGAAAGCGACACCGGCCGACCGCCGAACCCCATGGTCAACGCCGGGGCGATCCTGACCTGCGCCCTCGTCGACGGCGACGATCCGCGCGAACGGTCGGCGCGGCTGCTCGCAGGGCTCTCCCGCTTCGCCGGTCGAGAGCTGGAGGTCGACCATGACGTCGCCCACAGCGAGCATCTGCTCGGCGACCGCAATCACGCCCTCGCGCACCTCATGCGGGCCGAGGGCGCACTGTCGGTATCGGCCGATGATGCCGTCGCGGTCTACGCGAGCGCCTGCGCGGTCATCGTCGATGTCGAGATCCTCGCGGTGATGGGAGCCACCCTCGCGTTGGGCGGCGTCAACCCCGTCTCCGGCGAACGCGTGGTCTCGGCCGAGGTCGCCCGCGATGTCGTCGCGGTGATGGCCACGTGCGGCGTCTACGACGGATCGGGGCGTTGGATGCGCTCCGTCGGCGTTCCGGCGAAGTCGAGCGTGTCGGGAGCGCTCGTGCTGTCGGTGCCCGGAACCCTTGGCGCCGCTGTGATGAGCCCCCCACTGGACGACCAGGGCACGAGCGTGCGCGGGCGCATCGCGAGCGAGATCCTCAGCGCCGACCTCGGTCTGCACGTCTTCGGCTGAGCGCGCGGGCCGGGCAAAAGGAAAGGCCCGGGGTGGAAGCCCGGGCCTTAGGTGAGAGCTGCGCTAGATGACGCAGGTCTCTCGCTCCCCGGCTTGGACTCGAACCAAGAACCTATCGGTTAACAGCCGATTGCTCTGCCAATTGAGCTACCGAGGATCAGTCACCCGCTCGCGCTGGGCAACCCGTCTATATTAGCAAAGCTCCGGGGGTGCTCACGACACCACGTGGCTTCGACCGCCGATCAGGACGCGCGGGTGCGCCCGTCGGGAGTCCACGCCAGCTCGGCCGCGGTCGGACCGTAACCCACCGGGCGCCCCGCGTGCAGAACCAGCGCAGCGGCATCCAGCTCGGCCGCGGTCGCGGCGTCGTTGGTGGCGATCACGATCGCCATGCCGGTGTCGTCGCGTCGGGTCAGCAGAGCCTCGCGCGCGGCGATCCTCACCTCGATGTCGAGGTTCGCGTACGGGTCGTCGCCGACGAACACCTTCGGATCGAGCACGAGCGCCCGTGCGAGCGCGACGCGTTGACGCATCCCCGCGCTCAACTCGTACGGATACTGCGATGCGGCCCCCAAGGGGAGGTGGAGCTCGTCGAGCAGCGACGCGACCCGGAGCGACAGCGCCCGCTGGCTCACGCGGCGATCGCGGGACGTGATCGGCTCGGCGATCACCTCCGCGACCGTCAGCCGCGCCGGCAACGCCGCCCCCGCCGCCTGCGGCATGTGACCGGCGAAGTAAGTGAGCATACGTCGCGAGCGCCCGCCCTTGCGTGCGGAGATCCCCGCGACCTCGGCCGAGCCGCCGACGACGCCCACATCGGCGGGAGCGGTGCCGGCCAGAACCGAGAGCAGGGTGGACTTGCCCGAGCCGGTCGCCCCCATCACGGCCAGCGCCTCGCCCGCACGGACGGTGAAGGTCACCCCTTCGACGACGCGCTCCGCGTCACCGGTCCGCGCGATCGAGAGGTCATCACAGCGCACCGCGATCTCCGCGTCGGGTCGTCGGGACATGCGCTTCATCCTGCCTCGTTCGGTGCGCGCGCGCCACTCCGATCGCCGGCTCTACTCGTCTTCCATCAGACGTCGCACCCGCAGGTCGAGGTCGCGGATCGCCATACCGATGGATCGGAAATCCGCGGATCCGGGCTCGAGACGCTGCTGCGCGCTGCGCAGCTCGGCCTTCTCGCGCTCGAGCGCCCGCAACCGCAGCTTGCGCAACGACTCCGTCGCGGTCGTCTGCGCGATGCGCTCCGTGCCCGCCGGGAAGTCCGCGGTCAGGAGCTCGATGGTCAACGTGCGGTACGGCTCGCGGGTCGCGTCCACGGCGGCGGAGGTCCAGCCCGGCCGCGCCAGGTCGGGCTGCATCGAGATCGCCTGCCGCACGGCCTCCAGGGCGGGGTGGGGCATGGGCAGGCCGAGCGCGATGTCGACGGCGTCCTTCTCGAGCAGGTGACCGTATTGCAGCACCCCCATGAGCGCGCGCTTCTCGAGCTCGAGCGCGGGCGGGAGCGAGGCCAACGTGACGCGCACCGACGGCGTCGGCTCCGCGGTGCCGTCGCTGCGGGAAGGAACCGACGCCTCGCCGCGCGGCGACGTCGTGGCCGGCGCCGACCCGCGGCGCACCGCGCGGTCCACCTCGGGCTGCACCTCGCCGAGGTCCAGGCCGAGTTTGCGTGCGAGGACGCGGGTGTAGCCCGGGCGCAGTGCCGCGTCGCGGATGTCGGCGACGATCGGGGCGGCAGCACGGAGCGCGCCGATGCGCCCCTCCACCGTCGACAGGTCGAAGGTCGACAGTCGCTGGTCGATCACGAACTCGAACATGGGCGACTTGGTCTCGACGAGCGCGCGCACCGCGGCGTCGCCGCGGTGCAGCCGCAGATCGCACGGATCGAGCCCCTCGGGCGCGACCGCCACGTAGGTCTGGGCTGCGAAGCGCTTCTCCTCGCCGAACGCACGCAACGCGGCCTTCTGCCCCGCGGCATCCGGGTCGAAGGTGAAGACGACCTCGCCGGAGCTGCCCTCGCTGTCGCCCATGACGCGGCGGAGGACCGTGATGTGCTCGGACCCGAAAGCTGTGCCGCACGAGGCGATCGCCCCCGTCACGCCCGCGAGATGGCACGCCATGACGTCGGTGTACCCCTCGACGACCACCACACGGTGCTCGCGCGAGATGGACTTCTTCGCCAGGTCGAGGCCGTAGAGGACCTGACTCTTCTTGTAGATCGGCGTCTCGGGGGTATTGAGGTACTTCGGGCCCTGGTCGTCGTCGTACAGACGGCGCGCGCCGAAGCCGATGGTCTGACCGGCCACGTCGCGGATCGGCCAGACCAGACGCCCGCGGAACCGGTCGTACACACCGCGCTGCCCCTTCGACACCAACCCGCCCGCGAGCAGCTCATCGTCGGTGTAGCCCTGGGAACGCAGCGCGTCGCGCAGTGCCGACCACCCCTGAGGGGCGTACCCGACCCCGAAATGAGCGGCCGCCCCGGCGTCGAAGCCCCGTTCGCCCAGGAACTGTCGCGCGGCCTGGGCGTCGGGCGACGACAGTTGGGAGCGGTAGAACTCCGCCGCGGCCGTGTGTGCCGCGTAGAGCCGAGACCGCCCGCTCGTCTCGGGGGCCGCCGCGCCGTCCTCGTAGTGGAGCTGGTAGCCGATCCGAGCCGCGAGCCGCTCGACGGCCTCCGTGAACGACAGGTGATCCATCGCGCGCAGAAACGAATAGACGTCACCCGACTCGCCGCACCCGAAGCAGTGGTAATAGCCCACCTGAGGCCGGACGTGGAAGCTCGGGCTGCGTTCGTCGTGGAAGGGGCAGAGACCCTTCATCGAACCGACACCGGCGGTCTTCAACGCCACGCGCTCGCCGACGATGTCGCCGATGTTCGTGCGCGCCTTGACCTCCTCGATGTCGGCCTGCCGGATCCGTGCCATCACAGCCCTTCGATGGGCTCGGGAAGCGCGAAATGGCTCGGCGCGGCGGCGCGCGGGTCGGACGACCACAGACCCAGCTCGCGCAGATCGACCGGGCCCACCAGACGGCCGTGCCATTCGATCGCGAAGCGGTCCGTGAGGGTGGCGACCTGGTCGACGATGACCCGGCGCCGAGCGGCGTCGGTGACGGCGGCGGCGAAGTCCTCGCCGTGCAGCACGTCGAGGTGCTCCGGCCGGTCCCACAGCGCATCGGCGAGACGGCGCAATACGCGACGCTGCTCCTTGTAGAGGCCCTTCCGTCCCTCGATCGAGACCACGAAGGCTCCGATGACCCCCTTCAGCACCGCCATCTCGACCTCGATGACCCGGGGCACGATGACCCGACCCCGGAATCGGGTCAGCACCGGGATGTCGTAGTGCTCTCGGGTGGCAGCGGTCGCCGCGCGTGCGAAGCGGCCGATGAGGTCCGAGGTGAGGTTCTTCAGACGCGCCATGTCGGCGCGCGACCCGTCGTACGACAGCAGCCACTCGGGCAGCCGCGTGAGCCGGTACAGCGCGTCTCCGAGCTCGTCCTTGGTGAACCCGTAGCCGACCCAGCTCTGGATCGCCGTCAGCAGCGCCTCGCGCTCGCGCGGGTCGGCGAGGCGGCGCGGATCCAGGTAGCCGTTGAGGACGGCGTCCTCGAAGTCGTGCACCGAGTAGGCGATGTCGTCGGAGAGGTCCATGACCTCGGCCTCGATGCACCGGAGCCGGCCCGGGGCATCCTCGCGCATCCACCGGAAGACCGCCTCGTCCTCGGGGTAGACGCCGAACTTCTGCCGTCCGCCCGGGTCGGGAATGGCGTGCTCGACCGTCCAGGGGTACTTGCACGTCGCATCGAGACTCGCGCGGGTGAGGTTCAGACCGGCGCTGCGACCGAAGGCGTCGACCACCTTCGGCTCGAGCCGCGACAGGATGCGCAGCGACTGCGCGTTGCCCTCGAATCCGCCGATGTCCTCGGCCCAGTCGTTCAGAGCACGCTCGCCGTTGTGCCCGAACGGCGGATGCCCGAGGTCGTGGCAGAGGCACGCGGTGTCGACGACGTCGGGCGAGAGCTCGAGGGCGATCGCCAGTTCGCGGCCCACCTGAGCGACCTCGAGCGAATGGGTGAGCCGGTTGCGCGCGAAATCGGCAGGGCTCGCGGGACTCAGCACCTGCGTCTTGGCCGCGAGCCGACGCAGCGCCCCCGAGTGCAGCACGCGAGCACGGTCTCGGGCGAAGCTGTCGCGCCGCGACCGATGCTCCTCGTGGTGGAAGCGCGCGGCGTCGTGATCGTCGTACCCGGCGGGGCGTCCCGCCGAGACGCCGACACCGCTCGTGACCTCAGCCACCGCTGTTCTCGATCTCCGCCGCGGCGATCGCCGACGACTCCGCGGCGTCGACGTCTCGTGATTCCAGCCAGCGATCGGGGAGCGCGGGACGCTTGGGGGTTCCGGCGCGCCCGCGTTGTCCCTCGGCCGCCGCGCCGGGGTACGGCGCCGACCAGTCCAGCGTGGCGAGGATGTCGTCGATCTCCTCGAGGCTCGACGCGGTCGCCAGACGCGCACGCGTGTCACCCCCGACCGGATAGCCCTTGAAGTACCACGCGACGTGCTTGCGGATGTCGCGGCATCCCCGGCCCTCGTCCTCGAAGAACTCGACGAGCAGCTCGGCGTGACGGCGGAAGGCCGTCGCCACGAACCCGAGCGTGGCGTCCACCTCGGGGCCGGCGGACCCGGGCTCGCCCAGCGCACGCGCGAGGTCGCCGAACAGCCAGGGACGCCCGAGGCACCCGCGTCCGACGACGACGCCGTCGCAGCCGGTCTCCGCCATCATGCGGACGGCGTCCTCGGCAGACCAGATGTCGCCGTTGCCGAGCACGGGGATGCTGCTGACGGCTTCCTTGAGCGCGGCGATGGCGGACCAGTCCGCATGCCCGGAGTAGTACTCCGCCGCGGTGCGGGCGTGGAGGGCGACGGCCGACACACCGGCGTCCTCGGCGATGCGACCCGCATCGAGGTAGGTGAGGTGGTCCGAGTCGATCCCCTTGCGCATCTTCACCGTCAGAGGGACGTCCCCGGCGGCGCGCGCGGCGCGGGTGACGATGTCGCGGAACAGGTCGAGCTTCCACGGCAGCGCCGCTCCCCCGCCCTTGCGGGTCACCTTGGGAACCGGGCATCCGAAGTTGAGGTCGATGTGATCGGCGCGGTCCTCCTCGACCAGGAGGCGCACGGCGGCCTCGGTCGTCGCGGGGTCCACGCCGTAGAGCTGAATGGAACGCGGCTTCTCGGACTCGTGGTGGGTGATCAGACGCATCGTCGTGGCGTTGCGCTCGACGAGCGCGCGCGTCGTGATCATCTCGCTGACGTAGAGACCCGCGCCGTACTCGCGGCACAGTCGACGGAACGCGGTGTTGGTGATCCCGGCCATCGGGGCCAGGACGACGGGGGCCTCCAGCGCGATCGGGCCGATCCGCAGGCGCGGGGAGGCGGACAGGACGGTACTCACCGGATCATTCTCCCAGAAGGACGGATGCCGTAAGGCGGGCGGGCGTACCCTGGGGACGTGACCGAAGCCACCACCGACATCCGTTCCATCCCCTTCGCCACCGCGGAGGGATCCGAGACCACTCTCGGCGATCTCGGCGACGGCGTGCTGCTGGTGGTCAACGTCGCCTCCAAGTGCGGGCTGACCCCGCAGTACGAGCAGCTCGAGCAGCTGCAGCGCACCTACGGCGAGCGCGGCCTGCAGGTCGTCGGGTTCCCGTGCAACCAGTTCATGGGGCAGGAACCGGGCTCGATGGAAGAGATCCTCGACTACTGCGCCATGACGTGGGGCGTGAGCTTCCCGGTCATGGACAAGGTCCGCGTCAACGGCTCGCATGCCGCAGCGCTCTACAAGGCGCTGAAGAAGGCGCGCAACGCCGAGGGAGCGCGGGGCCCGGTGATGTGGAACTTCGAGAAGTTCGTCATCACTCCCGCGGGCGATGTGCACCGGTTCCGCCCTCAGACCAAACCCGACGCTCCCGAGATCGTGGCCGTCATCGAGGCGAACCTGCCCCGCTGAGGGTCATCCGACCGTTTCGACCGCACTGCGCTCGGCCCACACCTGGCGGGCGATCTGCGCGAACGCGTCGGCGGGCTGTGCGCCCGATACGCCGTACTTGCCGTCGATGACGAAGAACGGAACGCCGTTGATCCCGTACTGACGGGCCTGGTCCTGATCGGCTCGGACGGCGTCGAGGAACTCCTCGGATTCGAGCGCCCGTCGTGCGACGTCGGGGTCGATCCCCACCTCGGCCGCAAGGTCGACGAGGTCGTCGATGCGACCGACGTGGCGTCCCTCGGTGAAGTACGCGGCCATCAGACGCTCGGCCATCTCGTGCTGACGCCCCTGCGCCTTGGCGAGGTGGAGCAGCTCATGGGCCTTCACCGTGTTGGTGTGCTTGAGGATGTCGAAGTGGTAGTCGAGACCGGCGTTCTTGGCGACACCGGTGACGTTCTCGAGCATCTGCTGGACCTGCTCGCGCGGCATGCCCTTGTGGCTCGAGAGGAAGTCCAGCTCGTCGCCCTCGAAGTCGACCGGCGTGTCGGGCGAGAGCTCGAACGAATGGAAGGTCACGTCGACGCGCGGGGCGTCGTCGTCATCTGCCGTCGCGGCGAGGCCCGACTCGAGGTTGCGCTTGCCGATGTAGCACCACGGGCAGGCGATGTCGCTCCACACGTCGATCTTGATTGCGTCCGTCACACCGGGTGCAACGCCCCGAGGTTCGTGCGATATTCCCTCACGCCGTGGGGGCGTCGACCGCCCCGCCGAAACGGCGGTCGCGCGAGAGGTAGAGCTGGATCGCTCCCCACAGATCGGTGCGCGAGAAGTCGGGCCAGAGCGTGTCGAGGAAGACCATCTCGGCGTACGCCGCCTCCCACAGCAGGAAGTTCGAGGTCCGCTGTTCGCCGCTGGAGCGGATGAACAGGTCGACATCCGGCATGTCGGGCACGTAGAGGTGCCGGCGCAGAGTCTTCTCGGTGATGGCGGACGGTTTCATCCGCCCCGCCGCGATCTGTTCGCCCATCGCGCGCATGGCGTCGATGATCTCGTGGCGGCCGCCGTAGTTGACGCACATCGTGAGCGTGAGGACGTCGTTGTCGCGCGTCAGCTGCTCGGCGTACTGCAGCTCCGAGATCACCGACCCCCACAGGCGCGGCCTGCGCCCGGCCCACCGGACGCGGACGCCCCACTCGTTGAGCTGGTCGCGACGGCGATGCAGGACATCGCGGTTGTAGCCCATGAGGAAGCGCACCTCGTCGGGCGAGCGCGACCAGTTCTCGGTCGAGAAGGCGTACACGCTGAGGTGCTTCACGCCGACCTGGACGGCGCCGGCCACGACGTCGAGCAGCACCTCCTCACCGGCGCGGTGGCCCTCGATGCGGGTCAGACCCCGCCGGTTGGCCCATCGTCCGTTGCCGTCCATCACGATCGCGACATGCTCGGGGACCCCGCCACGCGGGAACGTCGGGGGGCGGACTCCCGTCCAGTCGAGTGGACGGTACGGGACCGCGTCGCGGTGCGTGTACGGCTTGGGACTCATCGCTTCGAGCCTAGGGTGCTCGCGGCGGCGGCAACCGCAACGCCACGAGTGGCCCTCATCGCGACGCCGCGATGTGGCCGAGGGAACGGATGCCGCGCTCGAGGTGCCATTGGGCGTAGGCGGCGATCAGTCCCGAGGCGGATGCCGCCGCGCGCGGCGAACCGGCGTCGACGATGTCCCACTCCCCCGCGATCAGGGCCCGCAGTCGGTCTCCGGTCTCGTCGGTGATCCGCGCCGAGCCCACCGGGGCGCACGCGTCGCACACCGACCCGCCGAGCGGGGCGGCGAAGCCGGGATGCGGCCCCGGACGCGAGCACCGTGCGCAGGCGTCGAGGGAGGGCGCCCAGCCCGACAGCGCCATGGCGCGCAGAAGGTAGGAGTCCAGTACCGCACGGCTGTCGTGCTCGCCGCGTGAGAGGGCGCGCAGACCGCCGACGAGCAGCAGGTACTGCTGCGGCGTCGTCTCGGCCTCGTTCAGCCGGTCGGCGGCCTCCACCATCGCCGAGGCCGAGGTGTACCGGTCGTAGTCGCTCGCGATCTCGGCACCGTAGGATCCGAGCGACTCCGCCTGCTGGACGATGTCGAGGTTGCGTCCCTTGTAGAGCTGCACGTCAGCCACCATGAAGGGCTCGAGCCGTGCACCGAAACGGGACGAGGTGCGCCGAACGCCCTTGGCGACGCCCCGCAGCTTGCCGTGGCGGCGACTGAGCATGGTGACGATGCGATCCGCCTCACCCAGCTTGTGGGTGCGGAGGATCACGACCTCGTCGCGGTAGGTGGGCACGCATCGATTATCCCGCGGACCGGCGACAATGGACCCGTGACGCAAGCTCAGTTCGTGATCCCGCTGTGGGCGGATCTGACCGCCGTCGGCCTCGGCGGCGTGCAGGGTGCGCTGTTCGCATCGGGATTCGCGGGGCGGAGACGTCTCGATCCGCTCGGCGTCGTCATCATCGGCATCCTGATCGGGATGGGCGGGGGCCTCATCCGCGATCTTCTGCTGGGCGTCCCACCGGTGACCCTCCAGAGCAACTGGTACCTCATCACGGCGACCTCGGCCGCGCTGGTCGGCATGCTCCTGTCGAACATCTTCCGGCGGCTCAACGCCGTCATCATTGGCCTGGACGCCGTCGTGATCGGCCTGTTCGGCGCTTTCGGCACGAGCAAGGCGCTCGTGCTCGGGCTACCGGTAGTCCCGGCGGTCTTCATCGGCTCCTGCGCAGCCGTCGGAGGCAGCATCCTGCGGGACGTCATCATGGGCCTGCCGGTCGCGATCATGCACGTCAGATCGCTGTACGCCGTGGCGGCCGCGGTGGGCTGCGCGGCGCTCGCCGGCGCCGCAGCGCTCGGGGCGCCCATCGTCGTGGCGGCGATCGGCGGCATCGCGGTGACGACGGTCATCCGACTGCTCGCCGTGGTGTTCGACATCTCGCTGCCCGAGCAACGGGCGCTCCACCGACGCAAGGTCGCCGTCGAGACGGCGGCCATCCCGATCGTCAAGCCCTGATCGGCCCCGGCCCAGCCGCGGAAACGACGAAAGCCCCGCCGGAGCGGGGCTTTCGCGCTGGGCTGCTTACTTGGAGCCGAAGTTCTTGAAGCGCTGGTTGAACTTCTCGACGCGGCCGGCCGAGTCCATGATGCGCTGCTTGCCCGTGTAGAACGGGTGCGACGCGGACGAGATCTCGACGTCGATGACCGGGTAGGTCTCGCCGTCCAGCTCGATCGTCTTGTCGCTCGAGACCGTCGAACGGGTCAGGAAGGTCTCGCCGGAGCCGAGGTCGCGGAAAACGACGGCGCGGTACTCGGGGTGGATGTCAGTCTTCATGGGTTTCCTTACGTGGTGCCCTGGATTTTGCCAGGGCGAGGGAAGTCTGCGGTGCGTTCGCACCAAAGAGCGATCTTACCAGGTTTCAGGACGCCGCCCGCGCCGCATACCTGCCGTCGGCCGACGTCAGCGTGATGGGCAGGCCGAAGGTCTCGGTCAGATTCTCGGCGGTCAGGGCGTCGGCGAGCGGACCGGCCGCGACGACGCGCCCCTCGCGCAGGAGCAGCACGTGGGTGAATCCCACGGGGATCTCCTCGACGTGGTGGGTGACCATGATCATCGCGGGAGTCGTGGGCGCCTGGGCGTAGCCGCCGAGCAGCGAGAGCAGCTCCTCGCGCGCGCCGAGGTCGAGGCTCGCCGTCGGCTCGTCGAGCAGGAGCAGTTCGGGATCCGTCATGACCGCGCGCGCGATCTGGACCCGCTTCTGCTCGCCGTCCGAAAGCGTTCCGAACGTCCGGTCGGCGAGGCCGTCGAGCTTCCACTCCGCGAGCACCCGCATGGCGCGCCGCTCGTCGATGTCCTCGTAGTCCTCGCGCCAGCGGCCGAGCACCGCGTAGGCCGCCGTCAGCACGACGTTCAGCACGGTCTCCTCCGGGGGGACGCGTCGCGCCATCGCAGACGAGGCGAAGCCGATGCGCGGGCGCAACTCGAAGACGTCGGTGCGACCGAGTCGCTCGCCGAGGATCTCGACCGTCCCCGACGTGGGATGGAGCAGGCTCGCGGCGAGCTGGAGCACCGTGGTCTTGCCCGCGCCGTTCGGGCCGAGCACGACCCAGCGCTGGTCATCGCTCACCGCCCAGTCGACCCGATCGACGATGTTCCGGGCGTTTCGGCGGACGACGACGTCGGAGAACTCCAGGACCTGCGGCATGTGTTCAGCCTAGCGGCCGGCCTCCGCCACCTTCGCGTACAACGCGGCCGTCTCCTGCGCGATGGCGCCCCAGCTGAAGTCTTTCGCGGCGCGCTCTCTGCCCGCCGCGCCGTACCGCTGCGCGGTCTCGGGGTCGCTGACCACCTCGGTGAGGACACCGGCGAGGTCGGCGACGAACCGCTCCGGATCGAGGGGGGTTCCCGTGCCGTCCTCGGCCTGCTCGATCGGGACCAGACGGCCGGTCACCCCGTCGACGACGACCTCCGGGATGCCGCCCGTGGCCGTACCGACGACGGCGGCGCCGCAGGCCATCGCCTCGAGGTTGACGATTCCGAGCGGCTCGTAGACCGACGGACACACGAACGTCGTCGCCGCAGTCAGGATCGCGCACAGCTGGTCGCGGGGCAGGAACTCCTCGATCCACACGACGCCCGAACGCTCCTGCTGCAGCTCGCGGACGAGCCCCTGCACCTCGGTCATGATCTCGGGGGTGTCGGGCGCCCCCGCACACAGGACGACCTGCACGTCCGTCGGCAGCAGCCGCGCCGCGCGCAGGAAGTACGGCAGCCCCTTCTGCCGGGTGATCCGGCCGACGAAGACGACGGACGGGCGGGCGGGATCGATGCCGAAACGCTCGAGCACGGCGATGTCGTCGACCGGCCGCCAGGCGTCGACGTCGATGCCGTTGTAGATCACCGAGACCTTCTCGGGGTCCAGCGACGGGTAGCTGCGGAGGATGTCGCGGCGCATCCCGTCGCTGACGGCGACGATGGCGGCCGCGTTCTCGTAGGCCGTCTTCTCGATGTAGCTCGAGACCGCGTAGCCGCCCCCCAGTTGCTCTGCCTTCCAGGGCCGGAGCGGCTCGAGCGAGTGCGCCGTGATGACGTGCGGGATCCCGTGCAGCAGCGAGGCGACGTGTCCCGCGAAGTTGGCGTACCAGGTGTGGCTGTGCACCACGTCGGCGCCGGCGACATCCCCGACGATCTCGAGATCGATGCCGAGCGTCTGCAGGGCCGCGTTGGCGTCCCGCAGTTCGACGGGCGTGCCGTACGAGGTCGTGTCGGCCTCGTCGCGCCCCTCTCCGAACGCGCGCACCTGAACCTCGATGCTCTCTCGCAGGGCACGGACGAG
The DNA here is from genome assembly GCF_013389665.1 of Microbacterium oleivorans. Lineage (NCBI taxonomy): Bacteria > Bacillati > Actinomycetota > Actinomycetes > Micrococcales > Microbacteriaceae > Microbacterium > Microbacterium oleivorans. The sequence goes on along the minus strand of NZ_CP058316.1, from coordinate 3,122,909 downwards.
TTCGGTGACATGCACCCCGGCACCCCCGTAGATCGCGGGAGGATACTCCTTCGAGACGATGTCTACACGCATGGCTCGAACGCTAGTACACCAGCGTTCGCCGGGCCTAGTGTGGTGCCATGCCAGCAGCGCCCAAGGTCTTCGGAATCGTTCTCGCCGGCGGCGAGGGAAAGCGCCTCATGCCGCTGACGGCTGATCGCGCGAAGCCCGCCGTGCCGTTCGGCGGCCAGTACCGCCTCATCGATTTCGCGATCTCCAACCTCATCAACTCGGGGCTGCGGCAGGTCGTCGTGCTCACGCAGTACAAATCGCACAGTCTCGACCGCCACGTGTCGCAGACGTGGCGCATGTCGGCGCTGCTGGACTCGTACGTGGCGTCCGTTCCCGCCCAGCAGCGTCTGGGCAAGCGCTGGTTCTCCGGCTCCGCCGACGCGATCCTGCAGTCGTTGAACCTGATCAACGACGAGAAGCCCGACATCGTCGTGGTCATCGGCGCCGACCATGTGTATCGCATGGACTTCCGCCAGATGCTCGACGCGCACATCGAGTCGGGCGCGCGCGCCACGGTCGCCGGTATCCGGCAGCCGATCGGCCTGGCCAACCAGTTCGGCGTCATCGACGTCGAGCCGACCGACGAGACCCGCATCCGCGCCTTCCTCGAGAAGCCGCAGGATCCGGCGGGCCTTCCCGACTCGCCGCACGAGGTGCTCGCTTCGATGGGCAACTACATCTTCGACACCGACGCGCTCATCGAGGCCGTCGAGGCCGACGGCGAGATCCCCACCTCGAACCACGACATGGGCGGCGACATCGTGCCGTACTTCGTCGACCGCGGCGAGGCCGCCGTCTACGACTTCAAGCGCAACGACGTCCCCGGATCGACCCCGCGCGACCGCAACTACTGGCGCGACGTCGGCACGATCGAGTCGTTCTTCGACGCGCACATGGACCTCATCTCGACCCTGCCGATCTTCAACCTCTACAACACCGACTGGCAGATCCACTCGCAGGCGGTCAACTCCCCGCCGGCGAAGTTCGTGCGCGACAGCGTGGGGCGTATGGGCAATGCGATCGACTCCATCGTCTCGCTCGGGTCGGTGCTGTCGGGCACCCACCTCGAACGCAGTGTCGTCGGCCCGTGGACCCTCTCCGGGGGCGGTGCCACCATCACCGACTCGGTGCTGTTCGACTACGTCAGCGTCGGCGCCGGAGCCCGGGTGCACCGGGCGATCCTCGACAAGAACGTGGTCCTCGAGGACGGCGCCACCGTCGGCGTCGACCGCGACCGCGATCTCGCCCGCGGGTTCACCGTCACCGACAGCGGCATCACCATCGTCGCCAAGAACGCCCGCGTCGAGCGCTGACCCCGAGCCCCGCTAGCGTGGGGGCATGCGACCTGCACGCTTCCTCGTGGTCTTCGATGCCGATTCGACGCTGCTCCGCAACGAGGTCATCGAGTTGATCGCCGACGAGGCGGGACGCGGCGCCGAGGTCGCCGCCGCCACCGAGGCCGCCATGCGCGGCGACGTGGACTTCGCCTCGAGCCTGCGCTCCCGCGTCGCAGCGCTGGCCGGTGTCCCCGTCGCCGCTTTCGCCCGGGTGCTGGCACGCGTCCAGCCGACGCCCGGCGCGCGGGAGCTGATCGACGCCATCCACGACCGCGGGGGCGCAGCCGCCGTGGTCTCCGGCGGGTTCCACGAGATCCTCGATGTGATCGCGCCGGGACTCGATGCCGACGTCTGGCGCGCGAACCGTCTGAGCGTCCGAGACGGCGCTCTCGACGGCACCGTCGACGGAGACATCGTCGACGCGGAAGCCAAAGCCGTATCGCTGCGGACCTGGGCGGCGGAGCGCGACGTCCCGCCGAACCGCACCATCGCCGTCGGCGACGGCGCCAACGACCTGCGCATGATGGCGGCCGCGGGCCTGGGGGTCGCGTTCAACGCCAAGCCCGCCGTCCGACGCCAGGCGGATCTCGTCGTGGGACCGGTCGATCTGCGCGAGCTCATCCCGTTGCTGCCCTGACCCGGCCGATCGGCTGGCCGGCCGGCCACTGTCGCGCGCGGGCCCACGGGGCTAGCGTCGTGGCATGGACGTGATCCTCATTCCGGGCCTCTGGCTCGACGCCTCCTCGTGGGACGACGTGGTCCCCGCGCTCCGCGACGCGGGACACACACCGCACCCGCTCACGCTGCCGGGCGTCGGACCGCACCCTGACCCGGATGCCCGGCTCGCCGACTGGATCGCCGCGGTCGTCGAGCGCATCGACGGGGTCGACCCCGACGCGCCCGGGATCGCGCTCGTCGGCCACAGCGGAGGCGGCAACGTCGCGTGGGCGGCCGCGGACCGCCGGCCCGAACGCGTGTCGAGGGTGGTGTTCGTCGACACCGCCCCGCCTGCCGAGGGGGCCGAGATCTCGGAGTTCCCGGTCGTCGACGGGCTCGTGCCCTTCCCGGGATGGAGTTTCTTCGACGATCCCGATGTCGCGGATCTGGACCTGCCGACGCGGGAACGATGGGCGGAGCGCACGCATCCCGTTCCCGGTCGCGTGCCGACCGACCCGGTGGTGCTGTCGGACCCGCGCCGCTACGGCATCCCGGTCACGGTGCTCTCGGGCTCGGCGGACCGCGCCGCGTTCACCGCCATGCTCGCCGACTGGCCGCCGTTCCTCGCCGAGTTCGACGCGATCGCGGATGCGAACGTCGTCGAGCTCGGCTCGGGCCACTGGCCGCAGTTCTCGCAGCCGCAACGGTTGGCGCGAACCATCGCGGCCGCGCTGGTGTGAGCGCCTCCGGTCAGTGCCCCATGCCGAGGCCGCCGTCGATCGGGATGACGGCGCCGGAGATGTAGGCGGCCTCGTCGGAGGCGAGCCACGCCACGGCAGCGGCCACCTCGGCCGGCGAACCGTACCGTCCCGCGGGGATGCTGCGCTTGTACTCGGCCTGGGTGTCCTCGGGCAGCGCGGCGGTCATGTCGGTCTCGATGAACCCCGGTGCCACGACGTTGGCCGTGATCCCGCGCGCACCGAGCTCACGGGTGAGGGAGCGTGCGAAGCCGACGAGGCCGGCCTTGGACGACGAGTAGTTGACCTGCCCCGCGGAGCCGAAGAGCCCGACGACGCTCGAGATGAGGATGACGCGGCCCCAGCGAGCGCGGAGCATCGCCTTGGAGGCGCGTTTGACGACCCGGAACGCGCCGCCGAGGTTCGTCGAGACGACGGAATCGAAATCGTCCTCGCTCATGCGCAGCAGAAGGGTGTCCTTCGTGATGCCCGCGTTCGCGACCACGACCTCCACCGGCCCGAGCTCGGCCTCGACCTGCGAGAGGGCCGCGTCGAGAGAGGCCGCATCGGTCACGTCGGCGCGAACGGTGAGCGCGCCGACGGGACCTTCGCCCGATCGCGCCGTGACCGCGACCCGATGCCCGTCCGCGACGAAGCGCTCGGCGATCGCACGGCCGATGCCGCGATTGCCTCCGGTGATGAGGACGACTCGGGACGTGGACATGCGACTCTCCTGTGACGGCGGCGGGAACCCCGCAAGCCTAGCGGCCGCGTGCGGGCGCACCCGTGACCGATAAGCTGGCGACCCGACGTCGACGAGGAGCAGATGTGAGCGATCCCGCCCAGCCGCAGCAGCCGAATCCCACCCCCCCGCAGCCCGCCTCGGCCTCGCCCGTGCCGCCGCCCGCTCCCCCGTACGCGACGCCGCCGCAGCAGCAGGAGAGCTACCCGTCTGCCGCGCAGGGCTACCAGCCCGCCGCTTATCCACCGCCGGCATACGGCTACGGCGGGGGCTACGCGCAGCAGAAGACGAACGCGCTGTCGATCGTGTCGATGATCTCCTCGATCGTCGGCTTCATCTGGATCCTGCCGATCATCGGCTCCATCGCCGGCGTCATCATGGGCCACATCTCGCTCTCGCAGATCAAGCGCACGGGCGAGAAGGGACGCGGGATGGCGCTCGCCGGGCTCATCGTCGGCTACGCCGGCCTCGCCCTGGCCGTTGTCGGCATCATCCTGTTCGCCTCGTTCATCGGCTGGGCCATCGAGCAGGACACCTCGAACAGCTACTCCTCGTTCTGAGCCCGGCCATGCCGCATCCAGCGGGCGTATCCTGGGTGCACCGTGAAGCACCATTCCGCCACCCCGTCTGCGACCTCGCTCCCGCGCGCTCCGCACGACGACTCGACCCGCCGCATGACGAAGTACTTCATCATGATGGCGGTGCGCGTGGTGTGCTTCATCCTCATGGTCGTGATCGCCCCGTACGGCTGGCACACCGCGGTCCTGGCCGTGGGTGCGGTGTTCCTCCCGTACTTCGCGGTGATCGTCGCGAACGTCGGGGACGACGTTCGGGAGGCGCCCGCCGTCTCTCCCCTGAGCGCCCTGCCCGAGCGGCCCGAACCGGCACCGACGGCCACCGCGCAGCCGGCGGCCCCGGCCCCCACCGTCATCGAGATCCGAGAGTCCCGACCGGAGTGAACGACGTCGAGTGCTCGCGGGCGGGCTGCCGGGCGAGCGCCCGTTGGCGCGTCGTCTGGCGCAATCCCCGCATCCACACCGCCGAGCGCCGGAAGGTCTGGACCGCCTGCGACGAGCACGTGGCGTACCTCCGCGAGTTCCTCGCGGCGCGCGACTTCCCCGTGGCGGTCGAGCCGGTCTCGGCGTCGACGGCCGACACGGAGCCGGCACCGTGAACGGCCGCACCGCCCTGCGATGGTCCGGGTACGTGGCGATCGCGATCGCGTTCGCCGTCGCCTGCGCCTATCTGTCGAACTGGCAGTTCACCCGCAACGAGGACCGCAGCGAACAGCTCGCGCTCGTCGAGCGCAATTACGACGCCGATCCCGCTCCGCTCGGCGAGCTCATCCCCGTCGGCGCCGAATTGGAGGCGGGCGACGAATGGCACCCCGTCCTGCTGCGCGGCGAGTACCTCACCGATCAGCAGGTGCTCGTGCGCAATCGACCGCACGGCGGCACGTCGGCGTTCGAGGTCCTCGTGCCGTTCCGCACCGTCGAGGGCCGGGTCTTCGTCGTCGACCGCGGTTGGGTGCCCCCGGGCGCCGACAGCCCCGAGCCGGAGTCGATCGCGGCTCCCCCGGCGGGCGTGGTGACGGTGGTCGCCCGACTCAAGCCCTCGGAGGCGGCTCCGACGTCGGGACGCTCTGCGCCCGCCGGTCAGGTGCCGACCATCAACCTCGACCTCGTCGTGGCCGAGGCAGGGCTGAGCGGCGAGGTGGTGACGTCCGCGTACGGCCTGCTCGCGTCGGAGGATCCCGCGCCCGCCGAGACGCTCGGGGCCATGCCGTCGCCGTCGGAGGACCCCGGGCCGCACCTGTCCTACGCGATCCAGTGGATCCTGTTCGCCATCATGGGCTTCGTCTTCATCTGGTACATGATCCGCACCGAGCGCCGGCATCGCCGCGAGGACGAGGCCGACGCCGCAGCGGCAGCGGCGAGCCCGAGAATCGTCGAGACGCCGGCGTCCGCCCCGTCGCCGACGGACCCGGTCCTGCCGGCCGCGCTGCGCCGTCGACGCGAGACCAAGCGCGACCGCGACATGGAGGACGAGGACGCCATCCTCGACACGTCGCGGCGCTGAGCTTCGCGGCTCAGGCGAGCGTGATGAGGTCGAGGTAGTCGCGGCCCCAGATGTCCTCGACGCCGTCGGGCAGGATCAGCACCCGCTCGGGGTTCAGGGCCTCGACCGCGCCCTCGTCGTGCGACACGAGCACGACGGCGCCCTCGTAGTGCGCCAGAGCGCCGAGGATCTCGTCGCGCGAGGCCGGATCGAGGTTGTTGGTGGGCTCGTCGAGCAGGAGCAGATTCGCGCTGGAGACGACGAGCGTCGCAAGCGACAGCCGTGTCTTCTCGCCACCCGAGAGCACGCCGGCCGGCTTGAGCACGTCGTCACCGGTGAACAGGAACGACCCGAGCACCTTCCGCGCTTCGACCTGCGTGATGTCCGGCGCCGAAGACATCATGTTCTCGAGCACCGACCGGTTCACGTCGAGATTCTCGTGCTCCTGCGCGTAATAGCCGATCTTCAGGCCGTGGCCGGGTTCGAGCTGGCCCGTATCGGGCTTGTCGACACCTGCGAGCATCCGCAGGAGCGTCGTCTTTCCCGCACCGTTCAGGCCGAGCACGACGACCTTCGATCCGCGATCGACGGCGAGATCGACGTCCGTGAAGATCTCGAGGGACCCGTAGGACTTCGACAGCCCCGACGCCATCAGCGGCGTCTTGCCGCAGGGCGCCGGCTTGGGGAAACGGAGCTTCGCGACGCGATCCTCCTGGCGCACGTCCTCGAGGCCCGAGAGCATCTTCTCCGCGCGCGCCACCATCTGATGGGCCGCGGCGGCCTTCGACGCTTTCGCTCCGAAGCGCGCGGCCTGCAGCTGCAGAGCCGACGCCTTCTTCTCGATGTTCGAGCGCTCCTTCTTGCGGCGCTCCTCGTCGGCGACCCGCTGACGCAGGTAGTTCTTCCAGTTCATGTTGTAGACGTCGATCACCTGACGCATCGCGTCGAGATAGAAGACCCGGTTCACCGTCTCGCCCACGAGTTCCACGTCGTGGCTGATGACGATGAGCCCGCCCTTGTAGCCCTTGAGGAACTCGCGCAGCCAGACGACGCTGTCGGCGTCCAGGTGGTTGGTCGGCTCGTCGAGGATCATCGTCTGCGCGTCGGAGAAGAGGATGCGCGCGAGCTCGATCCGTCGGCGCTGGCCGCCCGAGAGCGTCTTGAGCGGCTGATCGAGGATGCGATCGGGGAGGGAGAGGTTGTGGGCGATCGACGCCGCCTCAGCCTCGGCGGTGTATCCGCCCAGAGCTTCGAAGCGCTCGGTGAGATTGCCGTAGCGCCGCATCGCCTTGGCGGCGACGGCCGGGTCGTCCGACCCCATGTCCAACGACGCCTCGTGCATCTGCAGGGCGATCGTGCCGAGCCCGCGGGCGTCGAGGATGCGCGTGCGGGCGAGCATCTCGGGGTCGCCCGAACGCGGGTCCTGCGGCAGGTAGCCGAGTTCGCCGGAGCGGTCGACCCTGCCGTCGCTGGGGAGCAGGTCGCCCGCGAGCACCTTCGTCAGCGTCGTCTTGCCGGCTCCGTTGCGGCCGACGAGGCCGATCTTGTCGCCATCGGAGACGCGGAACGACACGTCCGACATCAGCGTGCGCGCACCCACGCGGATTTCGAGGTCGTGCACGGCGAGCACAGCGATCGTCCAATCGTCGAGGACAGGGGAAGCGGCCGAACGGCCAGCCTCCTATTCTAGCCCGGGTCTCGTGCGGCGCGCCGCGGCTCGGCCGTCAGGGTTGCCGACCGGGTCGAGACGTCTTTCACAACGGATGCCGTGTTCCTTTGTGCCTGCGCGCCAACGGGGCTCGCCAGGACCCCGCCCTAGGCTGATCCCGCGGCTCCGCGACGTGCCGAGTCGAACGACCCGAAGGAGTCCCATGTCCCTCGCCGCCCCCAGCCGCCGCGTCCTCGCCGATGTCGTCGGCCGCCCCTCGACCCGCGCTCGCGCGGTCGCCGTCGACGCGGCGCTCGTTCTCACCGGCGTCGCACTGGTCGCCCTTCTCGCGAAGGTGTCGTTCTTCATCGGCCCGATTCCCATCACCGGCCAGACGCTCGGCGTCATCGTGGTCGGTGCAGCGCTCGGCGCGCGACGCGGCGCCGCGGCCCTGACCGCCTATCTCCTCGTGGGCCTCGCCGGTGCGCCCGTCTTCGCCGGGCCGATCGCCGGTCCCGCCTATGTCCTGGCTCCGTCGTTCGGATTCGTCCTCGGCTTCATCCCCGCGGCCTATGCCGCCGGCTGGTTCGCGGAGCGAGCCTGGGACCGCCGGCCCGTTCTCGCGTTCGTCGGTTTCGTCGGGGCATCGGTGATCCCGTTCCTCGTGGGCGTCCCGTACATGGCGGCGATTCTCGGCGCGGTCCTCGGTCAGCAGGTCACCCTCGCGGGCGTGCTCGACGCCGGGGTCTGGCCGTTCATCGTGCCGGGCATCATCAAGGCGGCGGCCGCAGCGCTGCTGGTGCCGGCCGCCTGGGCGCTCGTCCGAGGGGTCGACCGACGCACCCGCCGGTGACCCTCGGGTCGCCGACACCTTCAGCCCGACTGCAGTGGATTGGCGCCCCGGGGCAACGCGACATAAAGTAAGCCTGCCCTTACTCGCCTCTTCCCTGGAGGACCCGTGCCCCGTTTCCGCACAGCGGCCGCGACGCTCGTCGCAGCCGCCCTACTCCTGACCGGCTGCGGCTCCGCGGCCGCTCCTGCCGACGCCCCCGCGGCCTCGGGCGGCGCGTCCGCCGACGCGTTCCCCGTGACCGTCGAGCACGCGTTCGGCGAGACCACCATCGCGTCCAAGCCCGAGCGCGTCGCCACGGTCTCGTGGGGCAATCAGGAAGCGGCGCTGGCGCTCGGCGTCGTCCCGGTCGGCATGCCCGCCGTCACCTGGGGCGACGACGACGGCGACGGCGTCCTGCCCTGGGTCGAGGACAAGCTCGACGAGCTCGGCGCCGAGACCCCCGTCCTCTTCGACGAGGCCGAGGGCATCGACTTCGAGGCCGTCGCCGACACGCAGCCCGACGTGATCCTGGCCGCCTACTCCGGGCTGACGCAGGACGACTACGACACGCTGAGCAAGATCGCCCCCGTCGTCGCCTACCCCGACATCGCCTGGGGAACGAGCTGGCAGGAGCTCACGATCCTCAACGGCACCGCCCTCGGCATGGCGGACGAAGCCGAGGCTCTCGTCGACGACCTCACCGCGCAGCTGGGCGACCTCGCCGGCGCCTACCCCGAGATCGCCGGCAAGACCTCGCTGTTCAGCTCCTTCGACGCGACGGACTTGAGCCAGGTCGGCTTCTACTCGACCGAGGACCCCCGCCCGCTCTTCCTCGAAGACCTCGGACTCGTTCCGGCTGCGACCGTTGCGGAGCAGTCGCAGAGCACCGACCAGTTCTGGATCGTCAACAGCTCCGAGGAGATCGAGCGATTCGACGACCTGCAGGTGCTCGTGACCTACGGCGACGACACGACGCTCGCCGCGATGCAGGCCGACCCGCTGCTCTCGCGCATCCCCGCCGTGGCCTCCGGTGCTGTCGTCGTGCTGCCCTCGTCCAATGCCCCGCTCGCGGCGGCGGCCAACCCGAGTCCGCTGTCGATCGCCGACCCGCTCACGGCCGAGTACGTCGACCTCATCGGCGCGGCAGCGCAGAAGGCCGCCTCCTGATGCGACCCCACGCGCTGCGGATGCCATGAGCGTCTCCGCAGTGACCGCACCCGCCGCCGCGACCGCGTCGTCTCGACGAGGCTCGCGGCGGCGGGTCGTCTGGCTCGCGGTCCTGATCGTGGGCGTCCTCGTCGCGAGCGTGGTGTCGGTCACCTTCGGCACGCGCGCGGTCGGGATCGGCGACATCGTCGCCGGTCTTTCGGGCGACATCGACACGGCTTCGGCGGCGGCCGTCGCCAAGCGCGTGCCGCGGACCCTCCTGGCTCTCATCGTCGGCGCCGCCCTCGCCGTCGCCGGAGCCGTCATGCAGGGCATCACGCGCAACCCGCTCGCCGACCCGCAGATCCTCGGCATCAACGGCGGCGCGTCGCTGGCCGTCGTGATCGGTCTGGCGTTCTTCGGCATCACGAGCGCCTTCGGCTACATCTGGCTGGCGATGCTCGGGGCCGCCGTGGCCGCGGTCTTCGTCTACACCATCGGCTCGCTCGGACGCGGAGGTGCCAGCCCGCTCAAGCTCGCACTGGCGGGGGCGGCGAGCGCCGTCGCCTTCACCTCGCTGATCAGCGCGATCCTGCTCCCGCGGATCGATGTGATGAGCGTCTTCCGCTTCTGGCAGATCGGCGGAGTCGGCGGCGCCACGACCGAGAAGATCCTCCTCGTCCTGCCCTTCCTCGCAGTGGGCGCGCTCATCTGCATCGCCGCCGCCGGAGCGTTGAACTCCCTCGCGCTCGGCGACGAGCTCGCCGCGGGTCTCGGCGAGCGCGTGCGCACGGCCCGACTCATCTCCGCTCTCGGTGCCGTCATCCTGTGCGGCGCCGCGACCGCTGTCGCCGGCCCGATCGGCTTCGTGGGGCTCATCGTCCCCCACATCTGCCGCCTTCTCGTGGGACCCGACCACCGCTGGCTCCTCCCGGTCTCGGCGCTCGTGGGCGGCGGGCTGCTGATCGTCGCCGATGTGGTCGGTCGCGTCGTCGCACGCCCGCAAGAGGTCGAGGTCGGGATCGTGACCGCGCTGATCGGCGCACCGTTCTTCATCGCGATCGTCCGCCGCCAGAAGATGCGTGCCCTGTGAGCGCGACCACCTCCGCTCCCTCGACGATCGATGTGGTCTCGGCCGGTCGGCGTCGACGTGCACTGCGCCGTCGGCTCGTCGTCGGCGGCCTGCTCACGGGTGTCATCGTGGCGTATGCCGTCTCGCTCATGGTCGGTCAGACCTTCTACTCCCCCGCCGAGGTGTGGGGAGTCATCACCGGTCAGACCGTGCCCGGCGCCTCGTTCACAGTAGGTGAGCTCCGCCTGCCCCGCGCCACCGTCGCGTTGCTCACGGGCCTGTGCTTCGGCATGGGGGGCGCCGTCTTCCAGACGATGCTCCGGAACCCCCTGGCCAGCCCCGACATCATCGGCATCAACGCCGGCGCCAGTGCGGCTGCTGTGGTCGGCATCGTGTTCCTGTCGCTCAGCGAGACGGGAGTGTCGCTGTTGGCCACGGTCGCGGCTCTCGTGACGGCGCTGACGATCTACCTGCTCGCCTACAAGGACGGCGGTGCGGGTGCCCGCTTCATCCTCATCGGCATCGGCGTCGCCGCGATCTTCAACAGCGTCGTGTCCTACGTGCTCTCGCGCGCGGCCGAGTGGGACCTTCAGGCCGCGATGCGCTGGATCACCGGCAACCTCAACGGCGCGTCGTGGAGCCAAGCCGTCCCCCTCGCTCTCGCGATGATCGTCGTCGTCCCGGCGCTGCTGTGGCTCACGCGCGACCTCGAGCTCATGCGGCTGGGCGACGACACCGCATCCGCTCTGGGCGTGCCCGTCGAACGCCGTCGCATCCTCCTGATCGTCGCGGCCGTAGCTCTCTTGGCCTTTGCGACCGCTGCTGCCGGCCCCATATCGTTCGTCGCGTTCCTCTCGGGCCCGATCGCGGCACGCATGCTCGGCCCCGTGGGATCACCCGTGCTCGCGGCGGGGCTGTTCGGCTCGCTGCTCGTCCTCGTCGCCGACCTCACCGCGCAGTATCTGCTCGGGCTCCGGCTGCCCGTGGGCGTCGTGACCGGCGTTCTCGGCGCGCCCTATCTCATCTTCCTGCTCATCCGCAGCAGCCGTTCGGGAGGCTCACTATGACCGCGGACCGCACCCTCCGGGCCAGCGGCGTCCGGCTCGGCTACGGCGATCGCACCATCGTCGACGACCTCGACCTCGAAGTGCCCGGCGGACGAATCACCGCGATCGTCGGCGCGAACGCATGCGGCAAGTCCACGCTGCTGAAGTCGATGGCGCGCCTGCTGGCACCGCGCACCGGACAAGTTCTCCTCGACGGCCGCGACATCCACCGGCTGCCGACCCGGCAGGTGGCGCGTGATCTCGGTCTGCTGCCGCAGTCCCTCATCGCCCCGGAGGGCATCGCGGTCGCCGATCTCGTCAGCCGGGGCCGCACCCCGCATCACGGACCACTGGCCCGCTGGACGCGCGCCGACGACGAGGCGGTGGCGCACGCCCTCGAGACGACCGACACCGCCGCCCTCGCCGACCGTTCTGTCGACGAGCTCTCGGGAGGTCAGCGCCAGCGGGTGTGGATCGCGATGGCACTCGCTCAGCAGACCGACGTGTTGCTCCTCGACGAGCCGACGACGTTCCTCGACGTCAGCCACCAGATCGACGTCCTCGATCTGCTCACCGATCTCAACCGCACCCGTGGGACGACGATCGTCATGGTGCTGCACGACCTGAATCTGGCCGCGCGCTACGCCGACCACCTCGTGGCGATGGCATCGGGGCGTCTCTATGCTGCGGGCGACCCGTCATCGGTCCTCACCGCGGAGACCGTCGCAGCGGTGTTCGGACTCGACAGCCGCGTCATCCCCGACCCGTTGACCGGGCGCCCGCTCGTGCTGCCGATCGGCCGCCACCACGTCCCCGCGGTTCAACCGCCGACCGACGACGACGGCTGCACCGTCGTCTGACCTGGAGTGACTCGTGACTCGCAAACCCCTCGACTTCTTCCGCGCGCCCGTCGCCGCCATCACCGATCTGACGCCGAGCTTCCGCCGATTCACGTTCCGTGACGCGGCGCTGGCCTCCTACGGCGACCCCGGCTTCGATCAGCGGGTCAAGGTGCTGTTCCCGACCGAGACGGCATCCATCGACGACATGCCCACCGGCGACGACTGGTACGACCGGTGGCGGGCTCTGCCGGTCGAGGCCCGACCGGTCATGCGCACCTACACGACTCGCGCGGTCCGCGCCGCCGCGGGCGAGGTCGACATCGACATGGTCGCGCACGACGTCGTCGGACCGGCGTCGGCCTGGATCGCCGGGGCCCGCGTCGGTGACGAAGTGCTGATCCTGGCGCCGACGACCGCGCACACCGGTGTCAACTACGGCATCGATTTCGTCCCCCCGGCCGACACCGATGCGATCCTCCTCGCGGGCGATGAGACCGCGGCACCCGCGATCGCCGTGATCCTCGAGCAGCTCCCTCCCGAGGCCCGCGGCACCGTGGTACTGGAGGTGCCCAGCACGGGCGACCTGGGCTACCTCCCGCGGCATCCGGGGTTCGACCTCATGCTGGCCGCGCGGACGAGCGAGACCGAACGCCACGCACACCTCGTCGCGGCAGTCGAGCAGGCCGCGGCGCGGCTCGCGCCCGCCGGGGTCGGGGCCGAGGTCGAGGAGATCGATGTCGACACCGACATCCTGTGGGAGGTCCCCCGGACGGCCAAGGGCGGAGCGGCGCTCAAGCGGGCGCCGTTGTACGCCTGGTTGGCGGGAGAGGCGTCCGCCATCAAGACGCTGCGCCGTCACCTCGTGGGCACGGTCGGCGTCGACCGTCGGGCGGTCGCGTTCATGGGCTACTGGCGTCTGGGACGCTCCGAGAACTGAACCGCTCGTCTCAGCCCCGGCTGAGCGCCGCCGTGCGGGCGAACTCGCCCACCCGCGCGACCGCCTCGCGGAGGACGTCGGGCCCGCAGCCGAAGTTGAGCCGCACGTGTCCGTTCCCCTCCACGCCGAAGAAGGGCCCGTGGTGCAGCGCGACCCGTGAGCCCTCGCGGATGGGATCGGCCGGGTCGTCGCCCCAGCCGTAGTCGGACACGTCGATCCAGGCCAGGAACCCCGCCTGCGGCAGCCGGTAACGCGCCCGCGGCAGGTGCTCGGCGAGCAGTTCGGCGAGGAGTCGCCGGTTGAGGTCGAGGCGGAGGAGCAGCGCGTCGAGCCAAGCGTCCGACTCCGCCGAGAAGGCGGCGATGGTCGTGAGCGCGCCGAATAGTCCGGTGCGCCACTCCACCTCCCACGGCAGCCCCCGCACCACGTCCGCATTCGCCTCCGAAGCGGTGACCATCACCGCGCACTTCAGCCCCGCGAGGTTGTACGCCTTCGACGCGCTGGTGACGGCGTAGCCGACCTCGGCGGCCTCGGAGGAGACCGTCAGGAAAGGCGAGAAGACGATGTCGCTGCTCGCGAGGGGACCGTGGATCTCGTCGCTGATGACGACGGCGCCGTAGCGGTGCGCGAGTCCGGCCAGAGCTCGCAGCGAAGCGGCAGTGTGCACCGTCCCGGTCGGGTTGTGCGGGTTGCACAGCAGGACGGCCCGCGCTCCCCCGGCCAGGGCCCGCTCGATGCCGTCGAGGTCGAGCTCCCAGTCGCCGCCGGTGTCGCGCAGCGGCACCTCCTCGACGATGGCGCCCGCTTCGGCCACCGTGTCGAAGAACGGCGGGTACACCGGAGGGTTCACCACCACGCGGTCGCCCGGGCTCACCGTCGCGCGGAGGAGCTCGACGACGCCCATCATCACGTCACCGGTCCAGCGGATGCGCGCAGGATCCACGTCCCAGCCCCAGCGTCGCTGCGCGAAGCCGACGAAGGCGTCGGCGATCCCCGGCTGCGGCGGCGTGTACCCGGTGTCACCGATCTCGACAGCCTCGCGAAGCGAGCGCGAGATCGGCTCGGCGAGGGCGAAGTCGGTCTCGGCGACGAACATCGGGATGACGTCGTGCGGGAACGATCGCCATTTCGTGCTGGATCGCTTCCGCAGCGTCTCGAGCGGGAGGGCGTCGAGGGGCTGGATACTCACCCGGCGAGCCTAGCCGCGGGCCGTCGCGGCCGCCCGTCAGGTGTCGCCGCATGACGATGCCCGGGCCCGCAGGCCCGGGCATCACCGGTCGTGGTCAGATCGCGAAACCGAGCGCCCGCATCATGTCGCGGCCGTCGTCGGTGATGCGCTCGGGGCCCCACGGCGGCATCCACACCCAGTTGATGCGGAACCGCTCGACGACCTCGTCCAGAGCCTGCGCGGTCTGCTCCTCGAGCACGTCCGTCAGCGGGCACCCGGCCGACGTGAGCGTCATGTGAATGATGAGGGCGTCGTTCTCGTCGTCCCAGGCGAGATCGTAGATGAGGCCGAGGTCGACGACGTTGATCCCGAGCTCGGGGTCCATCACGTCTTTGAGTGCCTCGGTGACCTCGTCGTACTTCTGCGGGTTGAGGGTGGCCGTCATAGCGTCGATCCTATGCCTCGACGCCGTCGACGGGCGCGAGGAAGCGGTCGTAGCCCTCGTTCTCGAGGCGGTCGGCGAGCTCCGGGCCACCCTCTTCGACGATCCGACCCTTGACCATGACGTGCACGAACTCCGGCTGGATGTAGCGGAGGATGCGGGTGTAGTGCGTGATGAGGAGCACACCCAGATCCGTCTCGGCCTTCGCGCGGTTGACGCCCTCCGAGACGATCTTCAGCGCGTCGACGTCGAGACCGGAATCGGTCTCGTCGAGCACGGCGATGCTCGGCTTCAGCAGCTCGAGCTGCAGGATCTCGTGACGCTTCTTCTCGCCGCCCGAGAAGCCCTCGTTGACGTTGCGCTGCGCGAACTTCGCGTCCATGCGCAGGTTCGCCATCGCCTGCTTGACGTCCTTCGTCCAGGTGCGGATGGCCGGCGCCTCACCGGCGACGGCGGTCTTCGCGGTGCGCAGGAAGTTGGTGACGGTCACACCGGGGATCTCGACCGGGTACTGCATCGCGAGGAACAGTCCGGCGCGCGCCCGCTCGTCGACGGCCATCTCGAGGACGTCCTGCCCGTCGAGGGTGATGGAGCCTCCGGTCACGGTGTACTTGGGGTGGCCGGCGATCGCGTACGCGAGCGTCGACTTGCCCGAGCCGTTGGGGCCCATGATCGCGTGGGTCTCGCCCTTGCGCACCGTCAGCGTGACGCCATTGAGGATCGGGGTCGCCCCCGCCTCGGTCTCGACCGTCACGTGCAGGTCGCGGATCTCGAGAACAGACATGTCGGGTTCCTTACTTCACTTCACATCGCGGGTCACGGCGGGGTCGATGAGGATGTCGTCCCCGTCGATCGTGACCTCGTAAACGGGCACCGGCTCGTAGGCCGGGAGATTGAGGGGCTGGCCGGTGCGCAGCGAGAACGCCGAGCCGTGGGCCCAGCATTCGAGCGAATCGCCCTCGACGAAGCCCTCGGCCAGCGAGATGTCGCCGTGCGTGCAGGTGTCGCCGATCGCGTGGACCTCGCCGTTCGCGTCGAGCACGACGGCCATCGGCACCTTGTCGATCACCACGCGCACCGCCGTGTCCTGCTCGAGCTCGCTGAGCTTCAGGACCTTCTGCGCGCTCACGCCTCGACCCCTGCGATGAGCTCCGCCTCGATCGCCGCGAGCAGCTCGTCGGCCAGCTCGTCGACGCCCATCTTCTGGACGATCTCGGCGAGGAAGCCGAGCACGACGAGGCGCCGGGCCTCGATCTCGGGGATGCCGCGGGCCTGCAGGTAGAACAGCTGCTGGTCGTCGAAACGGCCGGTGGCGCTGGCGTGGCCGGCACCCTGGATGTCGCCCGTCTCGATCTCGAGGTTCGGGATCGAATCGGCGCGTGCGCCGTCGGTGAGCACGAGGTTGCGGTTGGCCTCGTAGGAGTCGGTTCCGACAGCATCGGGGCCGATGAGCACGTCGCCGATCCAGACGCTGTGCGCGCTCGCACCCTGGAGAGCCCCCTTGTACAGGACGTCACCGACGGTGTGCGGCCCCTTGTGGTGCAGGTAGACCTGGCTCTCGAGGTGCTGGCCCGCGTCGGCGAACGACAGGCCGTACATACGCCCCTGTGCGCCGGAGCCGGCCAGCTCGAGCGACGGGTTCACCCGGACGACCGCCCCGCCGAGGCTGACCACCACGTGCGTCAGGGTGGCGTCGCGATCGACACGCGCCTGGTGCGCGGCGGCGTGCACGGCGTCGTCGTCCCACCGCTGCAGCGACACGACGGTGAGCGCCGAGCCGTCGCGGGCGATGATCTCGACGTTCTGCGCGTGCGCCGCGGTTCCCTCGTGACGCAGGATCACGGTGCCCCGCGCGTTCGGCATCGCCTCGATGACGACGTGCGCGTGGGCGAGCCCGCCCGTTCCGCGCAGGGTCACCACGACCGGGGCGTCCAGCTCGACGCCCGCGGGGATGCGCAGCAGTGGGGCCTCGGTCTCCTGCGCCCAGGCGATGGCGCTCGGCAGGTCCTCCGGGCGGAAGACCTCGCCGCGGGGGGCCTCGCCCACGCGCAGCCGCGCCTGCTGCACCTCGGCAGGAGCCGAGACGTCGACCGAGACCGCCCCGGTGGGTCCGGGCTCATCGATCAACAGCGGACCGAGGCGGTCGAGGGGCGTGTGCTTCCAGTTCACCTCGCGACCGGTCGGAGTACCGAAATCGGCCGGATCGAACGAGGACGGTCGTTCGGATCGGGTCTGCACCGGGACGAACGCCGCTGCAGGGTCGATGTGACCCTTCTCGCCGACGGCGGGGGCCTGGGTAACGCTCGTCATCAGCCGACGGATCCTTCCATGCCCATCTCGATGAGCTTGTTGAGTTCGAGGGCGTACTCCATGGGGAGCTCGCGGGCGATCGGCTCGATGAAGCCGCGCACGATCATCGCCATCGCCTCGTCCTCGGGCATGCCGCGGCTCATCAGGTAGAACAGCTGCTCCTCGCTGACCTTCGACACCGTCGCCTCGTGACCGAGCTGCACGTCGTCGACGCGGATGTCGATCGCCGGGTAGGTGTCGGATCGCGAGATCGTGTCGACCAGCAACGCGTCGCAGCGCACGGTGTTGGCGGAGTGGTGCGCGTTGGCGTCCACCCGCACCTCACCGCGGTACCCGGCGCGGCCGCCGCCGCGGGCGATCGACTTCGAGACGATCGACGACTGGGTGTACGGCGCCATGTGGATCATCTTCGCGCCGGCGTCCTGGTGCTGGCCGGGACCGGCGAAGGCGACCGACAGGGTCTCGCCCTTCGCGTGCTCGCCCATCAGGTAGATCGACGGGTACTTCATCGTCACCTTCGAGCCGATGTTGCCGTCGACCCATTCCATGGTCGCTCCCTCGTGGGCGACGGCGCGCTTGGTCACGAGGTTGTAGACGTTGTTCGACCAGTTCTGGATCGTCGTGTAGCGCACGCGGGCGTTCTTCTTCACGATGATCTCGACGACGGCCGAGTGCAGCGAGTCGCTCTTGTAGATCGGGGCGGTGCAGCCCTCGATGTAGTGGACGTAGCTGTCCTCGTCGGCGATGATGAGCGTCCGCTCGAACTGGCCCATGTTCTCGGTGTTGATCCGGAAGTAGGCCTGGAGCGGGATCTCCACGTGGACGCCCTTGGGGACGTACACGAACGAACCGCCCGACCAGACGGCCGTGTTCAGCGCGGCGAACTTGTTGTCGCCGGCGGGGATGACGGTGCCGAAGTACTCCTCGAAGAACTCGGGGTGCTCGCGCAGCGCCGTGTCGGTGTCCATGAAGATGACGCCCTGCTGCTCCAGGTCCTCGCGGATCTGGTGGTACACCACCTCGGACTCGTACTGTGCGGCGACGCCGGCGACCAGTCGCTGACGCTCCGCCTCGGGGATGCCGAGTCGCTCGTAGGTCTCGCGGATCTCAGCGGGAAGGTCCTCCCACGTCTGCGCCTGCTTCTCGGTGGAGCGGACGAAGTACTTGATGTTGTCGAAATCGATGTCGCTGAGGTCGGCCCCCCAGGTCGGCATCGGCTTGCGACCGAAGAGCTGATAGCCCTTGAGCCGCGTCTTCAGCATCCATTCCGGCTCGTTCTTGAGCGCGGAGATCCCGCGGACCACGTCCTCGTTGATGCCGCGCTGCGCGACCGCGCCAGCGGCATCCGTGTCGTGCCAGCCGAACTCGTACACCCCCAGGCCTTCGAGTTCCGGTCGGTCGATGAGTACATCCGACATGACTTCCTCCTCTTCGCACCGCAACGGTGTCATCCGTCCCGGCATTCCCGACTCCGAGGGGAGTCACGTGGGCGGGATGCCGATTCGCGGGCCTGATGGGCGCAGATGCCGCGCCTAGACTGTGGGGGACGACGTGCACACGCGCCGCCATCCCGAACACAGCCGATTCTACAGGCAACGCCCCCACCTGCGGCGTGCCGAGAGCGTACGAGGCGCATATCGAGCGCCGCCGGAGGAGTCCGATGAGCCAGGCACGCATCCGCCCAGGACTGATCGAGACGATCATGCCGATCACGATCACCCGATGGACCCGCGTCATGGGCTGGCTCCTCGTGATCACCAATATCGGCATCGTCGGCACCGGCGGGCTCGTGCGCCTCACCGGCTCGGGGATGGGCTGCGAGACCTGGCCCTACTGCACCGAGGACTCTCTCGTCCCGACCCCCGAGATGGGCGTCCACGGGCTGATCGAGTTCGGCAACCGCACCCTCACCGGCGTGCTGGTCGTCGTCGCCCTCCTCGCCTTCCTCTCCGTCGTCCGGCTGCGCCGCATCCGCCGCGAGCTGCCGGTGCTGAGCTTCCTCGTCGGCCTCGGCATCATCGTCCAGGCGGTCGTGGGCGGCATCACGGTGTGGCTCCATCTGCACCCGAGCATCGTCGGGCTCCACTACCTGATCTCCGCCGCGCTCGTCGCCGTCGCCACGGTCTTCCTCGTGCGGGTCTACGCGACCCCGGGACCCCGGGTGCGCGCCGTCCCGCTCGGGTATGCGATCGCCGCGCACCTCACGACCCTCGCCGTCACCGTCACCGTCGTCGTCGGCATCCTGCTCACGGGCGCGGGGCCGCACGCGGGAGACGAGGCCGCGGCACGCAACGGACTCGACCCGATCTTCTGGCAGCACGTCCACAGCTGGCCGGCCTACGTCACGCTCGCCCTCACGCTCGTGCTCGTCGTGGGCGCCCTGCGGATGCCGACCGTCGCGGGGCTGCGTCGCTGGACGACGCTGCTGCTCGGCGTGGAGCTCGTGCAGATCGCGGTCGGCCTCTGGCAGGCCCGGACGGGACTGCCGATCGCCCTCGTCAACATCCACATGGTGCTGGCCGTCACGCTGGTGGCGGCGATGGTCGCGGTGGTCATGGCGTTGAAGGCACCGGTTCCGCTCGTCTCGGCGCCCCTCGAGCGGGAGGCCGCTCACACAGACGCCTCATAGGCGCCGCATCGGCCCCGCCGAGGTCGAGACCGCAGAGTGTTCGAGGCCGCCGACGGTGGCCGAGACACGAAGGAGCACCATGACCGTTCATCCCCGCCTCGTCCGCAGCGTGCCGTTCTGGATCCTGATCGTCGGGTCGGCCGCGGCGATCGGCGGTGGCGCCTACGTCCTCGTCGACAAACTCGGCACCATGGAGACCACGATCCTCGACGGCACGGCGACCGGCGTCGACGTCTACGTCGGCCAGGTGTGGGGCGTCTTCGGCGGCATCCTCGTCGGTGCCGGCGTCATCGGCCTCGCTCTCGCGCTCGCTGTCGCATCCGCTCGCGCCCTCGTTCCGCGACCGGTCGTCGAGTCCCCGGCTCCGGTCGAGCAGAGCGACGTCGCCGCCGAGACCGTTCCCGGTTCACCGATCGAGACCTCCGCGGTCGACACGTCGGCCACCACGACCCCGTCGGGCGCGGAGTCGCCGGCGTCCGAGGCCCCGGCCGACGTCCCGCAGCGCTGACCAGCGCCGCGCCTCGCACGGCCGCCTGCGGCATCCTCTCCTGGGATGCCGCAGGCGGCCGTTCAGCGTGCGGTCCATCGTGCGCCGGCGACCGCCCATCGTCCGACACCTTCAGCCCGATCCCCTGGGTGGCCGGTGCTGCGCGCGCCGCCGGTGCTGAGCCGAGTGCGGTTGCGAACCTGGGGACTTCGCCCCCCACCGCTCGACGCGCCGAGATCAGAACGGCAGGAGCGGATCGACCGCGATCGCGAGGAAGACGAGCGTGAGGTAGGTGATGGACGCGTGGAACACCCGCATGGGGCTCGCCTTCTCACCGCGCACCGAGCGGTTGTACAGGCGATGCGACTCGTACAGGAACCAGCCGCCGAAGACGACGGACGACACCGTGTAGGACAGCCCCATCGAGGCGACCGGGATGAGAAGCAGCGAGCAGGCGACGGTGGCCCACGCGTAGAGGATGACCTGGAGACCCACCTGAGCGCCGTTGCGGGTCGCGCCGAGCATCGGCACGTCCACCTCGTCGTAGTCGTTCTTGTACTTCATCGACAGCGGCCAGTAGTGCGGCGGCGTCCAGAGGAACACAAGGACGAAGAGGATGAGCGATGCCCAGGAGAGCGACCCCGTCACGGCCGACCAGCCGATGACGACCGGGAAGCAACCGGCGATGCCGCCCCAGACGATGTTCTGCTCGGTGCGGCGCTTGAGGATCATCGTGTAGACGACCACGTAGAAGAAGATGGCGGTGACGCTGAGGGATGCCGCGACCCAGTTGGTCGTCACGGCCAGCCAGACGGTGGAGGCCACCGCGAGCGTCCACGCGAACACGAGCGCACCGCGCTCCGAGACCTCGCCGGTCACGATGGGGCGGTTCTCGGTGCGCTTCATGTGCGCGTCGATGTCGCGATCGAGGTACATGTTGAAGGCGGCGGCCGAGCCGGCGCTCATCGCGCCGCCAACGACGGTCGCGAGGACCAGCCAGAGATCGGGAAGTCCGCCCGCGGCCAGGATCATCACCGGGACGGTGGTGACCAGCAGCAGCTCGAGGACACGCGGTTTGGTGAGGGCCACGTAGGCGCGCACCTTCGCACCGAGCGACATGGCGCCGGAGGTGTCGACGGAGGCCGAACCGGCAGTCGTCGTGATGTCCATCGCTCCCCGCATCTCACCGCTGTGAACCCGTCCAGTCTATGGCATCGGGCGCGGCGCCCCTCCGGCTGGCCGGCTCGTCGTCCGCGGCCGACGACGTCCCGTACCACAGGCGTCACACGGGGACGCGCGCGGCCCGGCGATGCGGCGTGCTCGCTATGCTGAAGCCATATGCGCGCCGGCGCCGACACCCTCCCTTCCTGACTGTGGAGCGGCATGCGCGGGCGCTGCCTCTCGAGAAAGGCGACCGAGTGTCGGAACTTCGTTGGGATGAGATCGATCGGCGCGCGGTGGACACCGCCCGCGTCCTGGCCGCCGATGCGGTGGAGAAGGTGGGCAACGGCCACCCGGGGACGGCGATGAGCCTCGCCCCCGCCGCCTACCTGCTCTACCAGCGGGTACTGCGCCACGACCCGAACGACACCGACTGGCTCGGGCGCGACCGCTTCATCCTGTCGGCGGGCCACTCCTCGCTGACGCAGTACGTCCAGCTCTACCTCGGCGGCTTCGGACTCGAGCTCGACGACCTGAAGGCGCTGCGCACCTGGGGTTCGCTGACCCCCGGCCACCCCGAGTACGGCCACACCAAGGGCGTCGAGATCACGACCGGTCCGCTGGGGCAGGGGCTGGCGACCTCCGTCGGATTCGCCTACGCCGCGCGCTACGAGCGCGGGCTGTTCGATCCGGAGGCCCCCGCGGGGACCTCGCCGTTCGACCACTTCGTCTACGTGATCGCCAGCGACGGCGACATCCAGGAGGGCATCACGGCCGAGGCCGGTTCGCTCGCCGGACACCAGCAGCTCGGCAACCTCATCGCGATCTACGACGCGAACCAGATCTCGATCGAGGACGACACCAACGTGGCGTTCACCGAGGACGTCGCGGCCCGCTACGAGGCGTACGGCTGGCACGTGCAGACGGTCGACTGGAAGAGCACCGGCGAATACGTCGAGGACGTCCCCGCGCTCTACGCGGCCATCGAGGCCGCGAAGGGCGAGACGGCGAAGCCGTCGCTCATCGTGCTCAAGACGATCATCGGCTGGCCGGCGCCCGAGAAGCAGAACACAGGCAAGATCCACGGCTCCGCCCTCGGAGCCGACGAGCTGGCCGCCACGAAGAAGGTGCTCGGCTTCGACCCCGAGACGTCTTTCGACGTCGCCGACGACGTGATCGCGCACACGCGCTCGCTCGCCGAGCGGGCGGCGACCGAGCGGGCCGAGTGGCAGCAGTCCTTCGACGCCTGGGCGAGCGCCAATCCCGAGCGCAAGGCGCTGCTCGACCGGCTCGAGTCGGGCGAACTGCCCGACGACGTCTCGGTGCCGGCGTTCGAGTCGGGCAAGTCCGTGTCGACCCGTGCCGCGAGCGGCCAGGTCATCAACGCTCTCGCCGACCAGTTGCCCGAGCTGTGGGGCGGCTCGGCCGACCTCGCCGAGTCGAACCTCACGACTATCAAGTCGGGCTCGAGCTTCATCCCGACCGAGTGGTCGACCCATGAGTGGTCGGGGGACCCCTACGGGCGGGTGCTGCACTTCGGTATCCGCGAGCACGCCATGGCGGCCATCGTCAACGGCATCGTCCTGCACGGCCGCACCCGCGCGTTCGGCGGGACCTTCCTGATCTTCAGCGACTACATGCGCCCGGCGGTCCGCCTCGCGGCCCTGATGAACATCCCCTCGATCTACGTGTGGACGCACGACTCGATCGCGCTCGGCGAGGACGGCCCCACGCACCAGCCGATCGAGCAGCTCTCGACGCTCCGCCTCATCCCGAACTTCGCCGTCGTGCGACCGGCCGACGCCAACGAGACCGCCGCCGCGTGGCACGAATTGCTCCGACGCCAGGCCGGCCCCGCCGGCATCGCGCTGACGCGTCAGAACGTGCCGGTGTTCCCGCGCGGCGAGGACGGCTTCGCCGGGACCGAGGGCGTCGCCCGCGGCGCCTACGTGCTCGTCGACGCCCCCGAGGGCGAGCCCGACGTCATCATCGTGGCCACCGGCTCGGAGGTGCAGATCGCCGTGGAGGCACGCGAGGTGCTCGCCGCCGACGGCATCCACGCCCGGGTCGTCTCGGCGCCGTCTCTCGAGTGGTTCGCGGAGCAGGACGAGGAGTACCGCGCGTCGGTGCTGCCGGCCGCCGTCACCGCGCGGGTCTCGGTCGAGGCCGGCGCGACACCGCTCTGGCGCACCGTCGTGGGCGACAAGGGCCGCTCCGTGGGCATCGACCACTTCGGCGCGTCGGCCGACTATCAGACGCTGTACGAGAAGTTCGGCATCACCACCGAGGCCGTCGTCGCTGCCGCCCGCGCCACCATCGCCGACGCGGACGCGTCGGCCAGCACCGCCAAGGAGAACAACGCATGAGCACCCCCACCCAGGCCCTCTCCGACGCCGGCGTCAGCATCTGGCTCGACGACCTGTCACGCCAGCGCATCACGACCGGCAACCTCCAGGAGCTCATCGACACCCGGAACGTCGTCGGCGTGACGACGAACCCGTCGATCTTCCAGGCCGCGATCAGCGCGGGCGTCGGGTACGAGGAGGCCATCGAGGCACAGGCGCGGGCCGGCGCCTCGACCGACGACACCATCTTCGAGCTGACGACGACGGACGTGCGCAACGCGTCCGACATCTTCCGCCCGATCTTCGACGCCACCGACGGTGTGGACGGTCGCGTGTCGATCGAGGTCTCCCCCGACCTCGCCCACGACACCGACGCCACCATCGCCGAGGCGAAGAAGCTCGCCGCAGCCGTGGACCGCCCCAACGTCCTCATCAAGATCCCCGCCACGAAGGCCGGCCTCCCCGCCATCACCGAGGTCATCGCCGCCGGCATCAGCGTCAACGTCACGCTGATCTTCTCCCTCGAGCGCTACGCCGCGGTCATCGACGCCTACCTCGACGGCCTGGAGCGCGCCCACGCGAACGGCACCGACCTGTCGGGAATCCACTCGGTGGCGTCCTTCTTCGTCTCGCGCGTGGACACCGAGGTCGACAAGCGTCTCGACGCGATCGGCACGAGCGCCGCCACCGAGCTGAAGTCGCTCGCGGGCGTCGCCAATGCACGCCTCGCGTACGAGCTGTTCGAGCAGAAGTTCGCCGAGAAGCGCGCGCAGGACCTCGTCGCCGCCGGCGCCAATCTGCAGCGTCCGCTGTGGGCCTCCACGGGCGTGAAGGACCCCGCTCTGCCCGACACCCTCTACGTGACCGAGCTGGTCGCTCCGGGCACGGTCAACACGATGCCCGAGAAGACGCTCGAGGCCACCTTCGATCACGGCGTCGTCTCGGGCGACACCGTGACCGGCGCCTATGCGGCGGCCCACAAGGTCTTCGATGACCTGGCGGCCGCCGGGGTCGACCTCGAGGATGTCACGCAGCTGCTGGAGGACGAGGGCGTCGACAAGTTCATCGCGGCCTGGCACGACCTGCAGGGCACGGTGACAGCGGCCCTGGAGAGCGCACGTTGAGCTTCGAGATCCACGTCTCCGGCCACGTCGCCGACGTCGTCGAGCAGACCGTCCCCGCTCTGGTGGGCGACCTGGTCGCCAGCGGCATCACCGCCGGTGACGCCGACCTGTGGGGACCGGATGCCGCGGCCGAGGCCGCTCGGCGACTGGGCTGGGTTCAGGCCGTCACGGTCTCGCGTCCACTCGTGGCCGAGATCGAGGCGCTCCGCACCGAGCTCGTCGGGCGGGGCATCACCCGCGTCGTCCTGGCCGGGATGGGCGGCTCGTCGCTCGCTCCCGAGGTGATCGCGCGCACGCACGGCGTGCCGCTGACGATCCTCGACTCCACCTCCCCCGGTCAGGTCCTCGCCGCGATCGACGGCGACCCCGAGACCGGCGGTCTCGCCGAGACCGTCCTCGTGGTCTCGTCGAAGTCCGGATCCACGGTCGAGACCGACGCGGCCCGCCGCGCGTTCTCGGCGGCGTGGAGCGACCTGGGCATCGACCCGGCCGAACGCATCGTGGTCGTGACCGACCCCGGCTCGCCGCTCGAGGCCTCCGCGCGCGCGGCAGGCCACCGGGTGTTCGCCGCAGATCCGAACGTCGGCGGCCGGTACTCGGCGCTCACGGCGTTCGGGCTCGTGCCCGCCGGTCTCGCGGGCGCCGACATCGGGCAGCTGCTCGACGAGGCCGACGCGACGTTGCTCGAGGTCGCCGTCGACGACCCGCGCAATCCCGCTCTCGTCCTCGCCGCGGCGATCGCCGGCGGAGAGCCGCGACGCGACAAGCTCGCCCTGGTGAGCGACGGTACGCACATCGTGGGACTGCCCGACTGGATCGAACAGCTCATCGCAGAGTCGACGGGCAAGTCCGGCACCGGCATCCTGCCCGTCGTCGTCACTCCGCTCTCCCCCGAGCTCGATCTCGCTCCCGACGACCTTCAGGTCGTGCGGATCGTCGGCGACGCCGTCCACTTCCAGATCCTCGAGCAGCACCCGGGCGAGGTCCTCGTCAGCGGGTCGCTGGGCGCGCAGTTCCTGGTGTGGGAGTACGCCACCGCCATCGCCGGACGACTTCTCGGCATCGACCCGTTCGACCAGCCCGACGTGGAGGCCGCGAAGTCCGCGGCACGCGGGCTGCTCGAGACGCAGCCCGAGACCTCGCCCCCCGCATTCGTCGAGAGCGGTGTCGAGGTTCGCGTGTCGGATCCGGAGCTCCTGGCCGACGGCACCCTCGCCGGCGTTCTCGCCGGGCTCTGGCGGCGGGTCCCCTCGGACGGCTATGTGGCCGTCCAGGCCTATGTCGACCGCGGCTCCGTGCCGCAGCTCGCGGGTGTGCGTGAACTGATCGCGGCGGACTCGGGTCGGCCCACGACGTTCGGATGGGGACCGCGGTTCCTGCACTCGACCGGCCAGTATCACAAGGGCGGTCCCGCCAACGGCGTGTTCCTGCAGATCACCGAACGCACCGACGTCGATCTCGAGATCCCGGGGCTGCCGTTCACCTTCGGCCGGTTGATCGAGGCACAGGCATCCGGTGACGCCACCGTGCTCGCCGCCCGCGGCCGCCCGGTCGTCACGCTCACCCTGACGGACCCCGCCACCGAGGTCCTGACCCTCTTCGAAGCCGCCCAGTAGGAAGTACCTCCCATGACCGTGGAGATTTCGCGCGCCCACAACCCCCTGCGCGATCCCGACGACCGTCGCCTGAACCGGATCGCCGGGCCCAGCGCCCTGGTGATCTTCGGCGTCACCGGCGACCTGTCGCGCAAGAAGCTCATGCCCGCCGTCTACGACCTGGCCAACCGCGGCCTGCTGCCCCCGGGCTTCGCACTGGTCGGCTTCGCGCGACGCGACTGGGAGGACCAGGACTTCGCCGAGGTCGTCCATGCCGCCGTGAAGCAGTACGCACGCACGCCGTTCCGTGAGGAGACCTGGAAGCAGCTGCTCCAGGGCATCCGCTTCGTCTCGGGCGAGTTCGGGGACGCCGATGCGTTCACCCGCCTGCGCGAGACGGTCGAGAAGCTCGACGTCGATCGCGGCACGATGGGCAACCACGCCTTCTACCTGTCGATCCCGCCCAAGGACTTCCCGATCGTCGCGAAGCAGTTGAAGGACTCGGGCCTCGTCGACGAGGACGCGGACGGCGACACCTGGCGCCGGGTCGTCATCGAGAAGCCTTTCGGCAGCGATCTGAAGACGGCGCGCGAGCTCAATGAAGCCCTCGAGGTCGCTTTCCCGGCCGACTCGATCTTCCGCATCGACCACTACCTCGGCAAGGAGACGGTGCAGAACATCCTCGCGCTGCGCTTCGCCAACGAGCTCTTCGAGCCGATCTGGAACGCCAACTACGTCGACCACGTCCAGATCACGATGGCCGAAGACATCGGCGTCGGCGGTCGAGCGGGCTACTACGACGGAATCGGCGCCGCCCGGGACGTCATCCAGAATCACCTGCTCCAGCTGCTCGCCCTGACCGCGATGGAAGAGCCCATCTCGATGGAGGCGAACCACCTCCGCGCCGAGAAGGAGAAGGTGCTCGCAGCCGTCCAGCTTCCGGCGGATCTCTCGACGGCGACCGCCCGTGGGCAGTACGCCGGCGGCTGGCAGGGCGGCGAGGAGGTCACCGGGTTCCTCGACGAGGACGGCATGAGCCCCGAGTCGACGACCGAGACGTACGCGGCCATCAAGGTCGACATCGCCACCCGCCGCTGGGCGGGCGTGCCCTTCTACCTGCGCACCGGCAAGCGCCTCGGCCGACGCGTGACCGAGATCGCGGTCGTCTTCAAGCGGGCACCGCAGCACCTCTTCCTGCGCAACCAGACCACCGAGCTCGGCCAGAACGCGCTCGTCATCCGCGTCCAGCCCGATGAAGGCGTGACGATCCGGTTCGGCTCGAAGGTGCCCGGTGCCGCCA
Source organism: Microbacterium oleivorans (assembly GCF_013389665.1). Classification (NCBI taxonomy): domain Bacteria; kingdom Bacillati; phylum Actinomycetota; class Actinomycetes; order Micrococcales; family Microbacteriaceae; genus Microbacterium; species Microbacterium oleivorans. The sequence continues at coordinate 3,095,243 of NZ_CP058316.1, read as the reverse complement.
CCGAGGTGCGCGATGTCACGATGGACTTCGGCTACGGCCACGCCTTCACCGAGTCCAGCCCCGAGGCCTACGAGCGCCTCATCCTGGATGTGCTGCTCGGCGACCCGCCGCTGTTCCCCCGGCACGAGGAGGTCGAGCTCTCGTGGCGCATCCTCGATCCCGTGGAGGAGTTCTGGGCCCAGGAGGGCGGACCGCTCGAGCAGTACGCCCCCGGCTCCTGGGGTCCCCCTTCCGCAGATGAACTGCTGGCCCGTGACGGCCGCGTCTGGAGGCGTCCATGATCGTCGACCTGCCCGACACCTCGGTGTCGAAGATCGCCCGCGAACTCGTCAGCGTCCGCGAGGAGGGCGGAGCGGTCGCGCTCGGCCGCGTGCTCACGCTCGTCATCGCGACCTCCCAGGGGCTCGAGGAGGATGCGATCGAGGCGGCCAACGATGCGTCTCGCGAGCATCCGATGCGCGTCATCGTGCTCATCACCGATCCCGCGGGCGAGTCCAAGCTCGACGCCCAGATCCGTGTGGGCGGCGACGCCGGCGCGAGCGAGGTCGTCGTCCTCCGCGCCAGCGGCGGTGCCGCGAGCAACGACGAGGCCCTGATCACCGGCCTTCTGTTGCCGGACGCCCCGGTCGTGGCGTGGTGGCCCGACCACCCGCCGCTCCAGCCCGCGCAGTCCCCCATCGGGCGCATCGCCCAGCGACGCATCACCGATGCCTCGACGCTGCCGTACGACAGCGGGCGACTGGCCGCGCTCGGCGAGAGCTACGCACCCGGTGACACCGATCTGGCGTGGACACGGCTCACGCACTGGCGCGAGCAGCTCGCGGCGGTCCTCGACCAGCCGCCCTACGATCCGGTCACCGAGGTCGAGGTCATCGGCAGCGGCAGCTCGCCCTCGACCGGGCTTCTCGCGGCGTGGCTGTGCCTCATGCTCGACGTGCCCGTCGCATGGCGGTACGCCCCCGAGGATGAATGGGAGCACGGCATCCGCAGCGTTCGGTTGAAGCGCCCGAGCGGGGATGTCCTCCTCGAGCGCACGACCCCGGTCGACGCCACCCTCACGCAGCCGGGGCAGCCCGCTCACGACCTCGTGCTTCCGCGACGCACTCTTCGCGAGTGCCTGGCCGAGGAGCTCCGCCGTCTCGGGCCCGACGTGCTCTACGGGCGCGTCATCAGCGACGGGTGGCGGCGGCTGCACCGCTCACCCGGTCAGGACGCCTGAGGTGGCGACAGCCGAGAAGCGCGTCGTCATCAGCGCGGATGCGGAGACGCTCACCCGAGCCGTCGCCGCCCGCTTCCTCGACCGCGTCGCGAAGTGGGGTGCCGACGGACGCACCGTGCACGTGGGCCTCGCGGGCGGGGTCATCATCGGGGACGTGCTGACGCAGGTCGGTGCGCACGCCGACCTCGGGTCGGTCGACTGGAGCAACGTCCACTTCTGGTGGGTCGACGAGCGATTCGTTCCGAGGGGCAGCGACGACCGCAACGACGCTGTCGCGCGCCGCGCGTTCCTCGACGCGATCACGGTGCCCGCGGCGAACATCCATGCGATCGCGGCCTCCGACGAATCCGCCGATGCGGAATCGGCGGCCGCCGCGTACGAAGCCGAGCTCGCCCGATTCGGCAGCGACGACACTGCCTGGCCGGTGTTCGACATCTGCTTCCTCGGGGTCGGACCCGACGGCCACATCGCCTCGCTCTTCCCTGACCGGCCCGAGATCCGCATCACGGACGAGGCCGTCACCCCGGTGCACGACTCCCCCAAGCCCCCCGCCGAGCGCATCACGCTCACGCGTCCGGTGATCAACGCATCCAAGCGGGTGTGGATGGTGCTCGCGGGCCCCGACAAGTCGGCCGCCCTGGGCCTCGCCCTCGCCGGTGCGAGCTACCACAGCGTTCCGGCTGCGGGGGCGAAGGGCACGCGGCGGACGATTCTCTTCACCGATGAGTCGACGGCGGCCCAGGTACCACCCGAGCTGATCGACGATCAGTACTGACACCGGGTCGCGCAGGCCCGGAAACGACGGAAGAGCGGATGCCACGGCATCCGCTCTTCCGTCTTTTCGCTGTCGCGAGACCCTCAGTTGAGGCCTCGTCGCTCCCGCAGCTGCTGGAGTGCGTCGTCGAGGAGCTGCTCTGCTTCCTCGTCGGTGCGGCGCTCCTTCACGTAGGCGAGGTGGGTCTTGTACGGCTCGCTCTTGGCGACCGCGGGCGGATTGGCCTTGTCGCGTCCCGCCGGCAGGCCCGAGTGAGGCGAGTCGATCGTCTCCGGGATCTCGTCGTCCGAGATGCCGGCGGCGAAGTAGCGCACCGTCTCGTTGCCGAGGGCGTCCCAGTACGACACCGACACACGGTCGGCGTGGTGTCCGTGGTCCTGCTCGCCCATGGGTCCGGCGCCGACGCGAGTGCCGCGGATCGCGTTTCCTCCCGTTGCCATCAGAGCACCGAGAACTTCGTGATCAGGCCCAACGCGACGATCGAGATGAACCAGCCGAGGGCGAGAACGATCGTGAACCGGTTGAGGTTGCGTTCGGCCAGACCGGACGACCCCATCGCGGAACTCATGCCGCCGCCGAACATGTCGGACAGGCCGCCGCCGCGCCCCTTGTGGAGCAGGATCAGCAGCGTGAGGAGCAGGCTGGTGATGCCCAGCAGCACCTGCAGCGCGAACTCGAGGATCTGCACGGTGGTCGTCACCTTTCCGGCGATCGTTCCGATCGCACGAGGGTCAAGTATATCCGGCGGTCGCGCGCGAACACGTACGGCTCGGCGACCACCAAGGTCACCGAGCCGTACGAGGTCACACGCCGACGTGCTTCTGGTAGCGGATGATCGCGGCGAACTCGTCGGCGACGAGACTGGCTCCGCCTACGAGTGCACCGTCGACGTCGGGCTCGCGCATGAAACCTGCGATGTTCGACGACTTCACCGAACCGCCGTACAGCACGCGGGTGCGCGCGGCCGCGTCGGCGCCGAGAGCGGAGCCCACGACCTCGCGCAGCTTGGCGCAGACGTCCTGCGCCTGCTGCGGCGTCGCCGCCTGGCCCGAGCCGATCGCCCAGACCGGCTCATACGCCACCACGATGTCGGCCTCGGCGGCGACACCGGCCAGGGCCGCCTGCAGCTGCGCGACCGGCACCGCTGAGGCACCGTGCTTCTCGAGATCCTCCGCGGTCTCGCCCACGCAGATCACGGGAACCAACCCATGACGCAGCGCCGCCTGGACCTTGGCCGCCACGACCTCGTCGGTCTCGGCGTGGTACTCGCGCCGCTCGGAATGGCCGATGATCACGTACTGGCAGTCGAGCTGCTTCAGGAACGCGCCCGACACCTCGCCGGTGTAGGCACCGGAGTCCTTCGTCGACAGGTCCTGAGCACCGAGGGCGAAAGCGATCTTGTCGGCATCGAGCAGCGTCTGCACGGTGCGCAGGTCGGTGAAGGGCGGGAAGACCGCGACCTCGACCGAGTCCTCCTCGTGCTTGGCGTCCTTCAGCGTCCAGTGCAGCTTCTGGACGAACGCGACCGCCTGCAGGTGGTCGAGGTTCATCTTCCAGTTGCCGGCGATGAGCGGGAGACGGGTCATGCCCATCCGAGTACCTCCAGACCGGGGAGCTTCTTGCCCTCCAGGAATTCGAGCGACGCCCCGCCGCCCGTCGAGATGTGGCCGAAAGCCTCATCGGCGAAACCGAGCTGACGCACCGCGGCCGCGGAGTCGCCGCCGCCCACGACCGAGAGGCCGTCGACCTCGGTGAGCGCCTGAGCGACCGTGCGGGTTCCGGCGGCGAAGGCGGGCATCTCGAAGACGCCCATCGGTCCGTTCCAGAACACGGTCCGCGAGGTGCGGATGGCATCGGCGAAGAGCTCCGCCGTCCGCGGCCCGATGTCGAGCCCCATGCCGTCTGCACCGTACGGGGTGTCCTCCAGCGCATCGGCGTCGGCGACCACATGGTCGGCGTCCGAGGCGAAACCGGAGGCCATGACGGCGTCGACGGGGAGCACCAGTTCGACCCCGCGCTCCTTCGCCGTCTCGATGTAGCCGGTGACCCGCTCGAGCTGATCGCTCTCGAGCAGGCTCTTACCGACCTTGTGGCCGAGGGCCGCGAGGAAGGTGAAGAGCATCCCACCGCCCACGAGGATCTTGTCGGCGCGGGGCAGCAGGTGCTCGATCACGCCGAGCTTGTCGCTCACCTTCGATCCGCCGAGCACGACCGCGTACGGGCGCTCCGGGTTCTCGGTCAGGCGGTCGAGGACGTCGACCTCCTTCTCGATGAGGAAGCCGGCCGCCGACGGCAGGATCTCGGCGAGATCGTAGACCGACGCCTGCTTGCGGTGCACGACGCCGAACCCGTCGGAGACGAGCACGTCACCGAGTTCGGCGAGCTGCTCGGCGAAGGCACGACGCTCGGCCTCGTCCTTCGCGGTCTCTCCCGCGTTGAAACGCAGGTTCTCGATGACCGCGACGTCTCCGTCGCCGAGCGCCGAGACGACCTGCTGCGCCGACTCCCCCACGGTGTCGCCGGCGAAGGCGACGGGCTTGCCGAGCAGCTCGGACAGTCGCTGGGCCACCGGGGCGAGCGAGTACTTCGCGTCAGGAGCACCGTCGGGACGGCCGAGGTGCGAGCACGCGATCACGCGCGCTCCCTGGCCGATCAGGTGGTCGATGGTGGGCAGCGCCGCACGCACGCGGCCATCGTCCGTGATGACTCCGTCCTTCAGGGGGACGTTGAAGTCGACACGGACGATGACGCGCTTGCCTGCGAGCGGGCCCAGCGAATCGAGGGTTCGCAGAGCCATGGACGTCAGAGCTTGCTGGCGACGAGCTCGGTGAGGTCGACGAGGCGGTTCGAGTAGCCCCACTCGTTGTCGTACCAGCCGACGACCTTGACCTGGTTGCCGATGACGCGGGTCAGACCGGCGTCGAAGATGCAGGAGTGGTCGTCGGTGACGATGTCGCTCGAGACGATCTCGTCCTCGGTGTACTTGAGGATGCCCTTGAGCGGGCCCTCGGCGGCGGCCTTGTAGGCGGCCTTGATCTCGTCGACGGTGACCTCGCGCTCGAGCTCGACCGTGAGGTCGGTGGCCGAACCGGTGGGGACCGGCACGCGGAGGGCGAAGCCGTCGAGCTTGCCCTTGAGCTCGGGGAGCACCAGACCGATGGCCTTGGCGGCACCGGTCGAGGTCGGGACGATGTTGAGCGCGGCGGCGCGGGCGCGACGCAGGTCGCTGTGCGGGCCGTCCTGCAGGTTCTGGTCGGCGGTGTACGCGTGGACCGTCGTCATGAGGCCCTTGACGATGCCGAAGTTGTCGTTGAGGACCTTGGCCAGCGGCGCGAGGCAGTTCGTGGTGCACGACGCGTTCGAGATGATGTTGTGGTTCTCGGGGTCGTACTGGTCCTCGTTGGCGCCGATGACGAAGGTGCCGTCCTCGCCCGAGGCCGGGGCCGAGATGAGCACCTTCTTGGCGCCGCCGGTGATGTGCTTGCCGGCGTCGGCGGCCTTGGTGAAGCGGCCGGTCGACTCGATGACGATGTCGACGCCCAGCTCGCCCCAGGGCAGGTTGGCGGGGTCGCGCTCTTCGAAGACCTTGATGGTCTTGCCGCCGACCGTGATGGAATCCTCCGAGTACGTGACCTCGGCGTCCAGGCGTCCGAGGATCGAGTCGTACTTGAGGAGGTGCGCGAGGGTCTTGTTGTCGGTGAGGTCGTTCACCGCCACGATCTCGAGGTCCGCGCCCTGAGCGAGGGCGGCGCGGAGGTAGTTGCGTCCGATGCGGCCGAAGCCGTTGATGCCGATCTTGACAGACACGATGTCTCCCGTTTCTCGTCGCGCCGGCGAAGCCCGTGCTGGGTGACCGAAACGCGATCTGTTGAAAAAGAAGAGGATGCCGGGATCTGCTCCCGTCGCCGGGAGGAGCCCGGCATCCTCACCTGTTTACGACCCTACTACGCGAGCAGGCCGGCCGTCTTCTCGCGCGCCGTCACAAAGCGCTCGGCGACGTTCTGCCAGTTGGCGATGTTCCACGCGGCCTTGACGTAGTCGGCCTTGACGTTGAGGTAGTCGAGGTAGAAGGCGTGCTCCCACATGTCGAGCTGGAAGATCGGGACGGTGCCCTGAGCGGTGTTCGACTGCTGGTCGAACAGCTGCTGGATGATCAGCTGCGCGCCGATCGGGTCCCAGCTGAGCACGGCCCAGCCGGAGCCCTGGATGCCGGTCGCGGCGGCGGTGAAGTGGGCCTGGAACTTGTCGAAGCCACCGAAGAACTCGTCGATCGCCGCGCGGAGCTCGCCCTCGGGCTCGCCGCCGCCCTCGGGCGAGAGGTTGGTCCAGAAGATGGAGTGGTTGACGTGACCGCCGAGGTTGAACGCGAGGTCCTTCTCGAGCTTGTTCACGTTCGCCAGGTTGCCGGTCTCACGGGCCTCGGCAAGCTGCTCGAGGGCGGTGTTGGCGCCCGTGACATAGGCCTGGTGATGCTTGGAGTGATGCAGCTCCATGATCTTGCCGCTGATGTGCGGCTCGAGAGCCGCATAGTCGTAAGGGAGCTCGGGAAGGGTGTACTTCGGCATTCTGTATCTCCTATCAGCACCGCGCGGCGCGCGGCTCGTGCTGTCGAAGGCGCGCGAGCGCGCACCTCGTGGACGGGTTCATCCTATTGAGAACCCAACACGGGGGTCACCCCGTTGCTTCCCGGCCGGAACGCTGTGTAACGCGGGCGGGGATCAGTCGGCGAGCCCGGCGGGAACGGCTGACTCGGTGTCGGGCAGTCCCTCGGCGGCGGCCTTCTTGTCGGCCATGGCGAGCAGGCGCCGGATGCGTCCGGCGACCGCGTCCTTCGTCAGCGGCGGGTCGGCGTGATGGCCGAGTTCGTCGAGGCTCGCGTCGCGATGCGCCAGACGCAGGTCGCCCGCCTGCTTGAGGTGATCGGGCACCTCGTCGCCGAGGATCTCGAGGGCACGCTCGACGCGCGCGCATGCGGCGACGGCTGCCTGTGCGGAGCGGCGGAGGTTGGCGTCGTCGAAGTTGACGAGACGGTTGACACCGGCGCGCACCTCGCGGCGCTGGCGCATCTGGTCCCACGTGTCGGCCGTGCGGGTGGCCCCCATCTCGGCGAGGGTCTGCCGGATCGCCTCGCCGTCGCGCACGACCACGCGCGGGATGCCGCGGACCTCGCGAGCCTTCGCGACGATCCCGAGCCGGTGCGCGGCGCCCACCAGCGCCATGGCGGCCTCGGGCGACGGGCAGGAGATCTCGAGCGCAGCCGAACGACCGGGGTCCGAGAGCGAGCCGGCGGCGAGGAACGCGCCGCGCCACAGTGCGGCGAGGTCGGGCCGCGAGCCGGTCGTCAGCTTGTTCGGGAGGCCGCGGACCGGACGACGACGCTGATCGAGGAGGCCGGTCTGGCGGGCGAGCGTCTCACCGCCCTCGCGGACGCGGACGGCGAACGTCGCGCCGTCTCGACCACCCGAGGCCTGGATGCGGGCGAGCTCCGGTCGCACGCCGTAGATCTCGACCAGTTCCCGCGCCACCCGGCGCGCGAGGATCTCGGAGTCGACCTCGGCTTCCACCGCGACCCGGCCGGCGATGGAGTGGAGCCCACCGGCGAAGCGGAGGATGGCGGTCACCTCGGCGACGCGGGCAGCGGGGCGAGGGTCGCGCATCGCAGCCAACTCGGTCTTGACGTCAGCGGTCAGCGGCACGGCGCTCCTTCGGGAGGGGTTCGGGGGACGAAGGAACAGCCTACTCGCGACCGAGGTCGCGGTGTTTGAGTCGCACCGCCACACCCGGAACCGCGCTGAGCCGACGCGTGAGCTCGCGGGCCGTCACGACCGAGCGGTGCTTACCGCCCGTGCACCCGACGGCGACCACCGAATGCCGCTTGTTCTCCTCCTGGTAGCCCCGCAGAACCGGCTGCAACGCCGCGGCGTAGGCGTCGATGAACTCGATCGCGCCCGGGTGCGAGAGCACCTCGTCGCGCACTGCGGGGTCTTCTCCCGTGAGTGCCCGGAGATCGGTGTTCCAGAACGGATTCGGCAGGAAGCGCATGTCTGCGACGAGGTCGGCGTCGGGGGGCAGTCCGTACTTGAAGCCGAAGCTCATCACGGTCACGGTGTGCCGGGCCGTCCCCGCGTCGGCGAACAGGTCGGCGATGTAGGTCGCGAGCTGATGGATGTTGTCGCGAGAGGTGTCGACGATGACGTCGGCGCTCTCGCGGATCGGCGCCAGGCGTTCACGTTCTCGGCGGATGCCGTCGACCAGCGTGCCGTCGCCCTGCAACGGGTGGGGGCGGCGCACCGCCTCGAACCGGCGCACCAGCACCTCGTCTGCGGCGTCGAGGAACAGCACCCGCAGGGTGCGGCCGTGTCGCAGCGCCCTGGTGATCTCGGGCAGGGCGGCGAAGAGGTCGCCGCCGCGGACGTCGACCACCGCGGCGACGCGAGGAAGGGCGTGTCCGGCGAGCTCGCTGAGCTCGAGCAGCGGCCGGAGCATCTGCGGCGGCAGGTTGTCGACGACGTACCAGCCGAGGTCCTCGAGCGCGTTCGCCGCCGTCGTGCGCCCGGCACCGGACATGCCCGTCACGATGAGAATCTCGCCCGCCGGTACCGCGTCGGTCACCGTGATCACCCCTGTCGTCCGCTGGCCTTCAGCCTATCCGGCTGCGAGGTGGCGGTGGATCGCCTCCGCCAGACGCGGCCCGATGCCCGGCAGCTCCTGCATCTGCTCAGGCGTGGCCTGCTTGAGCGCGGCCACCGACCCGAAGTGCCGAAGCAGCGCCTTGATGCGCGCGGCCCCGAGCCCCGGCACCTCGTTCAGCACCGAGGTGATGTCCCGCTTGCGGCGCTTGCGCTGGTGCACGATCGCGAACCGATGCGCCTCGTCGCGCAGTCGCTGCAACAGGTAGAGCGACTCGGATGTGCGCGGCAGGATCACCGGATACTCCTCCCCCGGCAGCCAGATCTCCTCGAGCCGCTTCGCGATGCCGCACAGGGCGATCTCGCTGTGTCCGGCGTCGGCGAGGGCGCGCCTGGCCGCCTCGACCTGGGGCTTGCCGCCGTCGACGACGAGCAGTTGCGGGCGATAAGCGAATCGCGGCCGCTTGCGCGTGGTCACCACCTCGCCGTCGGCCGTGGCGTCGGGGATGGGCTCCTCGTCGTCTTCGGGCTGATCGAGGTGCGCCAGCCGTCGGGTCAGCACCTGGTACATCGAGTCGGTGTCGTCGGTCGTCTCGTTCACACCGAAGATGCGGTACTGATCTTTGCGGGGAAGCCCGTCCTCGAAGACCACGAGCGAGGCGACCACGTTCGTCCCGGACAGGTGGGAGACGTCGTAGCACTCGATGCGCAGCGGTGCCTCGCTGAGGCCGAGGGCCTCCTGCAGGTCGGTCAGCGCCTGGCTGCGCGCGACGTAGTCGCTCGTACGCCGGGTCTTGTGCAGCATGAGGGCCTGCTGGGCGTTGAGGCTCGCGGTCCGCATGAGGTCGGCCTTGCGACCGCGCTGGGCCACCTGGATCGTCACACGCCGGCCACGACGCTCCTGGAGCCATTGCTCGAGCTCGCCCGAGTCGTCGGGCAGGGTCGGGACGAAGACGTGACGCGGGATGTCGCCCGCGGCCGCGTCACCGTAGGCGCGCTGGAGCACCTGATCGATCAGATCGGCCCCGGCGATGTCGATCTCCTTCTCGATCGTCGTCGCGCGGACGCCGCGGATACGGCCCCCGCGGACGACGAAGTGCTGCACGGCCGCGGCGAGCTCGTCCTCGGCGATGCCGAAGAGGTCGGCATCCATGTCGTCGTCCAGCACGAGCGCGCTCTTGTTCAGCACCGCCTCGATGGCCTGGAGCTTGTCGCGATAGACCGCCGCCGACTCGTAGTCCATGGCCGCGGCGGCCTCGCGCATGCGCGCGGTGAGCTCACGCGCGAAACGCTGGTCGCCGCCCGACATGAAGGCGACGAAGTCGTCGACCATCGCACGGTGGTCCTCGATCGAGACCTTCATCGAGCAGGGACCGCCGCAGCGCCCGATCTGCCCGGGGAAGCACGGGCGACCCGCGGCCATCGCCTTCTTGTACGACGAATCGCTGCACGTGCGGATCGGGAAGACCTTGATCATCAGGTCGATCGTCTCGTGCACGGCCCAGACCTTCGGGTAGGGCCCGAAGTACTTCGCGCCCGGGATGCGCCGGTTCCGGGTGACGATCACCCGCGGCGCCTCGTCACCCAGGGTGATCGCCATGAACGGATACGACTTGTCGTCGCGGTAGCGCACGTTGAACGGCGGATCGAACTCCTTGATCCACATGTACTCGAGCTGCAGCGAGTCGACGTCGGTCGCCACGACCGTCCACTCGACGGAGGCAGCCGTCGTGACCATGCGCCGGGTTCGCTCGTGGAGGGTGTGCAGGGGCGCGAAGTAGTTCGACAGGCGGGCGCGCAGGTTCTTGGCCTTGCCGACGTAGAGCACACGACCATCCGCATCACGGAAGCGGTAGACGCCCGGGTCGGTGGGGATCTCCCCCGCCTTCGGCCGATAGGGCAGGACGTTCGCCACCTCAGCCCGCCTTGCGCGCCGCTGGGGCTCCCAGGATCTCGGCGAGGAATCGGCCGGTGTGGCTGTCCTCGGCCGACGCGATCTGCTCGGGCGTTCCCGTCGCGACGATCGTTCCTCCCCCGGCACCCCCCTCGGGACCGAGGTCGATGACCCAGTCCGAGGCCTTGATCACATCGAGGTTGTGCTCGATGGTGATGACGGTGTTGCCCTTGTCGACCAGGCCGTTCAGCACCTCGAGCAGCTTGCGCACGTCCTCGAAGTGGAGGCCCGTCGTGGGCTCGTCGAGCACATAGATGCTGCGGCCATTCGACCGCCGCTGCAGCTCGGTCGCCAGCTTCACGCGCTGCGCCTCGCCGCCCGAGAGCGTCGTGGCCGACTGACCCAGCCGCACATAGCCGAGTCCGACGTCGACGAGCGTCTTCATGTAGCGGTGAATCGCCTGGATCGGCTCGAAGAACTCCGCCGCCTCCGAGATCGGCATCTCGAGCACCTCGGCGATGTTCTTGCCCTTGTAGTGCACAGCGAGCGTGTCGCGGTTGTAGCGCTTGCCGTGGCACACCTCGCAGTCGACGTAGACGTCGGGGAGGAAGTTCATCTCGATCTTCAGCGTGCCGTCTCCCGAGCACGCCTCGCACCGACCGCCCTTGACGTTGAACGAGAACCGACCGGGCAGATAGCCGCGGACCTTGGCCTCGGGCGTCTCGCTGAAGAGCGTTCGAATGCGGTCGAAGACGCCGGTGTACGTGGCGGGGTTCGAGCGGGGCGTGCGGCCGATCGGTGCCTGGTCGACGTGCACGACCTTGTCGAGGTTGTCGAGACCGGTCACGCGGGTGTGCTTGCCCGCGACGCGTCGCGCGCCGTTGAGCCGGGTGGCGAGAACCTCGTAGAGGATGCCGTTGACGAGGGTCGACTTGCCCGACCCGCTCACGCCGGTGACCGAGGTCAGCACGCCGAGCGGGAACTCCGCCGTGACGTTCTTGAGGTTGTTCGCCCGAGCCCCCACGACGGTCAGCATCCGCTTCTTGTCGATCTTCCGGCGCTTCGCGGGCGTCTCGAGTGCCCGACGTCCCGAGAGGTAGTCGCCTGTCATCGACGTCTCATCGGCCAGGAGTGCGTCATAGGGCCCGGAGTGCACGACATTGCCGCCCTCCACGCCCGCCCGCGGCCCGATGTCGACGACCCAGTCGGCGGCGGCGATCGTCTCTTCGTCGTGCTCGACGACGATCAGGGTGTTGCCGAGGTTCTTGAGCTTGACCAGCGTGTCGATCAGGCGCCGGTTGTCGCGCTGGTGGAGACCGATCGACGGCTCGTCGAGGACGTACAGGACGCCGGTCAGGCCCGATCCGATCTGGGTGGCGAGACGGATGCGCTGAGCTTCACCGCCCGAGAGCGAGCCGGCGGCTCGCCCCAGGCTGAGGTAGGTGAGACCGACCTCGATGAGGAAGTCGAGCCGCGCGCGGATCTCGCGGAGCACGGCGGCGGCGATCTTGGCCTCGCGCTCGGTGAGCTCGAGCTGGTTGAAGTAGTCCTGCGCCTCGGCGAGGCTGAGGCGGGCGACGTCGGCGATCGAGTGATCGTGGACGAGGACGGCCAGGACCTCCGGCTTGAGCCGATCGCCGTTGCAGGCGGGACACGGCACCTCGCGGAGGTACTCCGACCAGCGCTGCCGCTGCGTGTCGGTCTCGGCCTGCAGATACTGCCGTTCGATGTACGGGATCACTCCCTCGAAGCCCGACGCGTAACGCATCTCGCGTCCGTAGCGGTTCTTCCACTTCACCGTGACCTTGTAGTTCTCGCCGCGCAGGACGGCATCCTGCACCTCCGCGGGGAGCTTGCGCCAGGGGGTCTTGAGCGAGAACTTCAGGTCGGCTGCGAGCCCCTCGAGCAGACGCTCGTAGTACTGGAAGAGCCCCTTGCCCTGGGTGGTCCAGGGAAGCAGCACGCCCTCGGCGATCGAGAGGTCCTCGTCGCCGAGCATCAGCTCGGCGTCGACGGACATGCGGGTGCCCAGGCCCGAGCACGTCGGGCACGCGCCGAACGGCGCGTTGAACGAGAACGTACGCGGCTCGATCTCGGTGAGCTGCAGAGCGTGTCCGTTCGGGCAGGCGAGCTTCTCGCTGAAGCTCTGCCAGGCGTCGTCTCCCTCTTCGTCGACGAAGTTGATCTGGATGACGCCGCCGGCGAGGGTGAGGGCGGTCTCCACCGAGTCGGTGACACGGCCGAGAAGATCCGGCCCGGCGACGAGACGGTCGACGACGACGGCGATGTCGTGCTTGTAGCTCTTCTTCAGGGTCGGGGGCTCGGCGAGCGAGATGATGTCGCCGTCGACGACGGCCCGGGCGTAGCCCTTGGCGCTGAGCTCCTTGAAGAGGTCGACGAACTCGCCCTTCTTCTGCGAGACGACGGGCGCCACGACCTGGTAACGGGTGCGCTCGGGAAGCTCCATCAGCTGGTCCGCGATCTGCTGCACGGTCTGGCGCTGGATCCGCTCGCCGCATTCCGGACAGTGGGGAACGCCGATGCGCGCCCACAGGAGACGCATGTAGTCGTGGATCTCGGTGATCGTTCCGACTGTCGACCGCGGGTTGCGGTTCGTCGACTTCTGGTCGATCGAGACCGCGGGGCTCAGCCCCTCGATGAAGTCGACGTCGGGACGATCGACCTGGCCGAGGAACTGCCGGGCGTAAGCGCTCAGCGATTCGACGTAGCGACGCTGGCCCTCGGCGAAGATCGTGTCGAACGCGAGGCTCGACTTTCCGGAGCCGGAGAGACCGGTGAAGACGACGAGGCTGTCGCGCGGGATGTCGAGATCCACGTCCTTGAGGTTGTGGACGCGGGCACCGCGGACGCTGAGTTTCGAGGAGGAAGCGACGGGGACGATGGGCACCGCACAAGTCTAGGTGGGGCCTCCGACACGGGCTCCGCGGTTCGCCTTCGGCTCATCGATGCGCTACACGCGAGGGCTCAACGCGGACGCCGACCGGCGAAGGGCGCGAGGCCGTCGCGCAGCGCCTCCACCTCGCCGACGGTCATCCCCACCGCCGCCATGACCCGCTCGGGCACCTGCAGAGCGTCGGATCGCAGCGCACGCCCCGCATCGGTGAGCCCGATGTCGAGGACCCGCTCGTCGCCCCGACGTCGTGCGCGCGTGACGAGTCCCTGCGTCTCCAGGCGCTTCACCAGCGGCGACAGGGTGGCGGGCTCCATGGCGAGGTCGCCGGCGAGAGCGCCGAGCGGACGCGGAGACTCCTCCCACAGCGCCAGCATCACGAGATACTGCGGATGAGTCAGGCCGAGCGGCTCGAGAATCGGGCGATAGATCCCCACGACGTTCCGCGCCGCGGTGACGAGCGCGAAGCACAGTTGATCGTCCAGCTTGAGCAGGTCGTCGGCGGAGGGCATACCGGCATCCTATCTGCGCTAATCGTTAGTACACTGAAGATCATGACCGAGCCTGCCCGCCGCCCGCCGCTACGCACCCGTGTACGCGAGGCCGGCGGGTGGTACGCGTATCTCAACGCCCGGCTCATCCGCGCTGCCGGTCCCGCTTCGGTCGGTCCGTACGACACCGATCCCGAGCCCGTGCGCACCGAGCGTGCGTGCCCGCTCTGCGGGCATCCGATGTCGGAGCACGACGTCGACCGCAGCGGGCCGAAGCCGTTGCTGCACTGCCCGCACTGAGCCGCCCGGCGCTCCGGCTTCGGGGGCGCGCACGGCCCGATCCGGCGTGACGGCTCCCCGACACGCGAGCGGGCGGCCGTCAGGCGTGCCCGGCGCGCTCCATCGCCCGCAGCTCCTTCTTCAGATCCTGCACCTCGTCGCGCAACCGCCCTGCGAGCTCGAACTTCAGTTCCGCGGCCGCCGCGAACATCTGCTGCGAGAGGTCTTGGATGGTGTCCTCGAGCTGCTGAGCACCTTCAGCGGCGATCCCCTCACGGCGCAGCTGCGGCGTGGGGCTCTTGCTCTTGCCCGACTTGTTCCGCGCCGTCGCCTTCCCGTTGAGGAGGTCACGCGTGTCCGACGCCTCGCGGGCGAGGGCGTCGGTGATGTCGGCGATCTTCTTGCGCAGCGGCTGCGGATCTATCCCCTTCTCGAGGTTGTAGGCGATCTGCTTCTCGCGACGCCGCTCGGTCTCCTCGATGGCGGCGCTCATCGAGTCGGTGATCCTGTCGGCGTACATGTGGACCTGACCCGAGACGTTTCGAGCCGCGCGGCCGATCGTCTGGATCAGCGAGGTGCCCGAGCGGAGGAAGCCCTCCTTGTCCGCGTCGAGGATCGCGACCAGAGAAACCTCAGGGAGATCGAGGCCCTCGCGCAGCAGGTTGATGCCGACGAGCACGTCGTAGACACCCTGTCGGAGCTCGGTGAGCAGCTCCACACGTCGGAGCGTGTCGACGTCGGAGTGCAGGTAGCGCACACGGACCCCGTGCTCGCCGAGGAAGTCGGTCAGCTCCTCGGCCATCTTCTTGGTCAACGTGGTGACCAGCACGCGCTCGTCCTTCTCGACGCGGATGCGGATCTCCTCGAGCAGATCATCGATCTGACCCTTCGAGGGCTTGATGATGATCTCCGGGTCGATGAGCCCCGTGGGCCGGATGATCTGCTCCACCACCCCGTCGGCGATACCCATCTCGTACCGTCCGGGGGTGGCCGAGAGGTACACGGTCTGCCCGACGCGTTCTTTGAACTCGTCGAAGCGCAGTGGGCGGTTGTCCATGGCGCTCGGCAGGCGGAAGCCGTGGTCGACCAGGGTGCGCTTGCGCGAGGCGTCGCCCTCGTACATGGCACCGATCTGAGGGACCGTCACGTGGGATTCGTCGATGACCAGCAGGAAGTCGTCCGGGAAGAAGTCCAGCAGGGTGTGCGGCGGGTCGCCCGGTGAACGGCCGTCGAGGTGCCGGGAGTAGTTCTCGATACCGGAACAGAAGCCCAGCTGCTGGAGCATCTCCAGGTCGAAGGTCGTCCGCATGCGCAGGCGCTGCGCCTCGAGCAGTTTGCCCTGGCTCTCGAACTCCTTCAGCCGCTCGCCGAGCTCGTGCTCGATCGTCCCGATCGCCCGTTGCACGGTCTCGGTGCCCGCGACGTAGTGCGACGCCGGGAACACCGGCACGCTGTCCATCTTCTGCACGATGTCGCCGGTGAGCGGGTGGAGCATGTAGAGCGCTTCGATCTCGTCGCCGAAGAGCTCGATACGGATGGCGTACTCCTCGTACACCGGAATGATCTCGATCGTGTCGCCGCGCACGCGGAAGTTGCCGCGCGAGAAGTCGACGTCGTTGCGGTTGTACTGCATCGCGATGAACTTGCGGATCAGAGCGTCCCGGTCGTATCGCTCCCCGACCTGCAGCGCGACCATCGCCCGGAGGTACTCCTCGGGGGCCCCCAGGCCGTAGATGCACGAGACGGTGCTGACGACGACGACGTCCCGCCGGCTCAGGAGCGAGTTGGTCGTGGAGTGACGCAGGCGCTCGACCTCGGCGTTGATCGACGAGTCCTTCTCGATGAACGTATCGGTCTGCGGCACGTACGCCTCGGGCTGGTAGTAGTCGTAGTAACTGACGAAGTACTCGACCGCGTTGTTGGGCATGAGGTCTCGGAACTCGTTCGCCAGCTGCGCGGCGAGAGTCTTGTTGTGAGCCATGACCAGAGTCGGACGCTGCACCTGCTCGATGAGCCACGCCGTCGTGGCGGACTTGCCCGTACCCGTGGCGCCCAGGAGGACGACATCCGTCTCGCCGGCGTTGATCCTGCCCGCGAGGTCGGCGATCGCCTGCGGCTGATCACCACTGGGAACGTATTCGCTGACGACCTCGAAGGGCCGGACGGAGCGCGTCGTCTGCATGCTTCCAGCGTAGGCGTGGCCACCGACACGGGCTCCCGGCTTCGCTCACAGCGTTCCCGCGGCCTCAGGCCGTCAGCCGCTCCCAGAGGGCATCGGCGCCGGCGATGGTCTCGCCCAGGTCGCCGCCGGTATCGATGACGACGTCGGCGATCGCCAGTCGTGTCTCGTCCGGCACCTGTGCGGCGATCCGCCGGTCGGCCTCGTCGGGCGTCATGCCGCGCAGGCGCTGCAGGCGGTCGGCCCGGACGGCGGCCGACGCATGCGCCACGACGATGAGATCCCAGGGGTCGTCCACCCGAGCTTCGACCAGCAACGGCACGTCGTAGACGACGACCGCATCGGCACGCGCGGCGAACTCGGCGTCGAAACGTCGCTGGGACTCGGCGCGGACGGCCGGGTGGACGATGGCGTTCAGCCGCTCGCGAGCGGCCGGGTCGGCGAACACCACGGCCGCGAGCGACGCGCGGTCCAGGACGCCGTCGGCCAGCACGAGGTGGGAACCGAACTCGGCGGCGATCCGCTCCAGGACCGGCGACCCCGGGCGCTGCACGTCGCGCACGATCTGGTCTGCGTCGACGACCACCGCACCGTGCTCCGCGAGACGACGGGCGATCGTGGACTTCCCCGACGCGATCCCGCCGGTCAATGCGATCAAAGGCATACACCCGAGGATGCCACGCGCGCCAGCCTGGGCGCGATCCGGCGCGACGACTACGATGGAAGCTCCCCAGACCTGCGGAAGGTGAGATCACCGTGGAGCGCACCGCCGTCGTCGTCGAGGATCAGGCCGACATCCGAAGCCTGCTCACGGCGATCCTCGAGTCGAGCGGCTTCGAGGTGCATTCCGCCGAGAACGGGCTCGATGCGGTGGAGATCATCCGCGCGGTCGAACCGGACGTCACCACCCTCGATGTCAACATCCCCGGCATCGACGGGTTCGAAGTCGCCCGCCGTGTCCGCACGTTCAGCGAGACGTACATCATCTTCATCTCCGCGTTCGTCGAGCCCGGTGACGCGGAACGCGGCCGAGCTGCCGGCGGCGACGAATACCTCGGCAAGCCGTTCCGTCCCCGCGATCTCAAGGCGCGGCTGGCGGCGATCCCTTCGCGGCGGCGACGGGAGCGCTCGCCGCTCGCCGACGCGATCTCCCCGGCGTCCCCGACCACACCTCCCGCTCACGGCAGCTATGCCGATATCGCGCTGGCGGACGGCATCGTGAGCGTGGGCGGAACGGCCCTGCGCATGGAGCCGGTGGAGACCGCCCTGCTGCGCCAGCTCATCGAGGCCGGTGGCCGAGCGCGCACCAAGGACGAGCTCGCTCTCGGGCTCCGTCCGCGTGTTCGTGCCGAGGCCGCCGACGCGGACGAGGTGCGCGCCGTCGAACGCAGCGTCGAGTCGCTGCGGCGTGCGCTCGGGCAGGCCGGAGCCGGCACACGCATCGAGTCCGAGCTCGGCACCGGTTACCGCCTGCGATCGACCTGATCGCTTTGCACGTCGCGCCTCCGCCGGGCACGTGCGCTCAGGCGGGTTCGGCGAGGAGCACGGCCGACGCCACCCCGGACGACGCGCGCACCGCAGCGGCGCCGGCCAGTTCGCTGAGCACGTCCGGGTCGTACCCCGAGACGTCGCTCAGCGCGATTCCGATGCCGATCGCCGGCAGGACACCGCCCTCGACCGATGCCAGCGCCTCGAACAGCGAGCGGTACAGCACCATCGCCTGGCGTCGTGCGTCGGCGGCGGACGCCACGACCGTGATGACCCCGAGGCGCTCGGCTCCGACCTCCCCGAGGACGGCGAGAGTGGGCGCGTTCTCGTTCATCGTGGACCGCCAGGTTCGGACGACCTCGTCGCCCACGTCGAGCCCGAACGCCGTCGCGATGTACTCCAGGCCCTCCAGCTCGATCACCGAAACCGCCAGCAGCTCCCGACGGGCCTCGGCTCGGACCGCGCTGCGGGCCAGCGCGCGCCGGAAGGCCGTCTCGGAGAGGATCTCGCCGAGACCGCCATCGCCGTCCGCGCCCTGCCCGAAGCCACGCAGACCGACACGGCCGGCCCGCAGCACCGAGGCGGTGACGAGCGCGGTGATCGAGAGGATCACCGTGAGCAGGCTGGTGGCGATCGTGCCGACCCAAGCATCGAAGACCTCGCCATAGCCTGAGGCCGCGACGACCACGATGCGGGCCGCGTAGAAGATCGCCTGGATTCCGAACACCAGACCGAGGGGCAGCGCGGTGCGCGAGGCACCGAGCGAACCGCGGAAGCATTCGGCCGCGGCTGCTCCGGCGAAGAGGGCGAGTGCGACGAACATCACGAACGCACCCGACCAGTCATCGCCCCCAGCGGCGAACTCGATCGCGGCGGCGAGGGCCGCAGCGCCGCCGCCGGCGGCGACGGTCGCGCCGGGGACGATCACGGGGAGACGGTTGTAGGCCCGGCATCCGAGCCACATCAGCCCCGTCCCGATGACGGACGACGTGTTGCCGGCCACGACGGCCCATGACGTCCCGGGGTCGGCGGCCCACATCACGTAGAACATGGTGGTCAGCACCGCGGCGAGGAAGCCGGCGGCCCAGAAGCGACCGCTCTGATCAGGGCGTCTCAGCAGCGTGTCGAAGACGAAGAGCATCGCGCACATGAGCACGACCACGGCGGTGACCAGCGACACGGAGAACTGATCGATCATGGTCACGAACCCCCCGGCCGGCGTGCCTGCAGCGTGACGGTGAAGGTCGAGCCGACGCCGAGCACGCTGTTCACCGTGATGTCGCCGCCGTGCCGTCGCACGATGTCGCGGCTGATCGCGAGACCGAGTCCGTTTCCGGCCACCGCCGAGTCGCGGACGGCCACGCCCCGGTAGTAGCGCTGGAAGACCGAGCCCAGATCCTCCTCGTTCAACCCCACACCTGAGTCCTGCACCGCGATGATCGCCCACTGGTCGCCGACAGAGGTCGCCACCGAGACGCGCCCGCGCGGACGGTTGTACTTCACGGCGTTCGAGAGGAGGTTGTCGAGCACCTGACGGATGCGGACGGGGTCGGCGTAGGCGCGAGCCGGCTCTACCCGCGAGACGTCGATCGTGATGCCGCGCTCCCCGGCGCTGACGAGGATCGACTCGACCGCGGCGTTCACGAGCTCGGCGAGGTCGACGTCTTCGGGCGCCACGGTGACCTGAGCGGCCGACCTGCTCTGACTCGACGCTGCCAGCACGTCGCCCACGAGCCGCAGCAGCTGATCCGCATTGCGGTCCGCGACCCGGAGGTTCTCCAGCGCGGCCTCGGGAACCCCGGGAGTGTCGATGGCGAGTTCGAGGTAGCCGAGGATCGACGTCAGCGGCGTACGCAGCTCGTGCGACACCGACGAGACGAGAGCGTCGCGCTCGCGTGAGGCGTCCGTCTCGGCCGTGACGTCGCGGGTCACCACGACGGCGCCCGAATCGCGTCCGTCGGGCTCGATGATGCGGCGCGCCGACACGCTGAGCACGCGTCGATCGTCGCCGCTGCCGACCTGGATGCGCGCATCGCTGAACGCCTCGCCGCGCCGCACCCGGGCCATCGGCTGTTCCTCCGGCGCCAGCAGGCTCGCGCCGTCGGCTGTGAAGACATCGGGCGCGGCGCTGGAACGTGAGCCGCGCAGCAAGCGGGCGTGCGCGTCATTGATGATCGACGCCGATCCGTCGGTCTCGATGCGCACGACGCCGAAGTCGACCCGGTCGAGCGCCTCGGTGAGCACCTGCTCGTGGCGGCGCGCCCGCTCGAGAGACTGGGTCAGCACGGTCGCCTGCCGGTCGAGCAGCAGTCGCTGAGCGTTGGCCCGGCGACTGCTGAGATACGTGGACGTGCTCACGGCGATGAGCAGCAGCGGCAACAGGACGAATCCGAACGACGACGGCGCGGTCCGCGTGGTCGCCTCGACCACGGCATAGGCCGAGAGGGAGAGCCCCATGCCCCCGATCCAGCCGGCGGTGCCGAAGCCGCTCGCGAGCCAGATCACCGGGAACACCCACAGCAGTCCGAACCCGGCCGCCGGCTCGGCCGTGCGCATGATCGCGATCGCGACGATGTCGCCGACCGGGATGACGGCGAGCCAGCGGGGCGGGACGTGGCCCCACGGCACGATGATCGCCGCCCCGGTCAGCAGGAACACACCGGTGACGGCGACGAAGAACAGCACCGCGTCGCCGCGGAGCCCGACGAGCAGCCCGACAGCCGCCACGACGAGCACGACGCTCATCACGACGATCTGGTTGAGCATCGCCGACCGGGAACGATCGCCGTCCCCGAGAACGGCATCCACCCACCTCGGGGAGTTCGGTAGGACGAACGTCGCTCGCGTACGCTGCGGCGCTTCGGTGTCCATGTCTCGAAACTATCGCTTCCGCGGGCACGCCACGCCGACCAGGGCCGAGACGCCCAGCAGGAACGGCGAAAGGGCCGGAGCCATGAGGCTCCGACCCTTTCGTCGTGTCAGATTCGGCTCAGCGACCCGAGAGCTTCTCGCGCAGTGCGGCGAGAGCCTCGTCGTCGGCCAGGGTGCCGCCGCCACCGGTGGTCGCGGACTGGATGTCCGACGAGAACGACGAGCCGTTGTCGGCCGGTGCAGCCGCCTCGGCCTCGAGGGCCTTGGCGACAGCGGCCTTGTGGGCCTCCCAGCGGCCCTGGGCTGCGGCGTACTCGGCTTCCCAAGCGAGGCGCTGCTCGTCGAAGCCTTCCTTCCACTGGTTGGTCTCCGGGTCGAAGCCCTCGGGGTACTTGTACTCCCCGTTCTCGTCGTACTCGGTGACCATGCCGTAGAGGGCCGGGTCGAACTCGGTGCCGAAGGGATCGACCGACTCGTTCGCCTGCTTGAGCGAGAGCGAGATGCGGCGACGCTCGAGATCGATGTCGATGATCTTCACGAAGACCTCTTCACCGACCGACACGACCTGCTCGGCGAGCTCGACGTGCTTGCCCGAGAGCTCCGAGATGTGCACGAGGCCCTCGATGCCGTCCGCGACGCGGACGAATGCACCGAACGGAACCAGCTTGGTGACCTTGCCCGGCGCGACCTGTCCGATCGCGTGCGTGCGGGCGAAGACCTGCCACGGGTCCTCCTGGGTCGCCTTCAGCGAGAGCGAGACGCGCTCGCGGTCGAGGTCGACCTCGAGGATCTCGACGGTGACCTCCTGGCCGACCTCGACGACCTCCGACGCGTGCTCGATGTGCTTCCACGACAGCTCGGAGACGTGCACGAGGCCGTCCACGCCGCCGAGGTCGACGAACGCACCGAAGTTGACGATCGACGACACGACGCCCTTGCGGACCTGCCCCTTGTGCAGGTTGTTGAGGAACGTGGTGCGCGACTCGGACTGCGTCTGCTCGAGCAGGGCGCGGCGCGAGAGCACGACGTTGTTGCGGTTCTTGTCGAGCTCGAGGATCTTCGCCTCGATCTCCTGGCCGAGGTACGGCGTGAGGTCGCGGACGCGGCGCAGCTCGATGAGCGACGCGGGCAGGAAGCCGCGGAGGCCGATGTCGACGATGAGGCCACCCTTGACGACCTCGATCACGGAGCCGGTGACGACACCGTCGTTCTCCTTGATCTTCTCCACGTCACCCCAGGCACGCTCGTACTGCGCGCGCTTCTTGGAGAGGATGAGGCGGCCTTCCTTGTCCTCCTTCTGGAGAACGAGGGCTTCGACCTCGTCGCCGACCTTGACGACCTCGTTGGGGTCGACGTCGTGCTTGATGGAAAGCTCGCGCGAGGGGATGACACCCTCGGTCTTGTAGCCGACGTCGAGGAGGACCTCGTCGCGGTCGATCTTCACCACGGTTCCTTCGATGAGGTCACCGTCGTTGAAGAACTTCAGAGTCTTCTCGACCGCGGCCAGGAAGTCCTCAGCAGATCCGATGTCGTTGATGGCGACCTGCTTGGTGGCCGGGGCGGTCGTTGCGTTAGTCATGTAGTGGGTTGTCCTTGTTGGGTCAGGGTGTCGGGCCGGGAGCCGAGGTTTGTTCGCCATCGCGTGGATGGCGACCTCGACCGAGGCGGGTGGTTGTGGATGCTGCGTCCGAACGCATGGCGACGAAGCCACACGAGTGACGTTTCAGGGTATCAGAGCAGAACCGCGCAGTTCCAGTCGTTTCGGGCCTTCGCGACGCCGTCTTTCCTCCCGAACGACGCGAGCTCGTCCGTTCTTCCCCACCTGCTCGTGCGGGACCCGTCGGACACGGCTTCGCCCCGACGATCAGGGCATGCCTTCACATCACCGCGCTTCGCCCTCCGCGCGCGCCCAGGACGCCTGGCGCATCGCCGCCGTCGTCTCGGCCGTCCTCGGGTCCGGGTGCCTCGCGCTGCTGCTTCCGACGCTGTTCGCCGCGCTGCGACCCGAGGACGGGCTGGGCGCGGCGGGGCTGTTCGCGCTTCCCGTCATCCCCACCGCACCGTTGTGCGCGGTGGTCGCGCTCGCCGTGGGAGCCGTGTCCGCCGTGCACCGGGACGTCGTCGGCGTCTCCTTCTCGGCCGCCGGCCTGGTCTCGGCCTCCCTCGCGACGACGATCGTCACCGCGCTCGGGGGCTACGGCATCCTCGCCTGGCTCTGGGAGGCTGCCGTCGTCACCGAGGTCTCCGACGCGGTCAGGAGGCTTCGTCGATGATGCCGTCGACGTACACCCACCGGCCTCGAAGACGCCGGAACCGGCTCACCTCGTGCAGCTCTCCGGTCACGCCTCCGGCCCGCCAGCGGGCGCGGAACTCGACGACGCCATCGTCGTCCGGCGCGCCCCCCGCGGCTCGAACGATCGTCAAGCCGAGCCAGTCCGTGCCCCGGTCGGCGTCGAGGTCCGCAGGGCGCGTCGCCGGATGCCAGGTGCGGGCGAGATGGACGGTGTCTCCGAGGGCGAACGCGGTGTATCGCGATCGCATGAGCTGCTCCGGCGCGTCTGCGGCCCGCCCATCCAGGATCGGACCGCAGCACGCACCGAAAGCCCGACTGCTTCCGCAGGGACACGCGGCAGCAGCCGCAGGCCGACGACGACGCGATGCGTCACCGAAGGACATCATCGTCCCAGCCGGAGTTCGAGGTCATGATCCGAGCCTACGAGACGCCCTGTGGACAACCGCTGCCGCCCGCCCGCGTGCTCGCTACCGTCGGAGCATGCCCGTGCGTGATCGCGTCGCGGCCGCCGCTCTGGTCGCCGCCCTCCTCTTGACCGGCTGCAGTCCGGAGGCCCCGCCTCCGCCCCCGGCCGACACTCCGGGGCCGATGGCCACACCCGACGCCGAGGAGGCTGCGTTCCGCGCGGCCGAGGCGACCTACCGCGCGTACGTGGATGCCCTGAACGCCCGGCGCGCAAATCCGGCATCTCCGGTCGATCCGGAGACATACCTTGATGCTGCGGCAGCCTCATCCGCCGAGAGCACCGCGCAAGACCTCCTTGAAGCGGGCATGCGAGTGGTCGGCCCCACGAAGGTTGTATGGGTCGCGGCGAGCGGTAAGTCTCGAACCGGGTTGGTTTTGAGGACGTGCGTGGATCTATCTCAGACGAGGTTGATGGGTTCCGAGAATACTGATGTAACGCCCGCGTCTCGACCGAATCGACAAGTTCTTGCCGTCACCGTAAGCGACGTCCAGATGATCACGGACATCGTCGTGGAGCCGGATCCTTGTTGATGGACCCTTTGACCGCGCTCTTCGCGCTCGCGCTCAACTCCTCCGTCAGCTCATGCGACTTCGACCGCTTGGCAGCAGGCCTTTGCGCCGCTGCGAGCAACGCGGGCGATCACATCCTCGTTGAGGGAAAGGACACGTGGGAAAGCGGCGTCGAGCGACGCTTGCACGAATCGCTGAACTCGGAATCCGGCGCCGAGCCCCGGGACTGCGGAGCCCTGAATCGGTGCGACGACTTCACGGTGTCCCTGCTGCCGCAGGCGACGCTCGCCGATGTCGCGTCGTTCGCTCCGACCCCGCTCTCCCTCGGCGGGGAGCCGGCCGGCTTCGGGATCGTGGGGCTGCCGACGAACTTCGTCGTGGCGGCGTCCGAACACACGGCGACGGGAACGCTGTTCGATCTGCCGGTCACGGTGCGCTTCTCCCCCGAACAGGTGACGATCCTGCCCGGCGACGGTGCGTCGGTGTCGGCGGGTCTCGGCGGAGCGAGCTGGTCGAGTCTGGGTCAGCCGCAGTTCTCCCCCACGGCCACGAGCCACACCTATTCGACCCGGGGCACGTACGCGGCCTCCGCGGTGGTCCGGTACCGCGCCGACGTCGATTTCGGCCGCGGTTGGCGCCCCGTGCCGGGACTCCTCGCGATCCCGACCGCCGGCTACACCGTCGAGGTACTGGAAGCCCGCAGTGCGCTCGTCGAACGAACCTGCGTCGAGGCCCCATCGGGTCCGGGCTGCTGACGCGCCGGGCCGCGCATGCCAGGATGATGCGATGGCCGACCGCCTCATGCTGCTCGACAGCGCGTCCCTCTACTTCCGTGCGTTCTACGGGGTGCCCGACAGCGTCACGGCGCCGGACGGGCGTCCCATCAACGCGGTGCGCGGTCTGCTCGACATGATCGCCAAGCTCGTCGACGCGTATGAGCCCAGCCACCTCGTCGCGTGCTGGGATGACGACTGGCGCCCGCAATGGCGGGTCGACCTCCTCCCCAGCTACAAGACGCACCGCGTCGCCGAGCCGGCGGTGAGCGGCGCCGATGTCGAAGTGGTCCCCGACCCGCTCCAAGCGCAGGTCCCCGTCATCCGGGAGGCGCTGGGCGTGCTCGGCATCCCGATCGTGGGCGCAGCCGACCACGAGGCCGACGATGTGATCGGCACGCTCGCGACGCGCTCCGACATCCCGGTGGACGTCGTCACCGGCGATCGCGATCTCATCCAGCTGGTCGATGACGCACGCGGCATCCGTGTCGTCTACACGGGGCGCGGCATGAGCAACCTCGACGTGCTCACCGACGACGCCGTCATCGCGAAATATGCGGTGCGGCCCGATCAGTACGCGGACTTCGCGACGATGCGCGGAGACGCCTCGGACGGCCTGCCCGGGGTCGCCGGCGTCGGCGACAAGACCGCCGCGACGCTGCTGGCCGCCCACGGCGACCTCGACGGCATCGTCGCGGCCGCCGAACGCGGCGACGGGATGACCGCGGGCGTGCGGGCCAAGATCACGGCCGCCGCCGAGTACCTCGCGGTCGCGCCCCGCGTCGTCAACGTGGTGCGCGACCTCCCGCTGGCGCCGGTCGACGGGCGCATCCGCCCGGTGGATCAGGACGCTCTCGACGAACTGGCGACGCGCTGGGGGCTCGGAGCCTCCGCGACCCGCGCCGCCGCATCCTTGGGCAAACGGGTCTGACCGCGGCGGCGTCCCCCGAAGTCAGCCTCGATCCCGACCGGTCCACTCCCGCAGCCTCGCGAGCGGCCATGTCGTGACGATCCGGTCCGCCGGCACGCCGAGCCTCTCGGCGCGTGCCGCTCCGTAGTCGAGCAGCGACAGCTGGCCGGGCGCATGGGCGTCGGAATCGATGCTGAACAGACACCCCGCTTCGAGGGCCCCGGTGATCAGCTCGTCGGGCGGATCCTGACGCTCGGGGCGCGAGTTGATCTCGACCGCCACGCCATTCGCCGCGCAGGCCGCGAAGACCGGAGCGGGGTCGAACTCGGAGGGCGGCCGGGTGCCCCGACTCCCCTCGACCAACCGGCCCGTCACGTGGCCGAGCACGTCGACCCGGGGATCGGATGCCGCGGCCACCAGACGACGCGTCATCGGACCGTGCGCCATGCGCAGCTTCGAGTGCGCGGAGGCCACGACGATGTCGAGCCGCCGCAACAGCTCGTCCTCCTGGTCGAGCGATCCGTCGTCGAGGATGTCGACCTCGATCCCGCTCAGCAGGGTGAACCCGTCACCGCTCATGCCCGCGACGACGTCCAGCTGCTCTCGCAGCCGTTCGGGCGAGAGCCCTCGCGCGACCCGGAGCCGCGGTGAGTGGTCGGTGAGCGCCAGGTACTCGTGCCCGAGGGCGCGTGCCGCACCGACCATCTCCTCGATCGGGGTCAGACCGTCGGACCACTCCGAGTGCGAGTGCAGGTCGCCCCGCAGCAGTCGCCGCAGCTCCCCCGCCGGAACGACGCCGCGGCGCTCCCGCAGATCCGCCAGATACGCGGGCACGGCACCCCCGCGGGCCCGGACGATCACCTCGAGCGTGCGTTCGCCGATGCCCGCGCGACGTCGTAGCGCCGGGACGTCGTCGAGTTCTGCGTCCGTCAAGCCCGCGATCGCATCCGCGGCGGTTCGGAACGCCTTCGACTTGTATCTCGACGACCTCTCGCGCTCGAGGAGCTCCGCGATCTCGGTGAGGGCATCGACAGGGTTCATGCGCATACGCCGAAACCCGTGCCGAGGCACGGGTCCGGTCCCTCCTTGATCAGCCGGAGGTCACCGCGGTGCGGCGGACGACCACCGGGGCCGAGGCCAGGCGGTGGATCGCGAAGCCGAAGATGATCGACAGGATACCCATGCCCATCGCGAAGGCGGCGACGCCGAACGAGACCACGGACGTGAACAGCGAGGCCCGCAGGAACGACGCGTTCATCATGGTCGCGCGCACCGGGTCGTCCTTGTCCAGCTCGGCGTAGGTCTTGCCGCCCGACGCGTCGAGCGCATGGTGCTGGATGATGTCGGCCTGGACGAACGCGGTGAAGGGACCCGCAACCGTCTGCCCCTGGAAGGCGGCCGCGTCATCGGGCACGGTGATGTTCTCGGCCCGCAGCTGCGACGACACGATCGACCAGACGACGATGCCGCCGATGATCAGGACGACCCCTCCGAGCACGCCCAGGCTGCCCAGGAGCTTGACCAGGCCGGTGCGGCGGGTGGGCGCCTCCACCGTGTCGGCGGTGTGGGTGGCGGTGTGGGACATCGGTTCCTCCTCGGATCGTTGCCCTCACGCTATGCACCGCCCGCAGCCGCCCGCCGGTCCGCCCGCCGTGAGAATCCGAAGTGGTCAGACCTCAGCGATGCGTGGCTGCGACCCACGCCTCGAGCGTCTTCGCCGCACCGCCGGAGTCGATCGCCTCGGCGGCCGTCTCGGTCGCCTCCGCCAGACGCTCGAGGATCGGCCGCTGGACCTCCCCCGACTCGCGCCAGAGCCGATAGGCGACGATCCCGGCCGCGGCGTTCAGCAGCACGATGTCGCGCACCGGGCCGGCGTCGCCGGCCAGCACGCGCCGCACCACCTCGGCGTTGTGTTCCGGATCGCCACCCAACAGGTCATCGATGCGCGCGAGCGGGATCCCCAGGTCGCGCGGATCGAGATCGTGCTCGTGGATGTCGCCGCGACTGACCTCCCAGATCCGGCTGTGACCGGTCGTCGTCAGCTCGTCCAGTCCGTCGTCGCCGCGGAACACCAGCGCTGTCGCGCCGCGCGTACGGAAGACGCCCGTGATGAGCGGCACCCGGTCGAGGTGCGCGACGCCGACCGCGTTGGCCTCGGCACGTGCCGGGTTGCACAGCGGACCGAGGAAGTTGAAGACGGTGGGGATGCCCAGCTCGGCGCGGGTGGGGCCGGCGTGGCGGAATCCGGGGTGGAAGGCCGAGGCGAACGCGAAGGTGATTCCCGCCTCGTCGAGCACCCGCGCCACGCCGGCGGGATCGAGCGACAGGTCGATGCCGAGGGCGGCGAGCACGTCGGAGGACCCGGACTTCGAACTCGCGGCCTTGTTGCCGTGCTTGACGACGGGGACACCACTCGCTGCGGCGACGATCGAGGCCATCGTCGAGACGTTGACCGTGCCGAAGCGGTCGCCGCCGGTACCGACGATGTCGAGGGCATCCGTGGGGACCGACAGGGGCAGAGCCGCCTCGAGGATCGCATCGCGGAAGCCGACGATCTCGTCCACGGTCTCGCCCTTGGCGCGGAGGGCCACCAGGAAACCGGCCAGCTGCGACGATGTCGCGCGCCCGGCCATGACCTCGCGCATGGCCCAGGTGGCATCCGACACGCTGAGATCGCGCCCCTCGAGAAGATCCGTCAGGATGTCGCGCCACGCGTGCTGAGCCATGACACACGATCCTATCGGCCGGTTCTGAGGCTCCTTTCGGTGGATTCTTAGGCGGCCCTAACCTCGACCGAGTCGTACTCGACCTTCAGCGATGCAGAAACCTCCCTCCGAATCGGCCATAATGGATGCCGTGACGACCACTCCAGCGACGTATTCCCAGGCCCTGCGCTCGGTCAAGCGGCCGGACCCGGTCGCTGTGGGCACCATCGTGTGGCTCGGCAGCGAGGTGATGTTCTTCGCGGGGCTCTTCGCGATCTACTTCACCCTGCGCAACACCTCCCCCGAGCTCTGGGCCGACCGCACCGAACTGCTGAACATCCCGTTCGCCGCGGTCAACACGCTCGTCCTCGTGCTCTCGTCGGTGACGGCCCAGATCGGCGTGCACAACGCCGAGCACTTCCGCCCCTACCGCTCGGGAACGATCTGGAACCTGCGCAAGTGGGGCATGGTCGAGTGGTTCTTCCTCACCTTCGTCATGGGCGCGATCTTCGTCTCGGGTCAGGTGTGGGAGTACGCCACGCTGATCGCCGAGGGCATGCCCATCCAGGCCGACTCGTACGCGTCCGCCTTCTACATCACCACCGGGTTCCACGCCCTGCACGTCACCGGTGGACTCGTGGCGTTCCTTCTCGTCATCGGGCGCGCCTTCGCCGTCAAGAACTTCGGCCGGAAAGAGATGACCTCCGCCATCGTCGTGTCGTACTACTGGCACTTCGTCGACGTTGTGTGGCTCGTCCTGTTCGCCGTCATCTACTTCCTGAAGTAACCGGAGCTGATTCACTCATGGCATCCAAGAACCCGCGCCGCAACGGAGGCCGCCGCAGCAAGTGGGCAGCCGCCGCGCTGATCGGCATCGGCCTGCTCGTCACCGGCGGAGGCTACGCCGGCGCCACCGCTGCGATGGCAGCCGGAGACACGACGCAGACGGCATCCACGCTGACCGTCGAGGACGGCAAGAAGCTGTTCCAGGCCAACTGCGCCACCTGCCACGGCCTCAATCTCGAGGGCACGAACGACGGCCCGTCGCTCTACGGTGTCGGCGAGCTGTCTGTCGAGTTCCAGGTCGCGACCGGCCGCATGCCGCTGCAGATGCAGGGGCCGCAGGCGCCGCAGAAGCCCGTCCAGTTCACGCAGGAGCAGATCGAGGCGATCGCAGCCTGGGTGCAGTCCGAGGCCCCCGGCCCGACCTACCCCGAGTCGGAGGTCCTCGACGGCGAGGGCGACGTCTCGCACGGCGCCGAGCTCTTCCGGATCAACTGCGCGATGTGCCACAACGTCGCCGGTGCCGGTGGCGCCCTGACCGAGGGCAAGTATGCGCCGCCGCTGACGACCACCTCGCCGCTGCACATGTACGCAGCCATGGTCACGGGCCCGCAGAACATGCCCGTCTTCAACGACATGACCCTCACCACCGAGGAGAAGCGCGACATCATCAGCTACCTGATGCTGCGTCCGACCGAGAACTCCCCCGGCGGCCTGTCGCTCGGGTCGCTCGGGCCGGTCTCGGAGGGTCTGTTCATCTGGATCTTCGGTATCGGCGGGCTCGTCGCCATCACGGTGTGGATCACCGCGAAGTCGAACTGAGAACCGTGACGATCGAAGCAACGCACAAGGAGCAAAATGGCTGACGAGAAGGCGCCCGAGCAGGTTCCTGCTTCCCTGGTGCCCTCATCGGGGCTCGCCGTCGCGGTGTCCGACCCGGTGCAGAACCCCGGGCTCGCACCCCACCGCAAGCGCATCACCGACCAGGACCCCGCCGCCATGACGCGGGCGGTCCGCACCGTGTACACGCTGTTCTACCTGTCGGCCGCGGCCAGCATCTGGGCGATCGCGGCGTACCTGATCTTCCCGATCGAGAGCGGGCTGATCAGCGACATCCGCCGGAACAACCTGTTCATCGGGCTGGGTATCGCCACGGCGCTCCTGGCCATCGGTATCGGCGCCATCCACTGGTCCAAGGCCGTGATGAACGACACCGAGTTCATCGAGGAGCGCCACGCCACGCGTGGCAGCGACGACACCCGTGCCGCTGCGGTCCAGGTCTTCACCGACGCCAACAACGAGTCCGGCTTCGGCCGCCGCACGATGGTGCGCAACTCGCTGTTCGTCGCACTCGCGGCATCCATCCTTCCCGGCATCACGCTGTTCCGCGGCCTCGCACCGCACAGCTCCCCCGATCACCCGCACGCGGGCGACCCGGTGTACCTGCTGAAGCACACGATGTGGGAAGAGGGGATGCGGCTCGCGCACGACCCCACCGGCAAGCCGATCCGTGCCGCCGACCTGACCCTGGGCTCGGCCGTCCACGTCATCCCCGAGTCCCTCGCGACGCTCCCGCACCACGACGGCTACCTCGAGGAGAAGGCCAAGGCGATCGTGCTCCTCATGCGCCTGCTCCCCGAGCAGCTCAACGAGGCCGAGGACCGCAAGGACTGGTCGTACGACGGCATCGTCGCCTACTCGAAGGTGTGCACCCACGTGGGC
Source organism: Microbacterium oleivorans (assembly GCF_013389665.1). Lineage (NCBI taxonomy): Bacteria > Bacillati > Actinomycetota > Actinomycetes > Micrococcales > Microbacteriaceae > Microbacterium > Microbacterium oleivorans. The sequence goes on along the minus strand of NZ_CP058316.1, from coordinate 3,064,346 downwards.
TGCCCCGTCGCGCTGTACGAGCAGCAGACGCACCACCTCCTCTGCCCGTGCCACCAGTCGCAGTTCGACGTCACCAACGCGGCGGCCGTCATCTTCGGCCCCGCCGCACGTCCGCTGCCGCAGCTCCCGATCACCGTCGACGACGAGGGCTACCTGGTCGCACGCAGCGACTTCACCGAACCCGTCGGCCCGAGCTTCTGGGAGCGTCATTGAGCACCTCCACCCACCCCACGGAGAACGTCACGACCGCACCCGCGGTCCACACTGACGGCCCGACCCGTCCGTCGGACAAGCCGCTCGGCGGCAAGTTCGTCGGTGGCGTCGCGAACTATCTCGACGAGCGCACGAGCATCTCGGGCCTGGTCAAGGAGCTCGGTCGCAAGATCTTCCCCGACCACTGGTCGTTCATGCTCGGCGAGATCGCGCTGTGGTCCTTCGTCGTCGTCCTCCTCTCGGGAACGTTCCTCACGTTCTTCTTCGAGGCCTCGATGGCCGAGACGCACTACTACGGCGCCTACGCCCCGATGCGCGGCCTCGAGATGTCGGCGGCCATGGCCTCCACTCTCGAGATCTCGTTCGACATCCGCGGGGGTCTGCTGGTCCGCCAGCTGCACCACTGGGCGGCGCTCGTGTTCGTCGCGGGCATCGGCGTCCACATGCTGCGCGTGTTCTTCACCGGCGCGTTCCGCAAGCCCCGCGAGCTGAACTGGGTCATCGGCTTCATCCTCTTCATCCTCGCGATGGCCGAGGGCTTCACCGGTTACTCGCTCCCCGACGACGTCCTCTCCGGCAACGGCCTCCGCATCATCGACGGCATGATCAAGGGCATCCCCCTGATCGGCACGTGGACCTCGTTCCTGCTGTTCGGCGGGGAGTTCCCGGGTACCGAGATCGTGGGACGCCTCTACGCGCTGCACATCCTGCTGCTGCCCGCGATCCTCGTCGCCCTGATCGCAGCCCACCTGATGCTGATGATCGTCAACAAGCACACGCAGTTCGCCGGCCCGGCGCGCACGAACGGCAACGTCGTGGGCTACCCGATGATGCCCGTCTACATGTCGAAGATGGGTGGCTTCTTCTTCATCGTCTTCGGCGTGCTGGTGCTCATCGCGGCGATCTTCACGATCAACCCCATCTGGAACTACGGGCCGTACGACCCCTCCCCCGTGTCCGCCGGCACCCAGCCCGACTGGTACATCGGCTTCGCCGACGGCGCGTTGCGCCTCGTGCCGCCGCATTGGGAGTTCGTCCTGTTCGACCGCACCTGGTCGCTCAACATCCTCGTGCCGCTCGTCGGCCTGGGTCTGTTCATCGTCATCGTCATGGTGTACCCCTTCATCGAGGCCTGGCTCACCGGCGACAAGCGCGAGCACCACATCGCCGAGCGTCCGCGCAACGCGGCGACGCGGACGGCCGTCGGTGCCGCCGGCGTCACGTTCTACGCGGTGCTGTGGGCCGCGGCATCCTCCGACATCATCGCCACGCATTTCCACCTCACGATGGAGGGTGTCATCCACACGCTCCAGGCGATGCTGATCCTCGGCCCGGTGGTGGCGTACTTCGTGACGAAGCGCATCTGCATCGCGCTTCAGAAGAAGGACCGCGAGATCGCGTTGCACGGCTACGAGTCCGGTCGCATCGTCCGTCTGCCCGGCGGCGAGTACATCGAGGTGCACCAGCCCGTCGATGAGTACGAGCTGGTCAAGCTCGTGGACTACACCACGAACGCACCGCTCGTCGTGCGCCCGAACGACCAGGGCCGCATCCCGTGGCACGAGAACATCCGTGCCGGTCTCTCGCGCTGGTTCTTCGAGGATCGCCTCGCTCCCCTCACGCAGGGCGAGCTCGAAGCGGCGCGGGCCCACGCCCATCACGACCTCGAGCACATCGCCGAGGAAGAGGACGCGGAGCTCCAGGGGGCGCGTGACCGCGCCGGCGTTCCCGATGCACCTCATCGCCCGATCGACGACGGCAAGGGCGTCGAGACGGCGAACCGCCCCTCGAACATCATCGTTCCGGACGAGGATACCGACGCCGGCAAGGGTCACAAGAAGGACTGATCCCCGAGCTGTCCGGATTCCGGCGGGGTGTGACCGACAGGTCGCACCCCGCCGCTGTCGTGTCTGCGTAGCGTGGCCGTCATGACAGATGCACTCGCATACTTCACCGCCAAGCTCGACCACGAGACCGACGCGTCGGACGTCTTCGACGCGCAGCGCGCGGGCGAACCGTTCACCCTCGTCGACGTCCGGAGCGCGGCCGCGTGGGACCAGGGCCACGTGATCGGTGCCGTGCACCTGCCGCACCGGGAGATCGCTCACCGAGCCGCCGCGCAGATCGATCGCGACCGCGACGTAGTCGTCTACTGCTGGAGCCCGGGATGCAATGGGGGAACACGCGCAGCGATCGAGTTCGCCCGGCTCGGCTACCGTGTCCGCGAGATGATCGGCGGCTACGAGTACTGGGCACGAGAGGGTTATCCCGTCGAGAACGCCAGCGGCCCCCTCCCCCGCATCTCCGACCCCCTGGTCGCTCTCCTCCGCCCCTGAGAGCCCTCACACAGCGTGCCGGCCGGCTCCAACGCGGCGCAGGGGCCGAGCTCGCGGCGCAGGGGCCGAGCTCGCGGCGCAGGAGCCGAGCTCGCGGCTTGGGGCGCGCGGCAAGTACGGACAATCACGCCTACCTCGGATAGATCGGCGGAGGATCCTCCGATCTCGACGCGAACGTCCGCGTGTCGGGTCAGCGCGATGGGCGGGATGCAGCGGCGCAACCGCACGGACGCGCCGGTGAAGACGACGATGGCCACCGCACCGGAGTGCGATGGCCATCGTCCGACGCGGGCGTCCGCGACCGGCTCAGCGTGCGAAGTATCCGCGGTAGTACTCGTAGACCCAGCCGACGATGGCGACGACGAAGATCGCGAAGCCGATCGGAAGGAGGAACTGGCCCACCGCGAGACCGATGATGAACACGGCTGCGGCGAAGGCGAGAACGAGCGGCCACCACGACCACGGGCTGAACTCGCCGAGCTCGGGGTCACCGTCATCGATGTCGGCCGTGAGCGAGTCCTCGGGCAGCTCGCCGCCCTGCGCCTTGTGCACGCGTGACACGTAGAACGCGATCATCGCGCCCATGAAGCCGGTGAACAGCAGAGCGGTCGATCCGACCCACTCGATGCGGTGCCACCACAGCTCCTGGCCCGTGTTGCCGACGAGGTTCCAGACGGTGTACGTGACGAACACCGCGAAGAAGAACCACGTCAGCACCCACCAGAGGTTGATGTTGGTCTTCACTTACTTCACCTCTCCATCGGCGACGTCCACAACCGGCGCATCGGGGGCATCCTTCGCAGGGCCCACGCCGACCGGGATGGCGGCCTCGGGGTGGTTGAGGTCGAACGCGGGACGCTCGCTGCGAATCCGCGGGATCGACGTGAAGTTGTGGCGCGGCGGCGGGCAGCTGGTCGCCCACTCGAGCGATGCTCCATAGCCCCACGGGTCGTTCACGGTGACCTTCGGCGCGGTGCGCGAGGTGATCCACACGTTCAGGAAGAACGGGATCATCGAGGCGCCGAGGACGATCGCGCCGATGGTCGACACCTGGTTCTGCCAGGTCCAGCCGTCGGCGGCCGAGTAGTCGGCGTAGCGTCGCACCATGCCGTCCACGCCCAGCCAGTGCTGGATGAGGAAGGTCATGTGGAAGCCGATGAACAGCATCCAGAAGTGCACCATGCCGAGGCGCTCGTTGAGCATCCGTCCCGTCCACTTCGGCCACCAGAAGTAGAAGCCGGCGAACATCGCGAACACGACGGTTCCGAAGACGACGTAGTGGAAGTGCGCGACGACGAAGTACGAGTCGGAGAGGTGGAAGTCCAGCGGCGGCGATGCGAGGATCACGCCGGTGAGGCCACCGAAGACGAACGACACCAGGAAGCCGAGGGTGAAGACCATCGGTGTCTCGAAGGTGACGGAGCCCCGCCACATCGTTCCGATCCAGTTGAAGATCTTCACGCCTGTCGGCACGGCGATCAACATCGTCATGAGCGCGAAGAACGGCAGCAGCACGGCCCCGGTGACGTACATGTGGTGAGCCCACACCGCGACCGAGAGCGCCGCGATCGCGATGGTTGCGTAGATGAGCGTCTTGTATCCGAAGATCGGCTTACGGCTGAACACCGGCAGGATCTCGGACACAATGCCGAAGAACGGCAGAGCGATGATGTAGACCTCGGGGTGGCCGAAGAACCAGAAGAGGTGCTGCCAGAGCAGGACGCCGCCGTTGGCGGGGTCGTAGATGTGAGATCCGAGGACGCGGTCGGATGCCGCGGCGAAGATCGCGGCGGCGAGCACCGGGAACGCCATCAGGATCAGGATGCTCGTGACGAGCGTGTTCCACGAGAAGATCGACATCCGCCACATGGTGAGGCCGGGCGCACGCATCGTGATGATCGTCGTGATGAAGTTCACGCCACCGAGGATCGTGCCGAAACCGCTCATTCCGAGGCCGAGCATCCACAGGTTGCCACCGGCGCCGGGCGAGAATGTCGCATTGGCGAGCGGCTGATACGCGAACCATCCGAACGAGGCTGCACCCTGCGGGGTGAGGAAGCCCGAGATGGCGATGATCGAGCCGAAGAGGAACAGCCAGAAGGCGAACGCGTTCAGACGCGGGAACGCCACATCGGGCGCGCCGAGCTGGAGCGGCAGGATCGCGTTGGCGAATCCGGCGAACAGCGGCGTCGCGAACATGAGCAGCATGATGGTGCCGTGCATCGTGAACAGCTGGTTGTACTGCTCTTTGGTGGGCACGACCTGCATGCCGGGCTCGAACAGCTCCGCGCGGATGATCAGCGCCATGACACCGCCGAGGAGGAAGAACAGCACCGACGCGATCAGGTACATGTACCCGATCGTCTTGTGGTCGGTGGAGGTGATCCACTTGACGATGATGTTGCCCTTCTGCTCGACGCGCGATGCGCTGAGCAGCGCCGCTTGGCGCGGCGGAAGGGTCGTGGGGCGGCCCGAGGGCTGTTCGCCCTGGAGCGGAAGTGTCGTCGCCATCAGTGGCTTCCCTCGGCTGAATCGGTGACCGCGCCCGTTCCCGGGGCGTTCTGCAGGCGGTCGTAGGCGTCGTTGATGTCGCCCGTCTGGTCTGCCGCACGCAGCGACGCCAGGTAGTCCTCGTACTCGGCCTCGGACACGACCTCGACGTTGAAGAGCATCATCGAGTGGTACTCGCCGCAGAGCTCGGCGCACTTGCCGGCGTAGGTGCCCTCGCGCGTCGGCGTGAACGACCACGAGTTGGTGTCGCGCCCCGGGTACATGTCCTTCTTGTAGAGGAAGTCGATGACCCAGAAGGAGTGGATGACGTCGCGCGACTGCAGGTTGATCTTGACCGTCTTGTCGACGGGGAGCACCAGCGTCGGCAGCGCCGCCTGGTCGACGTCGCCGTTGGCCTCGGGCTGAGCCTGGACGCCCATGCTCCACACGGCGTCGGAGTTGTCCTCCTCGTCGCCGTTGTATTGGAAGTCCCACGCCCACTGCTTGCCGATGGCGGTGATGGAGACGTCGGGGTCGTCGTACTGGGTCTCGAGGATCGACTGGTCGCGCGCGGTGAACGCGAAGAACCCGATGACGAGGATGAGAGGGACGATCGTGTAGAAGATCTCGATCGGCATGTTGTAGCGCAGCTGGACCGGGAGACCGGTCTGGCCGCGACGGCGGCGGTAGGCGATCGCCGCGAACGCCATCAGGCCCCACGTCAGCACGCCCACGGCCAGCAGGACGATCCAGGAGTTGACCCACAGACCCGACACCATCTCGGTGCGGTTCGTGGCCTGGGTGCCATCGTCGGTGAAGCCCGGGAGGTAGCCGTTCAGCTCCGTCGGTGTACAAGCTGCGAGGGAGACTGCCGTGACGATCCCGAGTGGGATCACGGCCCAGCGGAGGCGGCGTTTGAAGCGCACAGTGCACCTTTCCGGGACGAATGGTTCGACCTTCAGTCTAGGGCAAGCTTCCACCCGATTCAGGCCATCCACTCAGGATGTCGGCGACGAGGACGTCGCGCGGGCGGGCGTCAGTGGAAGCTGTCGCCGCACGCGCACGAGCCCGCGGCGTTGGGGTTGTCGATCGTGAAGCCCTGCTCCGAGATCGTGTCCTTGAAATCGATGGTCGCACCGTCGAGGTACGGCACCGACATGTCGTCGACGATGACCTCGACGCCGTCGAAGTCGACGGCCTGGTCGCCGTCGAGGAAGCGCTCGTCGAAGTAGAGCTGATAGATGAGGCCGCTGCATCCGCCGGGCTGGACGGCGACACGGAGGCGGAGGTCGTCGCGATTCTCCTGCGAGAGGAGGCGCTTCACCTTGAGCGCCGCCTCATCGGTGAGCGAGACGCCGTGGGCACGGACGGTTTCGGACGTGGCGATGTCGGTCATGATTCTCCCGAGTCTCGGGCCGCAGGACAGTCGGCCGGTGCCACGATTCTACGCGTGGCACCGGCGCCCGGGGCGGCCGCCGCAGCGGATCCGCGACGGTCGGTCAACGCGTGGTCGCGTCGAGTCGGTCGAGCAGGAGGGCTTCGGACACCAGGGCCCGGCGGAACGTGTCGAGGTGGAGCGACTCGTTGGGGCTATGGGCGCGCGAGTGCGGGTCCTCCACCCCGGTCACGAGGATCTCGGCTTCGGGGAACTCGCGTACGAGATCGGCGATGAAGGGGATCGAGCCGCCGACGCCGATGTCGACCGGTTCGACACCGTACCCCTCGGCCAGCGCGGCCCGGGCGTGGGCGACCGCTTCGCCACGGGTGTCGACCAGGAACGGGTTTCCGGTCTCGACGTCACGGAAGGTCAGCTCCGCGCCGAACGGAGCGTGGGCGCGCAGGTGCTCCTCGATCGCGCGGTAGGCGTCCGCTGCCGATTGCCCCGGCGCCACTCGCGCCGAGATCACGACCGAGACCTCCGGGCTCAGGGTGTTCGACGCATTGCGCACGCTCGGGGCGTCGATCCCGGTCACCGTGATCGAGGGCTTGTTCCAGATCCGCGACAGGATCGAGCCACCGCCGATCGGCGCGACGCCGGCGGGGAGCCCCGCCTCCGAGCGCAGGGTCTCCTCGGAGTACGCGGGTGTCTCGGCGTCGCGTTCGGTCAACCCGGCCACTGCCACCGCTCCGGTCTCGTCCCACAGGGTCGACAGCAGCGTGACGGTGGCGAGCATCGCATCGGGAACGGCTCCGCCGAACATCCCCGAATGCGAGGCGTGCTCCAGGGTCCGCACGGTCATCGTGAAGCGGGCGTTCCCCCGCAGCGAAACGGTCAGGGCCGGTGTCGTGGCATCCCAGTTGCCGGAGTCGGCGACGACGATGACGTCGGCGCGCAGCGCTTCGGCGTTGTCGGCGAGGAACGCGGCGAACGACGCGGACCCCGCCTCCTCCTCGCCCTCGATGAACAGGTTCACGCCCAGGTCGAAGTCCGGTCCCGCCACCTCGGCGAGGGCGCGCAGAGCGCCGATGTGCGCCATGACCCCGGCCTTGTCGTCGGCGGCGCCGCGACCGTACAGCCGCCCGCCGCGCACCGTCGGCTCGAAGGGCGACGACTCCCACAGAGACTCGTCACCGACCGGCTGGACGTCGTGGTGGGCGTAGAGGAGGATCGTCGGCCGGCCGTTGCGTGCGGCCCGCGTGGCGAGCACCGCCGGCATCCCCTCCTCTCCCGTCTCGGGGACGATCGCGGTCGCGACATCGACGCGGTCGAAGATGCCGAGGCCCCGCGCGAGCGCGGCGACGGCAGTCGCACTGCGCTCGACCTCGGCCCGGTCGAAGCCGGGGAAGGCCACCGAGGGGATGCGCACGAGAGCGCCCAGATCGGCGAGGGCAGCGGGCACGGCGGACAGGGCGGCGTCGCGCACAGCGGTGGACCGAGGAGATTCGGAGGTCATGCGGGTAATCTTAGAAGGCACGTTCGTCGCAGAACCCGAGGATCCCCGTGGCCAAAACTCCCGCTGCCCCTGCTCCGGACGACGCCACCGCGGCGTCGACGGGCTCCGGCAAGAACCGTCCCACTCCCAGCCGTGCCGCCCAGGAGGCGGCTCGCAAGCGCCCGCTGGTGCCCGACACCAAGGAGGCCAAGGCGCGCGCCCGCGCCGAGCTGGCCGAGCGGCGCGACAAAGCCCGCATCGGCATGGCCAACGGCGACGAGCGCTACCTGCCGGTGCGCGACAAGGGCCCGCAGCGTCGGTTCGTGCGGGACTACGTCGATGCCGGCTGGCACCTCGGCGAGCTGGTCATGGGAGCGATGGTGCTCGTGATCATCGTCACGTTCCTCGGCTCCAACGCCGTGACCTTCTATGCGTTCATCGCGCTGTGGGCGTTCATCCTGCTCGTCATCGGCGACATGGTGCTCACCAGCGCCCGCGTGAAGAAGGCGGCCCGCGCCAAGTTCGGGGCCGAGCGGCTGGAGAAGGGCCTGGGCTGGTACGGCGCGATGCGCTCGATCCAGATGCGCTTCATGCGACTGCCGAAGCCGCAGGTCAAGCGCGGCCAGCGCCCCGCCTGAGCCGCACGAGCTCACGGTTGATCTGGCGCGCCCACAGCGGGCCGCGGTAGATGAACGCGGTGTACCCCTGAACCAGGTCCGCTCCGGCCTGCAGCCGCTCCTCCACGTCGGCGGCGGTCTCCACTCCCCCGGCGGCGATCACGCAGAACTCCGCCGGCACGGCTGCCCGCACCAGCCGGAGCACCTCGAGCGAACGGCGGCGCAGTGGCGCACCCGACAGTCCACCCGCACCCATCTCCTCGACCGTGACATCGTCGGTGATCAGGTCTGCGCGCGAGATCGTCGTGTTCGTCGCGATCAGGCCGGCCAGCCCCGCATCGACCGCCATCGTCGCGATCGCCGTCACCTCGTCGTCCTCGAGGTCGGGGGCGATCTTCACGAGGAGCGGGGTCGTGCCTGCGGCATCGCGCACCGCCTCGAGCAGCGGGCGCAACGTCGCGACAGCCTGAAGCCCGCGCAGGCCGGGCGTGTTGGGTGACGAGACGTTCACGACGAGGTAGTCGGCCTCGGGTGCGATGAGCCCCGTGCTGGAGACGTAGTCGGCGGTCGCGTCGTCGACCTCGACGACGCGGCTCTTGCCGATGTTCGCCCCGATGACCGGCCGCGGCGAGAGCCGGCGCAGCCGTCGGAGCCGGGATGCCGCGGCCGCGGCGCCCCGGTTGTTGAACCCCATCCGGTTGATGAGGGCGCGGTCAGCGACGAGCCGGAACAGCCGCGGGCGCGGATTCCCGTCCTGCGGGATGGCGGTCACGGTGCCGATCTCGACGTGGCCGAACCCGAGGGCTCCCAGACCGCGCACCATGATCGCGTTCTTGTCGAAGCCGGCGGCGACACCGAACGGGGAGTCGAAGACCTGACCGAGCGCTTCGACCCGGAGGGACGGATCAGCACGGGTCAGCGCACGCGCCGCGATGGAGAACGGCGGGATCCCGAGGAGGCGGATGACAGGGACCACGAGGTGGTGCGCCGTCTCTGGATTCATGCGCGAGAAGACAGCGCGGAAGATGAACGGGTACATCGCGCTCCAGCCTAGAGCGCCGCCGACTCCGCCGAGGTCTGTGCGGTGACGTGGTCGGCACGAAGCTGCTCGATGGCGGCCTCGAAGTCCTCGAGCGTGTCGAAAGCCTGGTAGACGCTCGCGAAGCGGAGGTAGGCGATCTCATCGAGGTTCCGCAACGGCCCGAGGATCGCGAGCCCGATCTCGTTCGTGTCGATCTGCGACGAGCCCGTCTGACGGACCGCCTCCTCGACCGCCTGGGCCAGGACGGCGAGATCGGCCTCGGTCACCGGGCGCCCCTGGCACGCCTTGCGCACCCCCGACATGACCTTCTCGCGGCTGAACGGCTCGATCACACCGGACCGTTTGATGACGTTCAGGCTCGCGGTCTCGATGGTCGAGAAACGACCGCCGCACTTCGGGCACTGGCGGCGGCGGCGGATGCTCAACCCGTCGTCGCTCGTGCGCGAGTCGATGACGCGGGAGTCTGGGTTGCGGCAGAAAGGACAGTGCATGGCGACCCCAGATTACGCGTCGAACCGCGCCGAGACGGCTTCGCCGTGCGCCGGTAGCTGCTCGGAGGCCGAGAGCGCCACGATGCCGTCGTGCACGGTGCGCAGGGCATCGCGGTCGTAGGAGATCACCTGCTGCGAACGCAGGAACGTCGCCGCACCGAGACCTGCGGCGTAGCGCGCCTGCCCCCCGGTCGGCAGGACGTGATTGCTGCCGGCGAGGTAGTCTCCCAGGCTCACCGGCGTGTGGTCTCCCACGAAGACGGCTCCCGCGTTGACGAAGTCGTCGGGGCGCGGGTCAGCGAGATGCAGCTCGAGGTGCTCGGGCGCGTAGGCGTTCGAGAACGCTGTCGCGGCCGCGACGTCGTCGACGAGCACGATCGCCGACTGGGGGCCTGCGAGGGCGACCGCGACCCGGTCTGCGTGGTGCGTCGTCGCGGCGCGAGTCGCGGTGCGACGGGAGACCTCCTCGGCCAGGTCGAGCGAGTCGGTCACCAGCACCGCCGCAGCCTGCTCGTCGTGCTCGGCCTGGCTGACCAGATCGGCGGCCACGAGCTCGGGGTCGGCCGTGGCATCGGCCACGATGAGGATCTCCGTGGCGCCGGCCTCGGAGTCGGTGCCGACCACACCGGCGACGACGCGCTTTGCAAGCGCGACGAAGTTGTTGCCGGGACCGGAGATGACATCGACCGGATCGAGCCCGAGCGAGTCGACGCCGTAGGCGAACGCTCCGACCGCGCCGGCGCCTCCCATGGCGTACACCTCGGTCACGCCCAGCAGGTGTGCCGCCGCGAGGATCACGGGGTGCACACGCCCACCGTGCTCGCGCTGCGGCGGCGAGGCCAGCGCGACCGTGGCCACTCCCGCGACCTGCGCGGGCACGACGTTCATCACCACGCTCGAGGGATAGACGGCCTTGCCGCCGGGGACGTAGACGCCGACGCGCCGCACGGGTCGCCAGCGCTGCTCGACGCGGGCACCGGGCCCGAGCTCGGTGACGCGGTCGGGCGGCACCTGCGCCGCGGACGCGAGACGCACGCGGCGGATGGCCTCCTCGATGGCGGCGCGCACGGCGGGATCGAGACCATCGAGCGCCTCGGAGAGGTGCGCGGCGGGAACACGCACGTCATACCTCTCGACTCCGTCGAATCGCGCGGCCTGTTCCCGCAACGACACCTCGCCGCGCGAGGCGACGTCGTGGACGATCTCGGCCGCCGTTGCGAGAGCGAGGCCGCGCGCGGCCTCGGCACGGGGTACGGCGGCGAGCAGCTCAGCGGCCGTCAGGTCGCGGCCGCGCAGGTCGATGGTGCGCATCGTTCCAGGCTAATGCTCGCGGCGGCCCCGCTCAGCCGCGCGTGACGTCGTGGGTCTCGTGCAGGTAGCCCACGCGGCCGTCCTCGTGACGGACGACGAAGACCTCGCCGCGGTCCTCGATGACCAGCGCCCAGGCCGTGGGCCCGATGCTGAAGAGCGGCGCCCCGCTCTCGTCGAGCACCTCGCGCTCCTCGGGAGCGAGCGCCCAGAACGCCTGGGGTGCCGGCGTCTGCTCGATGACCGTCGTGGCGTTCGCGTCGAATGGCTCGGCGGCGTCGGCCGGCGCTGCCTCGGAGGTGTTCTGACCGGCCGCCGCCGGAGCCGCATAGCCGGCGTACGCCGGCTGGGGGGAAGCGGACGGACCGGAGGGCGCGGCGGTCGGCACCGCACGCTCGTAAGCGGGTCGCGGCGAGACCGGTCGAGCGGCGCGCGCGAGGCGATGGGCGGACGCGTCGGGTCGATGGCGGAAGTCCTCACCCAGGACGGGCAGGTGCGGTGCGACCACGGTGAGCACGACGCCGGCGAGCATCAGGACGAACTCGACCCAGACGACCCAGCTGGCCACGAAGACCCTCGTCTGAGCGAGGGCCACGAAGGCCCCCCAGATGATGCCGAGCCAGACCGTCGCCGAGACCGAGAACGCGACGGAGGCGAACTGATCGATGCCGAGGGAGCCGACACGGCGGATGCCCTGAGGGGAGAACCGGCGGAGGACGAGCAGGAAGACGGCCACCGTGGGCGCGCCGATCGTGAGGACCCAGTCGATCCCGGCCCCCCACACCGAGGATCCGGCGCCGAACCGTCCGTAGATGGGGAAGAACGAGAAGATGAAGGCGAGGGCCCAGACGCCGACCAACGCGGTCTCGCGGATCGACAACGGGCCGACCCCGTACTGCGCCGGCGCGCCCGCCGTTGCGGCGGAGGCCGTCGTCACCGGGGTTCCCGGCTCGGAGCCGGGACCGGCAGATGCGGCGTCGACCGACGGGGACGTCGCATCGTCGGCCGCCGTGTCGCCGATCTCGGCGATGTCGTCGTGCCGGGAGGGCGACGCGGACTCGCTCTCGGCCGCGTCGGAGCGAGTGTCGTCGGCCGACTCGTCCACCCGCGGGTGGTGATCGGTCGCCGCGTCTGCACCGTCCGGCGCCGAGGTGACGGGACGGTCGTCGTCGAAGTCGTTCTTCTTCTCGTCGGTCACGATGTTCCCTTCGTCACAGCGGTTGCACTGCGGTGCGATCCTACCCGGCTCACCCCAGGCATTGCGGGCCGAGAAGCCCCTTGAGCTCGCCGTAGAGGTCGGGGGTCACACGCACCGGATGCGGCACCTCGAACACCTTCGCGGTGCCCGCACGGTGGAGCTTGAGAGACACCTCGGTGTCGCCGCTGTGGCGGCGCAAGACGGCAGCGAGCTCTCCGATCGTCGACTCCGTCGCTCGTTGCTCCGGGAGCAGCAGCACGAGGGGGCCCGACGCGTCGAACGAGCCGAGATCGGGAGAGAGGGCCGATTGCCCATGCAGGTTGAGTCCGTCGTCGCGGCGCGACACCCGACCGCGCACGACGAGGATCGAGTCCGCGACCAGCATGCTCTGGAACTCGGTATACGTCTTTCCCATGAACATGATCGTCACCTCGCCGTCGAAGTCTTCGACGGTGATCATGCCGTAGGGGTTTCCGCTCTGCTTGGCGACGCGGTGCTGCACGCTCGTCACGAGTCCTGCCACCGTCACCTGATCACCGTCCTGGACGTCCTCGGACGCGAGGAGGTCGTGGATGGAGGTCGACGCGTGCTTGGCCAGGGGGATCTCGAGGCCCGCGAGCGGATGGTCGGACACGTACAGCCCGAGCATCTCGCGCTCGAACGCCAGTTTGTCCTTCTTCGTCCACTCCGGCCGTTCCGGCACCTTGGCGGGCATGACCTCTTCGGACTCGTCGTACAGGCTGTCGAAGTCGAACCCGATCGCGCCCGTGGCGGCTTTGCGCTTCGCGTCGACCGCCGCCTCGACGGCGTCCTCGTGGATCTCCATCAGCGCGCGGCGCGTGGATCCGAGGGAGTCGAAGGCGCCCGCCTTGATCAGCGACTCGAGGGTGCGCTTGTTGGCGACGTGGAGCGGCACCTTGGTGAGGAAGTCGTGGAAGCTGACGTAGTTGTCGTCGGCGCGCGCCGTGATGATGCCGTCGACGACGTTCGCCCCGACGTTGCGCACGGCCCCCAGGCCGAAGCGGATGTCTTCGCCGACGGCCGCGAAGTAGCGGATCGATTCGCCGACATCGGGCGGCAGGACCCGGATGCCCATGCGACGGCACTCGTTGAGGTACACCGCCATCTTGTCCTTCGAATCCCCCACGCTCGTCAGCAGCGCCGCCATGTACTCGGCCGGGTAGTGGGCCTTGAGATAGGCCGTCCAGTACGACACGAGCCCGTAGGCGGCGGAGTGGGCCTTGTTGAAGGCGTAGTCGGAGAACGGCAGCAGGATGTCCCAGAGCGCCTTCACGGCTCCCTCGCCGAACCCGCGCTCCTTCATGCCCCCCGAGAAGCCCTCGTACTGCTTGTCGAGCTCGGACTTCTTCTTCTTGCCCATCGCTCGTCGCAGGATGTCTGCTTGCCCGAGCGAGAAGCCGGCGACCTTCTGAGCGATCGCCATGACCTGCTCCTGATAGATGATCAGGCCGTAGGTGGTGTCGAGGATCTCGCGCAGCGGCTCTTCGAGCTCGGGGTGGATCGGGGTGATCGGCTGCAGCCCGTTCTTGCGCAGCGCGTAGTTGGTGTGGGAGTTGGCTCCCATCGGGCCCGGTCGGTACAGCGCGATGACGGCCGAGATGTCCTCGAAGTTATCGGGTTTCATCAGACGCAGCAGCGATCGCATCGGGCCACCGTCCAACTGGAACACTCCGAGCGTGTCACCTCGCGTGAGCAGGTCGTAGGCGGGGCGATCGTCGAGCTCGAGGTGCTCGAGATCGAGCTCCTCGCCCCGGTTCATCCGGATGTTGTCGAGGGCGTCGGAGATGATGGTGAGGTTGCGCAGCCCCAGGAAGTCCATCTTGATCAGGCCGAGCGTCTCGCACGACGGGTAATCGAACTGCGTGACGATCTGCCCGTCCTGCTCGCGACGCATGATCGGGATGATGTCGAGCAGCGGCTCGGACGACATGATCACGCCGGCCGCGTGGACTCCCCACTGCCGCTTCAGCCCCTCGAGCCCCAGCGCACGGTCGAACACCGTCTTCGCATCCGGGTCGGTGTCGATCAGCGCGCGGAACTCGCTCGCCTCCTTGAAACGCGGGTGCTCCTTGTTGAACATGCCGTCGAGGGGCATGTCCTTTCCCATCACCGCGGGCGGCATGGCCTTGGTCAGCTTCTCGCCCATGCTGAACGGGAAGCCCAGCACACGGCCGGCATCCTTCAGCGCCTGCTTGGACTTGATCGTGCCGTACGTGACAATCTGCGCGACCCGCTCGGAGCCGTACTTCTCGGTGACGTAGTCGATGACCTCGCCGCGACGACGGTCGTCGAAGTCGACGTCGAAGTCGGGCATGCTGACGCGGTCGGGGTTGAGGAACCGCTCGAAGATGAGGCCGTGCTCGAGCGGGTCGAGGTCGGTGATGCGCATCGCGTACGCCACCATCGACCCCGCCCCCGAGCCGCGACCGGGACCGACGCGGATCCCGTTGTCCTTCGCCCAGTTGATGAAGTCGGCGACGACGAGGAAGTAGCCCGGGAACCCCATCTGCAGGATGATGCCGGTCTCGTACTCGGCCTGCTTGCGCACCCGGTCGGGGATGCCGTCGGGGTATCGGTAGTGCAGGCCCGCCTCGACCTCCTTGACGAGCCAGCTGTCCTCGGTCTCGCCGTCGGGCACCGGGAACCGCGGCATGTAGTTGGCGGACGTGTTGAACTCGACCTCGCACCGCTCGGCGATCAGCAGCGTGTTGTCACAGGCCTCGGGGTGATCGCGGAAGAGCTGACGCATCTCCTGAGCCGTCTTGATGTAGTAGCCGTCGCCGTCGAACTTGAACCGGTTGGGATCGTCGAGGGTCGAGCCGGACTGCACGCACAGCAGCGCCGCGTGGGCGTCGGCCTCGTGCTGGTGCGTGTAGTGGGAGTCGTTGGTGGCCACCAGGGGGATGTCGAGGTCTTTGGCCAGGCGCAGCAGGTCGGTCATGACCCGGCGCTCGATCGAGAGCCCGTGGTCCATGATCTCGGCGAAGTAGTTCTCCTTGCCGAAGATGTCCTGGAACTCGGCCGCGGCGGCGCGCGCGGCGTCGTACTGGCCGAGGCGGAGCCGCGTCTGCACCTCGCCGGACGGACAGCCGGTGGTCGCGATGAGGCCGCGACCGTAGGTCTGGAGCAGCTCGCGGTCCATGCGCGGCTTGAAGTAGTAGCCCTCCATGCTCGAGAGAGAGCTCAACCGGAACAGGTTGTGCATGCCCTCGGTGCTCTCGCTCCACATCGTCATGTGGGTGTAGGCACCCGACCCCGACACGTCGTCGCTCTTCTGCTCGGGCGCTCCCCACGCGACGCGCGACTTGTCGCTGCGGTGCGTACCGGGAGTGACGTAAGCCTCGAGACCGATGATCGGTTTGACGCCGGCAGCCTGCGCCGCCCGATAGAACTCGAACGCCGCGAAGGTGTTGCCGTGGTCGGTGACCGCGATCGCCGGCATCCCGTAGTCGGACGCCGCCTGCGTCATCGCGGCGATCTTGGCCGCACCGTCGAGCATCGAGTACTCGCTGTGCACGTGCAGATGGACGAAGGAGTCGGATGCCACGCAACGAGTCTACGTTCGGCCCCGGACACGAGACCTAGGCTGTGCTCATGGCCACTCCCGACTTCGTCCTGGAACTGCGCGAGAAGATCGGCACCGCTCCCCTGCCGCTGGTCGGGGTCACCGCGATCGTCTTCCGCGACGAGAAGGTGCTCCTCGGTCGCCGTGCCGACAACGGCAGCTGGCAGCCGGTTTCGGGCATCGTCGACCCCGGCGAGGAGCCCGCCGACGCCGCGGTCCGGGAATGCCTGGAGGAGGCCGGCATCGTGGTCCGTGCCGAGCGCCTCGCGCTGGTGCACCAGATCCCTCGCATCGTCTACGCCAACGGCGACCAGGTCGACTACCTCGATCTCGTCTTCCGCTGCACCTGGGTCTCGGGCGATCCCCACCCGGCCGACGGGGAGCTGACCGAGGTGGGCTTCTACGACCTGGGGCAGATGACCGAGGTCGCGCCAGAGCACGTGCGCAAGGTCGCCCTCGCGATCGCCGAGGACGACCCGGCCACCTTCCGCGGCGGACGCTGATGGACGGCGCCGCCCTGGACTCCCTGCTCGACGCCCTCGCGCGCGACCAGGGCGATCCCGGAGGGGGCGCGGCGAGCGGCATCATGACGGCGATCTCCGCCGCGCTCGCGCAGATGGTCTGCCGCTACACCCGCGATGCGCCCGAGACCGACGCGATCGATCGACGCCTGGGCGAACTGCGGGAACGCGCCGTCACGGCGGCCGAACGCGACGCGCGCGCCTCCGGCGCACTGGGCGTGGCGCTGCGACCAGCCGGGGCCGAGGGCTCCGACGAACGCTCCGCGCGGATCGTCGCGGCGGGGGCGACAGCGGTCGGGACGTCCGCCCGGCTGGGAGCCGTCTCCCTCGCCGTCTGGCACGAGCTCGAGAGGGTCGCCGCCGTCGGCAACCGCCATCTTCTCGCCGACGTCGCCGTCGCCGCGGATGCCGTCGCTGCCGGGCTCGGCGGCGCGGTGACGAATCTGCGCGGCGGGCTCACCCTGGTGGCGGCCCACGGGGATGCGTCCGCCCTCGACGCGGCGCACGGCGCCATGGTCGACGAGCTGCTCACCGCGCGCAGCGCCGCTCGCGCTCTCGCCGACGGCGCCGGCGAGCCCTGACGTCAGTCCTCCCGCAGCACCGCGAGGGCGTGAGCGAGGTCGGGCGCGTAGGGCGAGGAGAAGGTCGACCACTCGCCCGTCACCGGATGCGCGAACGACAGTTCGCGAGCGTGCAGCCACTGGCGCGACAGGCCGAGGCGCGCCGACATCGTCGGGTCCGCTCCGTACAGCGGGTCGCCGACGCACGGATGGCGGTGCGCGGCCATGTGCACGCGGATCTGGTGGGTGCGTCCGGTCTCGAGGTGGATCTCGAGCAGCGAGGCTCCCGGGAACGCCTCGAGCGTCTCGTAGTGGGTGATCGAGTCCTTGCCTGTCGGCGTGACGGCGAACTTCCAGGAATGCGAGGGATGCCGCCCGATGGGGCCGTCGATCGTGCCGCTGAGAGGGTCGGGATGGCCCTGGACCACGGCGTGGTAGATCTTCTCGACCTCGCGCTCCTTGAAGGCGCGCTTGAGCGCGACGTAGGCGCGCTCGCTCTTGGCCACCGCCATCAGCCCGCTCGTGCCGACATCGAGGCGGTGAACGACCCCCTGGCGCTCCGCCGCGCCCGTGGTGGCGATGCGGTAGCCGGCTGCCGCGAGGGCGCCCAGCACGGTCGGTCCGTCCCAGCCGAGGGAGGGGTGGGCGGCGACGCCCGCGGGTTTGTCGACGACCACGATGTCGTCGTCCTCGTGCACGATCCCGAGGTCGGGGACGGCCACGGGGACGATCAGAGCCTCCGCGCGCTCCTGCCAGAACACGTCGATCCAGCCACCGGCGACCAGCTTGTCGGACTTGCCCAGCACCCGACCGTCGAGCGTGACGCCACCGGCCGCGGCCACCTCGGCCGCGAAGGTGCGGGAGAAGCCCAGGAGCTTCGCGAGAGCGGCATCCACCCGGACGCCGTCCAACCCGTCGGGAACGGGCAACGCACGCTGCGGCATGTCAGAGGTCCGCGTCAGCGGTCTCGACGTGCTCGTCAGCCGGGGCACGACGCTCGCGGGTGCCGTCGAAGCGGACGCCGACGACGACGAGCACGGCGACGGAGATCATCATCGTGACGATGAAGATGTCGGCGATGTTGTAGATCGCCGACGGGAACCAGAGCCACATCCACGGCGTGTGGATGAAATCGATCACGTGTCCGACGAGGAATCCCGGTTCCCGGAGCAGACGATCGGTGAGGTTGCCCAGGACACCGCCCAGCAGCAATCCGAGCACGATGGCCCATGACCGGGTGCGCACCGCGCGAAGCGTCAGGACGACCACCACGACGGCCACCGCCGCGAGAGCGAGGGTGAACACCCACGTGACGCCGGTGCCGAGCGAGAAGGCGGCACCCGGGTTCTTGGTCAGATAGAGCTGGAAGAACTCCCCCAGCACCGGGACCTCACGCTGGTACGGCAGGTGTTCGAGCGCCAGGTACTTCGTGAACTGGTCGGCGGCCAGCACCACGGCCGCGAGAATCGCGACGAGGGCGCCGGCCGCCGGGCCGTTCAGGCGCTTGCGCGGCGCCAAGGATTACGCGCCGGCCGAGACGCCGGTCGTGTCGAGGTCGCGCAGCTTGTTCTCGATGAACCCGCGCAGCTGACCGCGGTAGTCCTTCTCGAACTGCTGGAGGTCGGAGATGCGACCCTCGAGCGAGATGCGCTCCGCCTCGAGACGGGCGACCTCGTCGCGGCCGCGGGCCTCGGCCTCGGAGATGATCGACGCGGCCTGGGCCTCAGCGTCGGAGATGAGCTTGTCGCGCTGTGCCTTGCCCTCGGCGACGTGCTCGTCGTGCAGGCGCTGGGCCAGCTCGATGATGCCGGCGGACGCTGCGGCCGGAGCGGTGTCGACGGCGGGAGCCGGGGCCGGCTCGACCGCGGGAACCGGTGCGGGCACGTCCTCGACGACGGGCTCCTCGGCCGCGGGAGCAGCGGCGGCGGGCGTCTCGCCCGACTCGACCGCGGCGAGCTTCGCCTTGAGCTCTTCGTTCTCGGCGATCGTCTTACGCCACTCCACCACGATCTCGTCGAGGAAGTCGTCGACCTCGTCGGGGTCGAATCCTTCCTTGAATCGCACGTGCTGGAACTGCTTGGTGACGACGTCTTCAGGGGTCAAAGCCATGGTGTTGTCCTCTTTCAGGGCTCACGACGCGGGCCGGTCAGCCGGCACCCGCCGCAGCGGGCCGTACCCACCCAGCATAGTCCGACGCTTTCGCGGTCGCGACGATCCCGCCGTGACCGCGTTCAGGCGAACGCGATCACTCGGGTGATCGACAGCAGGATGAAGCACGCCAGCATGGTGAGCGGGAATGCCAGATCGATTGCGATGACGCCGAGTCGGATCGGAGGGATGACGCGGCGCAGGGTCTTGATCGGCGGGTCGGTCACGGTGTAGACGACCTCGGCGAGCACGAGGGTGGCACCGCGCGGACGCCACTCCCGATTGAACAAAGGGATGTATTCCAGGATCAGTCGGACGAACAGAACCAGGATGTAGATGAGCAGGGCGAAATAGACGATCGCGGCGATCAGCCCGACGACATCCACGTCAGGTCACTGCGCGAACGGCGCCGCCTCAGGCTCAGCCTGAGCCACGGCGCCGTCGCCGGAGACGGCGATGTTCTCGGGCGAGAGCAGGAAGACCTTGCTCGTCACACGCTCGATGCGGCCGTAGAGGCCGAGGGACAGACCGCTCGCGAAGTCGATGAGGCGCCGCGCGTCGGCGTCGCTCATCTGCGACAGGTTGATGATGACCGGCACGCCCTCGCGGAAGTTCTCGGCGATGACCTGGGCATCGCGGTACTGCTTCGGGTGGACGGTCAGGATCTCGCTGACGGTGCCGGTGGTGGGCTGACGCACGACCGCCGGACGGTGCAGCGGAGTCACCGGCGCGGCCGGCTTCTCGACGGGCTTGTCGCGACGGGCCTGCTGCTGCTCGGCCTGCGGTTCTTCGTACATTTCTTCCTCATCTGCGAGGCCCAGGTAAACCATGGTCTTCTTCAGCGGGTTCGACATCGCATCCTCCGTTTGCTCGTCTGTTCCGAGGCTATCCGCGGTCCGGGCGCGGTCCCGTGATTGCCGACCCGATCCGCAGGTGTGTCGCACCGGCGGAGATCGCTTCGACGAAATCGCCGGTCATACCGGCGGAGATCCAGGTCGCCGCGGGCACGACGGCCCGGAGCGCGAGGGATGCCGCAGCAAGGCGTTCGAACGCCGCGGCGGGTTCCTCGTCCAGCGGCGCGACGGCCATGACACCCCGCAGCCGCAACGACGGGCAGCTCTCCGCGATGTGCGCGGCCAGCGTTTCGACCTGATCCGTCGGGGCTCCGCCGCGGCCGGCATCCGAGGTCAGGTTGACCTGCACGAGCACATCGAGCGGCGCCCCCGTCGGGTCGGCGGCGTGCAGCGCATCCGCGATGCGAACGCGGTCGACGGAGTGCACGGCGTCGGCCGACGACCGGACGGCGCGGGCCTTGTTGGTCTGCGCCTGCCCGATGAAGTGCCACCGGAGACCCTCGAGCCCTCCGAGGGCGTCGCGTTTGGCGCTGAGCTCCTGCTGACGGTTCTCGCCCACATCGCGGACGCCGAGCGCGTGGAGCTCAGCGACGAGCTCGGGCGGGTGGAACTTCGTGACGACGATCCGCGTGACCTCGCCGCGCGCGCGACCCGACGCCCGCATCGCGGCTGCGATGCGGGCGTCGACGTCGGCGAGCCGTTCGGCCAGATCCGGCATGGGCGTTGCGGCCTACTTCAGGAAGTCGGGAATGTCGAGGTCGTCGTCGCCGAAGACCGAGTCGTAGGACTCGCTCTTGGCAGCCACCGGCACGGCATCCTTGGCCTCGCGGCGCTCGGCCGGCTCGGCGGTCGCGGCGGCGCTCTCGGCCGGGATCTCCGGGAGCATCGGAGGAGTCGTCGGACGCGCAGCGGCGATGGGCTCGATGCGCGTCGTCGGCTCACCCCCGTCGAAGCCGGCGGCGATGACGGTGACCCGCACCTCGTCGCCCAGGGTGTCGTCGATGACGGTTCCGAAGATGATGTTGGCCTCGGGGTGCGCGGCCTCCTTCACCAGCTGGGCCGCGTCGTTGATCTCGAAGATGCCGAGGTTCGATCCGCCCTGGATCGACAGCAGCACACCGTGCGCACCCTCGATCGAGGCTTCGAGCAGCGGCGACTCGACGGCCAGCTCGGCGGCCTTGATGGCGCGATCGGCGCCGCGAGCGGAACCGATGCCCATGAGCGCGGAGCCCGCACCCTGCATGACCGACTTGACGTCGGCGAAGTCGAGGTTGATCAGGCCCGGAGTCGTGATGAGGTCGGTGATGCCCTGCACACCGGCGAGGAGCACCTGGTCGGCGGTGGCGAAGGCCTCGACCATGGAGATGCCCCGGTCGCTGATCTCCAGCAGACGGTCGTTGGGCACCACGATGAGGGTGTCGACCTCTTCCTTCAGCTTCGAGACGCCGGCCTCGGCCTGGCTCTGCCGACGTCGACCCTCGAACGAGAAGGGCTTCGTGACGACACCGATCGTCAGCGCTCCGATCGACTTGGCGATACGCGCCACGACGGGCGCGCCACCGGTGCCCGTGCCACCGCCCTCACCGGCGGTCACAAAGACCATGTCGGCGCCCGCGAGCGCCTCCTCGATCTCCTCGGCGTGGTCCTCGGCGGCACGGCGGCCGACCTCGGGATCGGCGCCGGCGCCCAGGCCGCGCGTGAGCTCGCGTCCGACGTCGAGCTTGACGTCCGCATCGCTCATCAGCAGCGCCTGCGCGTCGGTGTTCACGGCGATGAACTCGACACCCCGCAGCCCCAGCTCGATCATGCGGTTGACGGCATTGACGCCGCCACCGCCCACACCGACGACCTTGATCACCGCGAGGTAGTTCTGGTTCTGGCTCATGCCGGCCTCCATCTCGTCCCGAACCCGTGCTCTTAAACCTTCAACCTCATGTAGAGGTTTAAAGAATTGCCGGGTATGCAATTCCTGAGTTGAAGTTACGCATTGGAACACGCCGCGCAGGGATGCGGGCGGCGTGTCGCGACATCCCGATCCGAGCGGGTTCGCGCCCCGTCCCGGCCGGATGCGGCCGGGACCGTGCGGCGGGTGATCAGCGCACGACGGCGGCCTCGGGCGACGACACGTCGTACCCGGAGGCATCGGGCCGGACGCCCATCAGCTGCGCGAGGGTCCGCGCCTTCTTGCCCGAGTCGGCGGGACCGCCCCAGACCACCGAACGCCCGTCCCCGAGCGTCAGCGTGACGTCGTTGGGCGTCGTCGCGGAGATCGTCGTCACCTGACCCCGCAGGTCGTCGGGAAGCGCTCGGAAGACCTGACCCGCGGCCGCGAACGTCGGAGAAGAAAGCCCCCCCTCGATCTCGAGGAGCGGCTGTCCCGCGGGGGGCTCGGGCGTCGTCGCGAGGGCGACTCCCGCGGCATCCACCAGCGTGTATCCCGCTGCGCCCTGCACCGCGCCCACCGGGGTGCGCTCGACGATGCGGACGACGAGCTCGTGGGGCGGACGCGCCTCGAGACTGTAGGACTCGACGAGCGGGAACCCGACGAGCGCGGCCTTGACGGCGCTCTCGTCGATGAGAGGCATCGGCGTGCCGAGCTGATCCGCCAGCGCCGCCTGCACGGCGTTCGCGTCGAGTTGCGATGTTCCCACGACACTGACGCGCTCCACCGAGAACAGCGGGCTGTACGCAGCCGCGATCGAGACGAGCACGAGCACGGCGACGATCGAGAGCGACACGATCCAGGCACGCCGCCGGCGGCGCTGCCGCGCCGTGAAGCGGCGCACCTCGCGCCGCAGTGCACGGCGACGTGCGCGGGCAGCGCTCCACACGTCGCGGGCGGTGAGGCGGGCCCGGTCCGACGGGTCGTCGCCGGAGGGTCCGTCGCCATCGCCGGCGGGCGCGACGTCGTCGGCGGGCCGGGCGGCAGGATCGAACGGGATGACCGGAGCGATCCCGTAGTCGCGGCCCCGCTGGTGCCAGAGCTCCTCGACGGGTTGCGTCTGCTCGTCATCCGCGACCGTCCGGGCCGCGTCGTCGCGCGACGCCGATGCATCACGACGCGGCGGGTCGACCCGGCGGGGCGCGAGCGAGTCCCCCGCACCGCGAGGGGCGTCGCTGCGGGCACCGTCACGCCTGCCGGTCGGCCGCGACGGCGGTGGGAGCGGACTCGGCCGACGCATCGGCTAGTCCCCCGTCCGGGCCAGCGCCTGGAGCACCTGCGGGATGATGAGGTTGACGTTGCCGCAACCGAGCGTGACGACGAAGTCCCCGTCGCGCGCGACCTGGGCCGTGTAGTCGGCTGCTGCCTGCCAGTCGGCGACGAAGTGCACGTGCTCCGGCTCGGCGAACGCGCCGCTGACCAGCTCGCCCGTGACGCCGGGAACCGGATCTTCACGCGCCCCGTACACATCGAGGACGATCGTGTGGTCGGCGTGCGATTCGAGCACGTCGGCGAACTCCCGGAACATCTCCTGCGTGCGCGAGTACGTGTGCGGCTGATGCAGCGCGATGACCCTCCCCCCGCCGACGACCGTCCGTGCGGCCGACAGCGCCGCGGCGACCTCGGTGGGGTGATGGGCGTAGTCGTCGTAGACGCTCACGCCCCGGGTCACACCGTGAAGCTCGAAGCGGCGAGCGGTGCCGCCGAATCCCTCCACGGCACGGACCGCCCGCTGCAGGCCGTGTCCGAGCGCGATGAGGACGGCCACGGCGCCCGCGGCGTTGACGGCGTTGTGGGCCCCCGGAACCGCGAGTCGGGCCTCGACGGTCTCACCGCCCGAGGTCAGGGTGAACGACACCGGTCCGTCCGTCCGGACATCCCCGAGACGCACGTTCGCGCCCTCGGCCTCGCCGAAGGTGATCACCCGGCGATGCGAGAGCGATGCCGCGACGCGCATGGCACCGGGGTCGTCCGAGGAGATGACGACAGCCTGGCTCGCGCGGTCGGCGAACGCCGCGAAGCCCGCGTAGAAGGCGTCGCGCGTGCCCCAGTGGTCGAGGTGATCGGGGTCGACGTTGGTGATCAGCGCGACCGCCGTGTCGTAGAGCAGGAATGTGCCGTCGGACTCGTCGGCCTCGATCACGAACAGGTCGTCGTCGCCGGTGCCGCTCGAGACACCCAGATCGGCGATGACACCGCCGTTGACGAATGTCGGTCGTGTGCCGAGCGCGCGGAGCGCCGTGACGATCATGCCCGTCGAGGTCGTCTTGCCGTGGGCGCCGGCCACTGAGACCAGGCGGCGGCCACCGATGAGCCAGTGCAGCGCCTGCGAGCGGTGGATCACGTGCAGCCCCCGCTCCTTGGCGAGGAGGAACTCGGGGTTCTCGGGCCAGATCGCGCCCGTGTGGACGACGGTGTCGACATCGTCCGGCAGGTGAGCGGCGTCATGGCCGACCGAGACGATCGCACCTCGCGCCGCGAGGGCGCGCATCGCCGGGCTGTCGGCGCGGTCGGAGCCCGAGACGCGGATGCCGCGGTCGAGGAACATCCCGGCCAGACCGGACATCCCCGATCCGCCGATGCCGATGAAGTGCGCGGCGGTGATGTCGGCGGGGATGGGAAGGCTCAAATCGGGTCTGATCATGACCCGTCAAGTCTAGGTCGCCGTCGCGCCGGCCCCGCCCGCCACGCCCGCCGCCACACCTCTGGCCCGGTCAGCGGGAGCGCGCGGCGTCGAGCATCGCCACCACGTTCGCCGCGCCCTGCCGCGTCCCCACGCCGTCGGCCGCGCGGCGCATGCGTTCGAGTGCGGCCGCGTCGGCCAGCAGGGGCACGATCTCGGACCGGACCCGGTCGGGGGTGAAATCGGCGTCCGGGATGATGCGGGCCGCTCCCGCCCGGACGGCACCGGCCGCATTGAGCGCCTGCTCGCCGTTGCCGACCGCGTACGGAACGTAGACCGCGGGGATGCCGAGTGCGCTGACCTCGCTGACGGTGGCCGCTCCGGAGCGGGAGACCACCACGTCTGCGAGGGCGAAGGCGAGATCCATCCGGTCGAGGTAGGGCACGACGCGGTAGGCGCCGGTCTCGGGCGGGGCCACGTCGTTGCGCTCCCCCGCCGCGTGGAGCACCTGCCAGCCAGCGCCCACCAGATCCCGCCACGATCCCTCGAGGGCGTCGTTGAGTCGGCGCGCTCCCAACGAGCCGCCGAAGACCAGGACGACGGGCCGCGCCGGGTCGAGCCCGAACGCGGCGGCGGCCTCGGCACGGCGGGCGGAGCGGTCCAGCTCGACGATCTCTCGGCGCAGCGGCATCCCCACCACGCGAGCACCCCGCAGCGGCGTCCCCTCGAACACCGTTCCGGTGGCCGCCGCACCACGGGCACCGAGGACGTTGGCCAACCCGGGACGGGCGTTGGCCTCGTGCACGACGTACGGCACGCGCTCGCGTCGTGCCGCGACGTAGGCCGGTGCCGCCGCATATCCGCCGAATCCCGCGAGGACGTCGACGCCGCGTTCGCGGAGGTGGGTGCGCACCTGCGCGACCGCGCGGAGCCAACGCGCGGGGAATCGGGCGGCGGCGGTGTTCGGGCGACGCGGGAACGGGACCTTGTCGACGAACAGGAGCTCGTACCCGCGCGCGGGCACGAGGCGGGACTCGAGTCCCTCGCGCGTCCCGAGCACCAGGACGGTGTCGGCGGGCTCGCGTTCGCGGAGTTCGTCTGCGACGGCGAGCAGCGGGTTGACGTGTCCAGCGGTGCCGCCGCCGGCGAGGAGGTACGTGGTCACCGATCGAGCCTAGCGGCGCGCGGAACCGGCCTTCGCGGGCTCGCGGCGCGGCGCCGGACGCGACGCGCCGACCGGTGCCGGCGGCGCGGGGACGCGGACGGGCAGCGTCCGCGCGAACGACAGCAGCACACCGCACGCGAGCAGGACCGACATCAGGGACGTCCCACCCTGCGACATGAAGGGCAGCGGGACACCGAGCACCGGGAACACTCGCAGCACGACGCCGATGTTCACCAGCGCCTGACCGACGATCCAGATGGTGATCCCGCCCGAGACGATGCGCACGAACGGATCGTCGGTCTTGCGGATGATGTGGAAGGCTCCCACGGCGAACAGGGCGAACAGGGCCAGGACCACGGCGCAGCCGATGAGGCCCAGCTCCTCGCCCACGATCGCGAAGATGTAGTCGTTCGCCGCGGCCGGGAGCCACTGATACTTCTCGCGCGAGTTGCCCAGTCCGAGGCCGAAGATCCCCCCGCTCGCGAGCGCCCACACGCCGTGCAACGGCTGATAGCACGAGCCTGCGTCGGCGAAGTAGCAGTCCGTGGAGTCGACGTTGAGGAAGCTCATGATGCGCGCCATGCGGTTCGGGCTCGTAACCGCGAAGATCGCCGCCGCGGCCACGACCCCGATGAGCGGCAGCAGGAACAGCCGGAGCTTGACGCCCGAGAAGAACAGACACCCCAGCAGGATGGCCATGAGGATCATGGCGGTGCCGAGGTCGTGCCCGGCCATCACCGTTCCGATGACGAGAGCGCCCACCGGGACCACCGGGATGAAGACGTGCTGCCACTTCGTCAGCAGTGTCTGCTTGCGATACAGCACGAACCCGAGCCAGACGGCGAGGGCGAGCTTGAGGAACTCCGACGGCTGCGCCTGCAGCCCGAAGACGGAGATCCAGTTGGTGTTGCCGTCGTTGCGCACGCCCAGGCCGGGCACGAAGACGAGGAGCTGCAGCAGGACGCCGAGGATCAGCGCGGGCCAGGCGATGCGCTTCCAGAAGCGCAGCGGCATCCGGCTGGCGATGAACATCAGCGGGATGCCGAGCAGCGCGAAGACCGCCTGCTTGAGCACCGTCTCGAACGGGCTCGCATCGGCGGTGGCCATCGTGGCCGAGAGCACCATGACGAGTCCGAACCCGGTCAGGATCAGCGCGGTCGAGGCGAGCAGCAGGAACTCGCTGGGAACGGGGGCGAACACCCGGCCGAGCGAGACACGGGCGGCGAAACCGCCGCGCGAAGCGGCGCCGGTCTCAGCGGCCGTCGTCGCCGGACGCGTCGGGCCCTGCGGTGTCGTGGTCACCGACTCCCCTTCCGATCCGATCACGCACGGCCTCCGCGAAGCGGCGGCCGCGGTCGGCGTAGGAGACGAACTGGTCGAAGGATGCCGCCGCGGGGGCGAGGAGGACGACGTCTCCGCGATCCGCGACTCCGACCGCCAGTTCGACGACCTGAGCCATGACATCCTCAGTCTGAGCGGCATCGACCTCGAACAGCGGAACCGCGGGCGCGTGTCGCGCGAACGCGGCGACGACCGCGGCGCGATCCTCGCCGATCACGATGGCGGCCTTCGTCGCGGCGCCGCGGTCGGCGACGAGACCGGAGATGTCCACGCCTTTGAGCAGCCCTCCCACGACCCACACGGCGCCCGGGAAGGCCGCGAGCGACGAGGAGGCCGCGTGCGGGTTGGTCGCTTTGGAGTCGTCGACCCAGGTGATGCCCGCGGCCTGCGCGACGATCTCGATGCGGTGCGGGTCGAGTCGGAATCCGCGGAGGGCCTCGCGGATGGCGGCCGGTGCGACGTCGAGGGAGCGGGCGATCGCGGAGGCCGCCAGGATGTTCGCCACGATGTGGGGCGCGGCGAGTCCCCGCACGGCGAGCTCATCGAGCGTCGTGAGCTCGAGGGCCGAGGCGCGACGGTCGTCGTGGAACGCCCGGTCGACGAGGATGCCGTCGACGAGGCCCAGGTCGCTCGGGCCCGGTACGCCGAGGTCGAAGCCGATCGCGCGGCATCCCTCGACGACCTCGGCCTCCTCGACCATCTCTCGCGTGGCGATGTCGGACTTGTTGTACACGCACGCGACGCGGGTGTTCCGATACACGACGGCCTTCGCATCGCGGTAGGCGGCGAACGACCCGTGCCACTCCAGGTGGTCGTCCGCCAGGTTCAGACAGACGCTCGCGTGCGGAGAGAGACGATCCGGCCCCTCGGACAGACCGAGGTACCAGAGCTGGTGGCTCGAGAGTTCCACGACGAGCACGTCGAAGCCGGCGGGATCGCGCACGGCGTCGAGGACGGGCACACCGATGTTGCCGCACGGCGCGGCGCGCAGTCCCCCGGCCGCGAGCATCGCGGCGGTCAGCTGCGTCGTGGTGGTCTTGCCGTTCGTGCCGGTGATGAGCGTCCACTCGGCCGGGCTGCCGTCGGGGCGCAGGACCTTGTCGCGCACACGCCAGGCGAGCTCGACGTCTCCCCAGACCGCGATGCCGCTCTCGCACGCCCATCGGATGAGGGGATGATGCGGGGGGAAGCCGGGCGAGGCGATGACGACCTCGGGGGCGTGTGCGGCGACGGGGTCCGGCACGCTCTGCAGGCTGCCGTCGAACAGCGTCGCGCCGATGACCGGCAGCAGCCGGGCGTACTCGGCGTCGGCCCCCTCGGTGGCCACGAGCACGTCGGCGCCGAGCTCGGCGAGGGTGTCGGCGACGGAGAACCCGGTCACCGAGAGCCCCAGCACGACGACGCGCAGTCCCCGCCAGTCGGCGTGCCAGCTGGTGAGGGAGTCGAGGCGCGAGCTCATACCGCCGCCAGCCACGCGACGTAGAAGAGGCCGACGCCGACGACGGCGAGCATGCCGGCGATGATCCACATGCGAACCACGATCGTGACCTCGGGCCAGCCGCGCATCTCGAGGTGATGGTGGAACGGGCTCATCAGGAAGAGTCGTTTGCCGCCGGTGGCCTTGAAGTAGTAGCGCTGGAGGATCACGGACCCCGGAGCGATGATGAAGACGCCCGCGATGATCACCGCGAGCAGCTCGGTGTGCGAGAGCACGGCCATCGCCACGATCACGCCGCCGATCGCCATCGAGCCCACATCGCCCATGAAGATCTTCGCCTTGGGCGCGTTCCACCACAGGAAGCCGACGAGCGCTCCGACGAACGAGGCGGACACGATCGTCAGGTCCATCGGATCGCGCGTGGTGTAGCAGGCCGCCTCGTAGGCTGGCACGAGCGCGCCGCTGGCACATCGCTGCTGGAACTGCCAGAAGGTGACGAGGCTGTAGGCGGAGATGGTGAAGATCCCCGCCCCGGTGGCGAGACCGTCGAGTCCGTCGGTGAGGTTGGTCGCGTTGGACCATGCCACCGCCTGGAACGAGATCCAGGCGAGGTACAGGGCCCATCCGATGATGGCTCCCAGAGCCATGAACGAGAGCCAGTCGATGTCGCGGAAGAGCGAGATGAACGCACCGCCCGGCGTCTCGCCGGTGGCGTTGGGGAACATCAGCGCCGCGACGCCGAAGGGCACGGCGACCAGGATCTGACCGGCCACCTTGCGCCAGCCCGACAGACCGAGGCTCCGCTGCGAGCGCACCTTCATGTAGTCGTCGATGAAACCGACGGCGCCCAGTCCCACCATCATCCAGATCACGAGGAGGCCCGAGATCGTCGGCGGCGCACCGCCCGTGAGCGTGCCGACGAGGTAGCCGACGATCGCCCCCACGATGAAGATGATCCCGCCCATCGTCGGCGTGCCGCGCTTGGCGTGATGGCTGGGGTTGGTCGCGTCGTCGGGGGTGCGGATCACCTGGCCCCAGCCGAGCTTCTCGAAGAGCCGGATGAACAGCGGGGTCAGGAAGAGAGTGAACGCGAGGGAGATCGTCGCGGCCGTCAGCAGGGATCTCACGAGAAGAATTCTCCCAGACGATCACCGAGGTGCCGCAGCCCCGCGGAGTTGGAGGACTTCACGAGGACGCGGTCGCCCTCGCGCAGCTCGCCGACCAGGTAGTCGTAGGCGGCGTCGGCGTCGGCGAAGAACACGGCCTCGCCGTCCCACGAGCCCTCGCCCACTGCCGCCAGGAACAGTCGGCGGGCCTCGACGCCGACGACGACGATGCGTTCGATGCGCAGTCGCACCGCCTGCAGCCCGACCCGGTCGTGCTCCTCGCCGGCGTATTCTCCGAGCTCGCTCATGGCCCCGAGGACGGCGACCTTGCGCTGACCCGGCCCGGTGATCTGCGCGAGCGTACGGAGGGCGGCGGCCATCGAGTCGGGACTGGCGTTGTAGGCGTCGTTGATGATGCGGACGCGGTCGGATCCGAGCGGCTGCATGCGCCAGCGTTCGGCGATCTCGACCGTCTCGAGGCGCGCCACAGCGTCGGTGAGAGCGACGCCCAGCTCGAGCGCGGCGGTGATCGCGGCGAGAGCGTTCATCACGTGGTGCTCGCCGAGCACACGCAGACGCAGCGGCACGCGCTCGTCGCCCGCCACGACGACGCACGATGTCCCGGCGGCGTCGACCTCCACCTCGGCCGCGCGCACCTCGGCGGCGGCACCGCGTCCGAACCACCGGACCCGCACGCCGCGCGCCTCGGCGACCGCGGCCATCGTGGCCACGCGCGCGTCGTCGGCGTTGAGCACGGCCACCCCGCCGGGCTGAACGGCCTCCACGAGTTCCGTCTTGGCTCGCAGCGTCGCCTCGACGCCCCCGAAGCCGCCGGCGTGCGCCATACCCACCATCAGGACGACGCCGACATCGGGGGTGACGAGGCCGGCGAGCCGCGCGATCTGGCCCGAGCCGTCGGCACCGAACTCGCTCACGAGAAAGCGTGTGTCGTCGGCGACGCGGAGCATCGTCAGCGGCGCTCCGACGGCGTTGTTGAACGACGCGCGCGGGGCGACGGTGGCCCCCTCGCCCTCGAGGATGCGGGCGAGCAGGTTCTTGGTCGTGGTCTTGCCGTTGGACCCGGTGATCCCGACGACGCGCAGGTCTCCCCCGCGGCGGACACGGGCCACGACCTCGCGGGCGAGATCCGCCAGAGCCCCAACGGCATCCGCGACCACGATCTGGGTGATCGGCGCGTCCACCGTGTGCTCGACCACGGCCAGTGCGGCGCCCGCGGCGGCGACGTCCCCGACGAAGAGATGCCCGTCGGTGGCCTCGCCCGGCTTGGCGACGAAGACGTCGCCCGGGCCGACGTTGCGCGAGTCGGTGTCGACGGTGCCGTTCACCCGCGTCTCGGGGGTGTCGTCGTTCGCGAGGTGGAGCGTCCCCGAGAGCACGTGGGCCAGGTCGGACAGCGGGAGGGAGATCATGATTCAGTCCTCGGATACGCGGGGGCGCATCACTGGGTAACGGGGAGCAACGGCGTCTGCGAGTCCGAGGGCATGATCCGGTAGTGCTTGAGCACCTGGGTCATCGCCTTCTGGAAGGCGGGACGGTTGGCCGCGGACAGTCGCAGCGTCTTGGGCTCATCGAATGCGGTCAGGACAACATACTTCGGATCGTCGGCCGGCGCGTACCCGACCAGGGACGTGTAATAGAGATTGTCCTTGTAGGCGCCGGTCGCCGGGTCGACCTTCTGGGCGGTGCCGGTCTTACCTGCCATGCGGTAGCCCGGAATGGCGATGTCCTCGGCGAGGGTTCCCTGGGCGAAGACGTTCTCGAGCATGAGGCCGACCTGATCGGCCGTGGTCTCCTTGATGACCCGCTCGGGCTCGGGGAGCTCGGGCTCGGTGACCGTGCCGTCAGCGGCGGTGCAGGACTCGACGAGGCTGAGCGGCTCGCGCACGCCGCCGTTCGCGATGGTCTGGTAGACGCTGGCGACCTGTGGCGCCGTCACCGTGAACGCCTGGCCGAACGTCGTCGTGTAGTAGGTCTGGCTGTCCCACTGGTCGGTCGGGATGTAGGTGCCCTTGGGCTCCCCCGACCAGTTCAGGGCCGTGCCCTCGCCGACGCCGAACTTCTTCAGGTACTCCAGTCGCGTCGCCGGGTCGACCTGCGAGCCGAACTGCGACAGCGCGACGTTCGAGGACGTCACGAGTCCCCCGGTGAGGGTGAGGTTCTGCGCCTCGTGGTGCTCGGAGTCGTTCACCACGGCGCCGTTGGGGAACTCCATGCGGTCGGGGCTCCATGCCGTCGAGAGCGGCGTCAGGCCGCCCGCCTCGATGGCGGTCGCGGCCGTGACCGGCTTGAACGTCGATCCCGGCTCGTAGGAGTCGCGGAAGAGCCGACTGCCGCGGTCGGCGGGGTCGGAGCTGGCGATGTCGTTCAGGTCGACGCTCGGGTACTCCGCGGCCGCACGGATCTTGCCCGTGGCGACCTCGACGACGAGGATCGACCCGCTCTCGGCCCCGAGGTTCTGAGTCTGCTCGGCGATCAGCTGCTGCATGTACCACTGCAGATCGCGGTCGATGGTGAGCTGCAGAGTGCCGCCGTCGACAGGGGCGGGATCCTGCACCTCCGTGCCGGGGATGACGACGCCGTCGAGCCCGCGCATGTAGCGGATCTCTCCGTCGCTGCTCTGCAGGCACGAGTCCTGCAGCGCCTCCATGCCCTCGAGCGGAGCCTCGTCCGATCCGACGAAGCCGATCACGTTGCCCGCCACGGCGCCGTCGGGGTAGGTCCGGTGCGGGTGCGCGTCGAATCCGACGAACGGAAGGTGCAGGTCGGCGAGGGCGCGATACTGCTCGGTCGAGAGGCCTCGTTCGAGGTAGGCGAACCGCGACTCGGGGTCGGCGGCCACCGCCGTCGTGACGATCCCCTCGACCTCGGCCGCATCCTGTCCGGTGACCGCGGCGATCTCCGCCGCGAGCTCGGGCCAGCCGACGCTGACCGTCCCCCCCGCGTCGTCCTTGCGCTTGATGCCCTGGACGGCGAGCTTCGGGTCGATTTTGGCGTCGTACACCGAGGTGGTCGTGGCCAGGGTGGCGCCGTTCACGTCGGTGATGTCACCCCGCGTGCCGTAAAGCGGGCTGCCGACCTCCATGGCCAGGCTGCGCGCGTCGCTCTCGTGCTCCTCGGCGTTGACGACCTGGATGTCGACCAGGCGCACGATGAACGCGACCAGGACGATGAGGACGACCAGGAGGGCGACCACCGTGCGGCGGCGCGGACTGCGGGTGGCTCGTGTCGTCATGTGTCTCAGTGTGTTGTCGGGGCGGGAAGACCGTCGGCGATGGGTGGGGGTGTCGCGCGATCCGCGCCCACCAGCTCGTCCACGCTGACTCCGGTCTCGAGGCTGGCGGCGGGATCGGTCACGAGCGGCACACCCGCGACGAGGGCGTTGCCCACGGCTGCGCGTCCCAGCGCGTCGACGTTCGAAGCCCCGCCTGCCGCGGTGGACGATCCGAGGACGGCACCGTCGCTCAACCGCAGATAGTTCGGCGACTCGGCGATCACCATCCCCAGCGCTGCGGCATTGGCCGCCAGGTACTGCGGCGAGCCGAGACCGGCGATGTCGTCCTGGAGGATCTGCTTCTGCCACGTCAGCTGCTTCTCCTGCTGCGTGAGAGCGGAGATCTCGTACGAGGTCTGGGTGGTCAGGATCGACAGGCCCATCTGCACGGCACCGATGAGCACGGCGCCGGCGACGGCGACGACGCCGTAGAGCATCCGTGGCCGGCGTCGCGCGGCGGGGCCGGAGAGCAGGCGGAGGTCGCGGCCGCGCTCGCCGTCGTGCGCGAGACGTCCGGGGACGCTCGAGAAGAAGTCGTCACCGAGCTGCGACTCGATGCGGGCGGTGCTGTCCGCGCTCACGATGCCTCCCTCACCCGTTCGGCCGCGCGCAGCCGCACGGGCTTGGCTCGCGGGTTGCGTTCACGTTCGTCGTCCGGGGCCATCTCGGCACCGCGCACCAGTAGCCGGAACCGCGGGGCGTGCTCGGGGAGCTCCACCGGGAGCCCGCTGGGTGCCGTCGACGCGGACGCCTCGGCGAACACGCGCTTGACCTGCCGGTCTTCGAGCGACTGGTACGACATCACGACGATGCGCCCACCGACGCGCAACGCGTCCAGAGCAGCCGGAAGAGCGCGCTCGAGGACGGCCAGCTCGGCGTTGACCTCGATCCGCAGCGCCTGGAACACCCGCTTCGCGGGATGACCGGAGCGTTCCCGCTGCACGGCGGCCGGCGTGGCGGCGATGAGGACCTCGACGAGCTCGCCCGACCGGGTCAGCGGAGCGCGCCCGCGCGCTTCGATGATGGCCCGCGCGTAGCGGCCGGCCAGCTTCTCCTCGCCGTACCGCTCGAAGATCCGCCGAAGGTTGCCCTCGGTGTACGTCGCGACGATGTCGGCGGCCGTGGTGCCGGCCGTCTGGTCCATCCGCATGTCCAGCGGGGCGTCCTGCGAGTAGGCGAACCCCCGGTCGGCCTCGTCGAGCTGCAGGGAGGAGACCCCCAGGTCGAAGAGGATGCCGTCGACCCGGTCCACCCCGGCCGAGGCGAGCGCGGCGTCGATCCCGTCGTACACGGTGTGGACGAGGTGCACGCGCTCGCCGAAGCGCGCCAGGCGTTCGCCGGCGATGCGCAGGGCATCTGTGTCGCGGTCGAGGCCGATCAGTCGCGCGCCGGGGAAACGTTCGAGCAGCGCCTCGGAGTGACCGCCCATCCCCTCGGTGGCGTCGACGAACACGGCCCCCTCGCGCTGGAGAGCGGGGGCGAGGAGCTCGACGCAGCGGTCGAGCAGGACGGGGGTGTGGATCTCGTGGTTCGTCATGATGTCAGCCGGTTCCGTTCCGGAGCCCTGATCCCCCTCCGTCGCGACCTGACACCGGGGAAGTGCGTCAGGGCCGACGGCTGAGGATCACGGCCACGGCTCAGAAGAGTCCGGGGATCACCTCCTGCTCCATGTCGGAGTAGGCGTCCTCATTGCTCGCCGCGTAGGTGTTCCACGCGTCGGCGTCCCAGATCTCGGCGTGCGCGCCGACGCCGGTCATCACGAGCTCGCGCCCGAGGCCGGCATACGTCCGCAGGTGCGGGGGCACCGTGATGCGGTTCTGCCCGTCCGGCTTCTCGGCGCTGGCCCCGGCGAGGAACATGCGCTGGAAGTCGCGCGCCTGCTTGTTCGTCAGCGGCGCTTCGCGGATCCGCTCGTAGACCCGCTCGAACTCCACAGTGCTGAAGACGTAGAGGCACCGCTCCTGCCCGCGGGTCACGACGACACCGGGACCGAGGTCGTCGCGGAACTTGGCGGGGAGGATGACGCGGCCCTTCTCGTCGAGCTTGGGGGTGTGCGTGCCGAGAAGCATGGTGCTCCACCACCCCCTCCTGGCCCGCCGATGGGCCCCACTTTACTCCACTTTCCTCCACTTCACTATGGCCACGACCCTCTGTCTCGCCCTCGGGCACAAAAAAGAGCACCGACCCGAAGGTCGGTGCTCTGAAGTGAAGGGAGAGTCGGCGTCAGCGTTCGCCGTTGCGTCGGTCCCAGCGCTCGTTCATGCGGTCCATGAAGGTGGACGTATTGGCCGGCGCGGGCTTGCGCGTACCGGCGGTGCCCGCCGACCGTCCGATCGTGCCGTTGCGGGCGGGGGTGAGGGCCAGGACGACTCCTCCGACCATGACCACGAACGACACGACGCCGATCGCGATGATGCCGCTCGAGACGCCGGCTATGAGACCGCCGAGGCTGAGCAGCACGAGTACCGCGCCGTAGACGATGTTGCGGTAGCTGAGGGACTGGCCTTCGCGCGGCGCACTGACGACATCTGCTTCGTTGCGCATGAGATGGCGTTCCATCTCATCGAGCAGCCGCTGCTCCTGTTCTGACAGTGGCATGCATCCCCCTCTGTTCGGGTATTCGTACGCCGATTCTACGCGTGCGGTCGAGAACTAGGCTAGGCCTGTGACGAGCTCCTCCGACCCGATTTCCACCGTTTCCCAGCGACTGGAAAGATTCGCGGCCGATCGTCATGCGGAGGTCGCCGGTCTGGGCGATGAGGCCGTCGGTTTCGTCGCGTCCGCCCTCGCCGCCATCCACGGCGGCAAGAGGCTGCGTGCGCGTTTCCTCGATGCGGGGTACCGCGCCGTCGGCGGGAGCGTCGACGGCGCGGATGCGGCCGACGTCGCCGGAGTCGCCGGAGCGCTCGAGATCTTCCAGGCGGCGGCGCTCGTGCACGACGACCTCGTCGACAACTCCGATACCCGACGCGGTCGGCCCGCCGCCCACCGCGCCCTCGAGAACCAGCATCGAGGGGCGTCCTGGCTGGGCGATGCCGAGTTGTTCGGCCGGGCCGCGGCCGTGCTGCTCGGCGACCTGCTGGTCGCGTGGAGCGACGACCTTCTCGAGGAGTCGATCGCCGACCACCCGCGCGCGGCGGATGTCCGTCGTCAGTACGCGATGATGCGCCGCGACGTGACGATCGGGCAGTACCTCGACGTCGCCGAGGAGGCCGCCTACGCGTCGGCACCCGAGAACGCCCACGCCGGTCGGGCGCTGCGGATCGCGTCGTACAAGTCCGCTCGCTACAGCGTGCAGCAGCCGCTGCTGATCGGTGCCGCGCTCGGGGGCGGCAGTGCGGCGCAGCGCGACGCGCTCGGTCGGTTCGGCCACACGGTCGGACTCGCGTTCCAGCTACGCGACGACGTGCTGGGTGTCTTCGGGGATGCTGCCGTCACCGGCAAGCCCTCGGGCGACGACCTCCGCGAAGGCAAGCGCACCGTGCTCGTCGCCTACGCCCGCGAGACTCTCGACGAGTCCGACCGCGCGGAACTCGACGCAGGCCTGGGCGACCGGGGCCTGACGGACGAGCAGATCTCACGCCTGCAGCACCTCGTCGCTTCCAGCGGGGCGGTCGACCGCATAGAGGACGACATCACGCGCCTCACCGCCGAGGCGCACGCGGCGCTGACCGGCGCGCCCATCTCCGCCGGCGCCGTGACCACGCTGATGACGCTGGGTGAGGCGGCGATGCAGCGGTCGGCCTGACCCGCGCCCGAGGCTCAGGCCAGCGCCTGGGCGACCCGCCGCACCTCGGTCTTGCGTCCCGCGCGCAACGCCTCGATCGGCGCGACCCCGATCGACTCCTCGACCGCGAGCATCCAGTCGATCGCCTCGTCGTCGGAGAAACCGGCATCGCGCAGCACCATGATGGTGCCTCGCAGCGATGACAGCGGCGCACCGTCGACGAAGAAGAGGCCGGGGATGAGCAGCTTTCCCTCTCGGCGACTGCCGATGAGGTGATTCTCATCGAGCAATCGGCGCACCCGACCGAGGGACTCCCCGGTGAGCTCCACCACGTCGGGCAGGGTCAGCCAGGAGGCGGGATTCACGGGGTTTTCGGCGTCACTCACCCTCTCACTATCCCACCTTCGCGAGCGCGCAGCGGCGGCCGAGGGCGCGTTGGTCACACCAGTAACACCCGTCACAGCGGTTGACACCCATCACAACGGCGTGTCAGCGTTTCGAGGACTTCGAGAGAGGACCCCCTGTGCGTCGCGAGCCGACCCTCCCCCAGCAGCGTGCCCGCCGACGGGCGACGGGCGTCCTCGCGCCCGCCGTCGTCGGATCCATCGCGCTCAGCCTCGGCGCACAACCCGCCGTCGCCGCCGAACCCGCGACGCGCGAGAACCCGCCGCACGACGCCGCGCGGTCGATCGGCCGGGGCGGCGTCTCCCCCGTCACCGCGGCGCCCCGGCCGGCCGAGCACGTCGTCGCGCCCGGCGACACGATCAGCCGCATCGCCGCTCGTCACGGACTGCGAACCGTCGACGTCCTCGCCTGGAACGGTCTGGACTGGTCATCCGTCATACGTCCCGGCGATGTCGTCCGCCTGAACGCCACGGTGGCCGCCGCCCCGACGGCCGCGCCTGCCGTGTCGCAGCCCGCCACCCCCGCGGCCCCGCACACGGTGGCGGCCGGCGACACGCCCTGGTCGATCGCCGCCGCAGCCGGAACGAGCGTCGATGCGCTGCTCGCGGCCAACGGCCTGCAGCGCGACGCCGTCATCTTCCCCGGTCAGGTCCTCGCCCTCCCCGGCTCCGCCCCGGCTGCGGCACCCGGCGCGGTGGAGCTCGCTGCGCCGGTCGACCTCCCCGCGGCCGCGGAGGGACACACCGTGGTGACCGGCGACACCCTCTCGGGCATCGCCGCTGCACACGGACTCGGGCTCGACGCCCTCCTGTCGGCGAACGGACTCGATCGCGCCTCGATCATCTACCCCGGCCAGACCCTCGTCGTCCCCGGAGCGGCCGCAGCCCCCGCCGTGGCGACGGCGAGCTCGCCCGACCTCGGGCTCGATGCGGAGCAGATCGCGAACGCGCGACTCATCATCCAGGTCGGGCGCGACCGCGGGGTACCCGATCGCGGCATCGCCATCGCACTGGCCACCGCCATGGTCGAGTCGTGGATCCGGAATCTCGACTGGGGGGACCGCGATTCACTCGGCCTGTTCCAGCAGCGCCCGAGCACGGGCTGGGGAACGCCCGATCAGGTCCGCGATCCAGCGCGGTCGATCGCGACGTTCTACGGCGGCCCCGCCGACCCCAACGGCATCGGAACGCGGGGGCTGCTCGACGTGGCCGGGTGGGAGTCGCTCGCCTTCACCGACGCGGCGCAGGCCGTGCAGGTCTCGGCCTATCCCGATCGGTACGGGGAGTGGGAGCAGCAGGCGTACCTCTGGCTGGACGCTCTGGGGTGACGTCGCGGTGATCCGCGGCGTCCGGGGGGTGAGGCGTTGCCCGGGCTCGCAGCATCCGCTCCGTAGAATCGCCTCGTGAGCATGAGCCAGCAGACCGACCCGCTGATCGGCCGTCTGGTCGACCAGCGGTACCGCGTCCGTGCTCGCA
Source organism: Microbacterium oleivorans (assembly GCF_013389665.1). Lineage (NCBI taxonomy): Bacteria > Bacillati > Actinomycetota > Actinomycetes > Micrococcales > Microbacteriaceae > Microbacterium > Microbacterium oleivorans. The sequence continues at coordinate 3,025,595 of NZ_CP058316.1, read as the reverse complement.
TCGCCCGCGGCGGCATGGCGACGGTGTACGTCGCGACCGACCTGCGCCTCGAACGGCGCGTCGCCCTGAAGGTCATGCACGGGCATCTGTCGGATGACTCCGTCTTCCAGAGCCGCTTCATCCAGGAGGCCCGCTCGGCGGCCCGTCTCGCCGACCCGCACGTCGTGAACGTGTTCGACCAGGGCCAGGACGGCGAGATGGCCTACCTCGTGATGGAGTACCTGCCGGGCATCACCCTGCGCGATCTGCTTCGCGAGCAGAAGCGCCTGACCATCCCGCAGACCATCACCATCATGGATGCGATCCTGTCGGGCCTCGCCGCGGCGCACCGCGCCGGCATCGTCCATCGGGACGTCAAGCCGGAGAACGTGCTGCTGGCCGAGGACGGCCGGATCAAGATCGGCGACTTCGGCCTCGCGCGCGCGACGACCGCGAACACCGCGACCGGTCAGATGCTGCTCGGCACCATCGCGTACCTCGCCCCCGAGCTCGTCACGCGCGGGACCGCCGATGCCCGCAGCGACATCTACGCGCTCGGCATCATGCTCTATGAGATGCTCGCGGGCGAGCAGCCGTACAAAGGCGAGCAGCCGATGCAGATCGCCTACCAGCACGCGACCGACTCGGTGCCCCGTCCCAGTGCGAAGAACCCGGGTGTTCCCGAGCCGCTCGACGAGCTCGTGCTGTGGGCCACCGAGCGCGAACCCGACGAGCGTCCTCTCGATGCGCGCACCATGCTCGACCGGCTCCGAGAGATCGAACGCGAGCTCGGCGTGTTCCCGCAGGTGGTGCGCAGCGCCCCGACGGGCTCGCACGAGATCGTCGCCGAGGACGACGGATCGGGCTTCGGCTCCGGTGAGCTCACGAAGGTCATGCCCGGAACGTTCACCGCGCCTCCCGTCACCACCGACGTCGACAACGCGACGCGGCTGCGACGCCAGACGCAGCGGAACCGGTCGAAGGGCGCATGGCTGGTCGCCCTCGTGCTGTTGCTGGCGGGCCTCGCCGGGGGCGCAGGTTGGTGGTTCGGGTCGGGACCGGGGTCGCTGGTGTCGGTGCCCGACGTCCGCGGTGTGGGGTTCGCCGACGCCGAGCTGGCGATCGTCGCCCAGGGCCTACGCGCCGAGGAGGCGGGCGAGAACAGTCTCGACGTGCAGGAGGGGCTGGTCATCCGAACCGACCCCGACCCGGGCGCACGGCTGGACCGCGAGGCACTGGTCACCGTCTACGTCTCGCGTGGGCCCGCCGAGGTCTCGCTGCCCCCGCTCGCGGGACAGACCGAGGACGCCGCGCGCGAGTTGCTTCGACAGAGCATCGTCGCGGTGGCCGACGAATCCGACGGGGAGTTCGATCCGGATGTCGCGGACGGCACGGTGATCAGCGCGACCGTCACGCCTGCCGCGGGTGGCGATCCGGTCGCCTGTTCCGACGGCTGCCTCGTGCGCCAGGGCGACGCCGCCGCACTGCTCGTCTCGCGCGGCGCGGTGCCCGACGTCACCGGGTTGAGCGTCGATCGCGCGACCGAGACCCTGACCGATGTCGACCTCCAGGTCTCGGGCGAGACACGCACCGACTCGAGCAACAGCATCGCCGAGGGCGACGTCATCGGCATCGTCGGGCGAGACGAGGGCAACTGGCGACCCGGCGACGTCGTGACGCTGATCGTCTCGACCGGCCCTCCGCTGTTCGAGGTACCCGACGTGGTCGGCCAGACACGTGACGCCGCGGCGGAGACGCTGCGGGACGCGGGCTTCGAGGTGAGCTACTCGGCACTGTGGAACATCTGGCCCGACGGTCTCACCGCCGTCACCGCCCAAGATCCCCGCGGCGGCAGCATGCAGGTGAGCGGGACGACGATCACCCTGCAGATCACCGCCACCGGCTGATCCGGCCCGCACACGACGCTGCCCTGCCCCGCGTCGATCCGCGGGGCAGGGCAGTCGTATGCGGACTGTCGCCCGGTGCTAGCGCTTCTCGAGCTCCTCGGCGACGAGGAAGGCGAGCTCCAGGCTCTGCATGTGATTGAGTCGGGGGTCGCACAGGCTCTCGTACCGCGTCGCCAGCGTCGCCTCGTCGATCATCTCGGAGCCGCCGAGGCACTCGGTGACGTCGTCTCCGGTGAGCTCGACGTGGATGCCGCCGGGGAAGGTCCCGACCGCGCGGTGAGCTTCGAAGAACCCGCGCACCTCGTCCACGACGTCGTCGAACCGCCGGGTCTTGTACCCGGTCGGCGTCGTGATGCCGTTGCCGTGCATCGGATCGGTGACCCACAGCGGCGTCGCACCGGAGTTCTTGACCGCCTCGAGCAGCGGCGGCAACGCGTCGCGGATCTTGCCCGCGCCCATCCGGGTGATGAAGGTGAGCCGGCCGGGCTCCCGCTCGGGGTCGAGCTTGTCGATGAGCGCGAGCGCGGTCTCCGGGGTCGTGGTGGGGCCCAGCTTCACGCCGATCGGGTTGCGGATCTTCGAGAAGTAGTCGACGTGCGCACCGTCGAGGTCCCGCGTGCGCTCCCCGATCCACAGGAAGTGGGACGAGGTGTTGTACGGGGTGTTGGTGCGCGAGTCGATGCGCGTCATCGGGCGCTCGTAGTCCATGAGCAGGCCCTCGTGGCCGGTGTAGAACTCCACCCCGCGAAGCTCGTCGAAGTTGGCTCCCGCCGCCTCCATGAACTTGATCGCGCGGTCGATCTCGGCCGCCAGCCCCTCGTAGCGGGCGTTGGCCGGGTTCGAGGCGAAGCCGCGGTTCCAGGAGTGCACCTCGCGGAGGTCGGCGAAACCGCCCTGGGTGAAGGCCCGGACCAGATTGAGCGTCGAGGCGGCCGTGTGGTAGCCCTTGAGCAGACGCGCGGGGTCGGGCTGCCGCGAGGCGGCGGTGAAGTCGTAGCCGTTGACGATGTCGCCGCGGTAGGCCGGCAGCGTGACGTCGCCGCGCGTCTCGGTGTCGCTCGAGCGGGGCTTGGCGAACTGCCCAGCCATCCGGCCCATCTTCACCACGGGCATCGACGCGCCGTAGGTGAGCACGACGGCCATCTGCAGCACGGTCTTGACACGGTTGCGGATCTTCTCGGCCGTCGCACCCGCGAAGGTCTCGGCGCAGTCGCCGCCCTGCAGGAGGAAGGCCTCCCCCGATGCTGCGCGAGCGAGACGTTCGCGGAGGATGTCGACCTCTCCGGCGAAGACGAGGGGCGGGAGCGTCGCGATCTCAGCGGAAACGGCGGCCACGGCGTCGGGTGCGTTCCACGCCGGCTGCTGCTTGATGGGAAGATCGCGCCACGAGTCGAGAGAATCCAGCGTAGGCACGCGCCAAGTCTAGTCGGCGCGGACGAAGCAGTCGGCCGTGTGACGCCTCACTCGGGGGTCGCGGCGGACCGCTCCTTCACCGACGAGGCGTACACGTCGTCGTACTGCTGCTCGCCGAGCCGCTGCAAGGCCACCATGATCTCGTCGGTCACCGAGCGCAGTACGTAGCGGTCGCCCTCCATGCCCTGGAATCGCGAGAAGTCGAGCGGTTCGCCGATGACCATCCCGACACGGCCGACACGCGGGATGCTGCGACCGATCGGCATCACGGCGTCCGTGTCGACCATCACCACCGGGATGACGGGCACACGGGCCTCGAGCGCCATCCGCGCCAGCCCCGTGCGTCCCCGGTACAGCTTGCCGTCGGGGCTGCGCGTCCCCTCGGGGTAGATGCCCAGCAGGTCACCGCGCCCGAGCACCTGGAGTCCGGTGTTCAGCGAGGCCTCGGAGGCCTTGCCTCCCGTGCGATCGATCGCGATCTGGCCCGTCGCCTTCATGAACACCCGCGTCGCCCAGCCCTTGAGGCCCGTCCCGGTGAAGTAGTCGCTCTTGGCGAGGAACGACATCGGACGATCGATCATGAGCGGCAGGAAGACCGAGTCGCTGACCGAGAGGTGGTTGCTGGCGAAGATCGCCGCACCCGAGGCCGGGACGTTCCGGCGCCCCACGATCCACGGCCGGAAGATCGCCTTCACGACCGGTCCGATGAAGACGTACTTCATCAGCCAGTAGAACACCGCTCACCGCCCCCCGGCGAGGTCGGCGACGCCGATCATGCCGGCATCGTTGCCGAGGGTGGCGATCGCGAAATCGGCCGGAGCGGCGTTCTCGCCACCGGGAAGTGCGCTTCGATACGTCTCGCGCACCGGACCGAGAAGCGTCTCGCCCAGCTGGGCGACACCGCCGCCGATGACGAAGATCTCGGGGTCGAGCGTGGCCTGGAACCCGCCGGCGGACTCACCCAGCGCGGTCGCGACCCGGCGAAGCGCCTCCACGGCGCCCGGGTCGTCGGCCAGGATGAGGCGGGAGATCGCGTCGCCCGGGATCGTCCCGTGCTCATCGCGCACCTGCGCGAGGGCGGCGCCGAGGTCGGGGTCGGTGGAGATGTCGATCGCCTCGCGCTGCAGCGCGCGGCCCGAGGCGTACTGCTCGAGGCACCCGTGCAGACCGCAACCGCACAGGCGGCCGCCGCGCTCGAAGCGGACGTGGCCGAGCTCGCCGGCTGCTCCGCGCCCGCCGATCAGGAGCTGGCCGTCGATGATGACTGCTCCCCCGACTCCGGTTCCGAGCGTGAGCATCACCATGTTGGAGCTGCCGCGACCCGCGCCGAAACGGTACTCGGCCCATCCGGCGGCGTTCGCGTCGTTCTCCAGCACGACGCGGACGCCGACCCGGGACTCGAGTTCTGCGCGCAGCGGGTGCTCGACCCAGTCGATGTTGGGCGCGTGCCGCATGATCGATCGCGTGCGGTCGAGGAAGCCGGCGGCGGCCACACCGACCGCGGTCACCTCGTGCGATTCCCGGAAGTGCCGGACCATGTCGGCCACGGCGCCGGCGAGGTCGTCGGTGTCGGTGGGGGTGTCGACGCGGATGCGGTCGACGATCGATCCGTCGGCGGAGACCACGCCCCCGGCGATCTTGGTCCCGCCGATGTCGATGCCGATATTGAGCACGCGTCGCCCCTTCCCGCCGGCCGCTCGGCGGGCGCCCCGAGAAGTCTAGTGCGGCCGCTCGCCCGTCCGCGGGCGGACCGCGGGGCGGCCGCACTAGAGTGGCTGTACCCTGCCAGACGCTTCCGGTACCGAAGGAGTTGCCGCTCATGAGCGCCGTCCAATTCGACGTCCCCGCCATCATCCCCGCCGACCCCAGCGCGAACATCTCCGACCTTCTCGTCGAGCGTGTGAAGGCCAGCCCCTCCCGAGCGCTGTTCGCGGTGCCCGAGAACGGGGCTTGGCGCGACATCTCAGCCGCCGAATTCCAACGCGAGGTGATCGCCCTGGCCAAGGGGTTCGTCGCCGCCGGGGTCGAGCCCGGCGACAAGGTGGCCTTCATCGCCCGGACGACCTACGACTGGACGCTCGTCGACTTCGCCCTGTTCTTCGCCGGCGCCGTCATGGTCCCGGTGTACGAGACGAGCTCGTCGTCGCAGATCTCCTGGATCCTCACCGATTCCGGGGCGACGACGGTCATCGCCGAGTCGGCGGATCACGCGGCACGGGTCGCCGAGATCCGCGCCGACGTGCCCCTGGTGCGCGAGGTCTGGACGATGGCGTCCGGCGACCTCGACACCCTGCGCGCGGGCGGCGCACAGGTCGCGGACGACGAGATCGAGCGTCGCCGCAACCTCGCCGTCGGCTCCGACATCGCCACCCTCATCTACACGTCGGGCTCCACCGGCCGGCCCAAGGGATGCGTGCTCACGCACAGCAACTTCGTCGAGCTCGCGCGCAACTCGGGCGAGGCGATGAAAGAGGTCATGACCCACCCCGAGGGCGCGTCGACCCTCCTGTTCATCACAACCGCGCACGTCTTCGCCCGCTTCATCTCGATCCTCTGCGTGCACGCCGGTGTCAAGACCGGCCACCAGCCCGACACGAAGCAGTTGCTTCCGGCGCTCGGCACCTTCCGGCCCACGTTCCTGCTCGCGGTTCCCCGCGTCTTCGAGAAGGTCTACAACTCCGCCGAGCAGAAGGCCGAGGCCGGCGGCAAGGGCAAGATCTTCCGCGCTGCCGCGCACGTCGCGGTCGACCACTCGCGACTCCAGCAGGAGGGCAAGAAGGTCCCGCTCGCGACGAAGCTGAAGTTCCGCCTCTTCGACAAGCTCGTCTACGGCAAGCTCCGCGCCGCCATGGGCGGTCGGGTCGTGTACGCGGTGTCGGGATCGGCGCCGCTGGGCCCTCGGCTCGGACACTTCTTCCACAGCCTCGGCGTGACCATCCTCGAGGGGTATGGGCTCACCGAGACCACGGCGCCCGCGACGGTGAACCTGGCCACCAAGTCGAAGATCGGCACGGTCGGACCTGTGCTTCCGGGAGTCGGCGTGCGTCTGGGTGAGGACGGCGAGGTCGAGGTCCGCGGCATCAACGTGTTCGCGGAGTACTGGCGCAACCCCGAGGCGACCGCCGAGGTGTTCCGCGACGGCTGGTTCAAGACCGGCGACATCGGGTCCTTCGACGCCGACGGCTTCCTCACCATCACCGGACGCAAGAAGGAGATCATCGTCACCGCCGGTGGCAAGAACGTGGCGCCCGCCGTGCTCGAGGACCCGATCCGCGCGAATCCCATCGTCGGGCAGGTCGTCGTCGTCGGCGACCAGAAGCCGTTCATCTCCGCTCTCGTCACGCTCGACCCCGAGATGCTGCCGACCTGGCTCGCGAACAACAACCTGCCTGGCGACATGTCACTCACCGACGCCGCGAAGAACGACGCGGTTCGAGCAGAGGTCCAGCGCGCGATCGACGAGGCCAACGGCAACGTCTCGCGCGCCGAGTCGATCCGCAAGTTCACGATCCTCGACACCGAGTGGACCGAGGCGAGCGGTCACCTGACTCCGAAGATGAGCATCAAGCGCAACGTCATCCTCACCGACTTCGCCGGCGACATCTCCGCGATCTACGACGAGCCGGTCAAGACCAGCAACGTCCCTCTCGGCTGAACCGCCGAAACGACGAGGGCCCCGCGGATGGACGTCATCCCGGGGCCCTGCTCGTCTCGGCCGTGCGTGTCAGAACCAGGACGACTCGCGAACCTCGCGCATCGCGACCCGCCGCTCCGCGGGCGTCAGCCGATCGAGGTAGAGGATGCCGTCGAGGTGATCGCACTCGTGCTGGAGCGCCTGAGCCATGAGCCCCTCGCCCTCGAGCACGAGCTCCTCCCCGTCGAGATCCATCCCGACGGCTCGCGCGTAGGGATGCCGGAGCGTGTCGTGCCACAGGCCCGGCACCGACAGGCAACCCTCGCCGATCAGCGACGGCTCGCCGGACGCCTCGACGAGCCGCGGGTTGAGGATGTAGCCGATGACCCCGTCGACGTTGTAGCTGAACGCGCGCAGCCCCACGCCGATCTGCGGCGCCGCGACTCCCGCCCGGCCGGGCAGCTCGACGGTCTCGAGGAGGTCGCGCACCAGCGAGCGGACGCCGTCGTCGATGGCGGTGATGCGTGCCGCCGGCGACTTCAGAACGGGGTCGCCGAAGAAACGGATGTTACGGACGGCCATGTCAGGCGGCCGCGGCTGAGAGACGGAGGCCTTCGACCACGCTGGCGGCGAGCTTGCGCGCCGCCTCGCGGGTCGCCGGGTCGAGGTCGCGGAAGGTGACCGCGCTTCCGGCCGCGAGGTGCGGGTCGTACGGAATCCGCACGACCGAACGCACCCGAGAGCCGAAGTGCGTCTCGAGCTCGTCCGCACGCACCATGGGAGTGCCCGGACGCGAGGTGTTGAGCACGACGACCGCGCTTTTGACAGCGTCGGCGAACCCGTTGGACTCGAGCCACGTCAGCGTCTCGGACGCCAGCCGAGCCTCGTCGACGGAGAGCCCGGCGACGACCACGATCTGATCGGAGAGCCCGAGCGTGGCGCCCATCACGGAGTGGACGATGCCGGTGCCGGTGTCGGTGAGCACGATCGAGTAGTAGTGCGCGGCGATCGCGGCGACGTTCTCGTAGTCATGATCGCTGAACGCCTCGGACACGTGCGGATCGGTGTCGGAGGCCAGGACGTCGAGGCGCGTCTCGTCGCGCGCGACGACCGAGGACAGGTCGTTGAACCCCACGACCTCGCCGCTGGTGCGCACGAGATCGCGGACGGTCTTGCCGCTCGTGCGGGAGATGCGGTCGGCCAGGGTGCCGCGGTCGGGGTTGGCGTCGATCGCGATGACCCGATCGTCGCGCGCATCGGCGAGCGCCATGCCCAGGAGCGTCGTGACGGTCGTCTTGCCGACGCCCCCCTTGCGGGAGAGCACCGGCACGAACTTCGCGCCGCCGGCCAGCGGAGCCGAGATGCGACGGTCGAGCTCCTTGCGCGATCGTGCCCGCTTGCCGTCGCCGAGGTTGATGCGGTGACCCGAGACGGTGTAGACGAAGCGCTGCCACCGGCCCTCGGGCTCGGCACGGACGACCTGCGACGGATCGAGCAGCCGCTCGGCCGTGAGGAGATCGGCGGATTCGCGGCCGGGCTCGAGGTCGCCGATGCGCCGCGACTGGAGCACGGGCTCTGCCGGACGGACGACCTGCACGCGTTCGGTCGCGTGGCGCACCTGCTCGGCGGCCTGATGCGCCTCCCGGCGGGTCGTCGGCACGGATCCCGTGATCACGGTGGCCGTCGGGACGACCGTGGCCACGACGGTGCCGGACGGCGTGTCGGAGCCTGCGTCGGGTGCGTCGCCCTCGTCCGGCGTGTCGGTCACGGCCGCCGCCGGCTCGACGACGGCGTGCGCGCCGGTCCCGTCGTCTCCGTCTATCGTCGCCACGATGACCTCGGAGGTGTCGACGCGCGCGTCGGGCGCCTCGGCGCGCTCGTCTCCGTCCGTCAGCTCCACGGGCCCGTGCTCCGACTCCGCGGGCGCCTCGGCGTCCTCGGCCGCCGGAGCGGCGTCGGCATCCGCCTCGCCGTCGTCGTCCGGCGCGTCCGGATCGGAGGCCTGCGCCGAGGGCGCGGCTGTCCCCAGGGGGATGTCGCCGGTCGCGATCTGCTCGTCGGCGACCTCGCCGTCGACGACGTCGTCGTCATCGACGTCCTCGTCATCGGCGGGCAGGGCCACATCGACCTGGGCCGTGCCCCCGATGATGCCGATCGCGGTCGTATGGATGCTCCCGCCGTCGACGAGGACCGCGGGGTCGTTCTCGTCAGGCTGATTCTCGTTGCGCTCAGGCATGTTGTGCTGCGTCCACTCCAGGGTCTCGAGCTCGCGCCCGACCCCTTAGGCTACTCGCCACGCCGGATGACGACCAAAAGGTCTCCGGCCTCGACCTGCGCGGTGCCGCCGACGACGAGCCGATCCACCACCCCGGCGACGGGTGCGGTGATGGCGGCCTCCATCTTCATCGCCTCGATCGACGCGACCGGTTGGCCCGCGGCGACGGTCTCGCCGACAGCCGCCTTGAGCGTCACGACGCCCGAGAACGGAGCCGCGACGTGTCCGGGGATCGAGGTGTCGGCCTTCTCGGCCTGACGTGCCTCGACGCTGATGGAGCGGTCTCGGACGAACACCGGCCGCAGCTGACCGTTGAGGGTGGCCATGACGGTGCGCATGCCCTTGTCGTCCGCCTCGCCGATGGCCTCGAGACCGACGTAGAGCTGCACGCCGCGCTCGATCTCGACGACATGCTCGGCCCCCGGGACCAGACCGTAGAGGTAGTCCGCCGTGTCGAGCACGCTGAGGTCTCCGAAGCTGTCGCGGACGCGGTCGAACTCCCGTGTCGGGGCAGGGAAGAGCAGCGTGTTCAGGGCCCGTCGCCGGGTCGGGGAATCTCCCGCGAGGGCCGCCGACTCCGCCGCCGTCAGCTCGGCGACGCCGGGTCGCACCGTGCGGCCGGCGAGAACCTTGGAGCGGAACGGCTCGGGCCACCCGCCCGGCAGATCGCCCAGCTCCCCCGCCATGAAGCCCACGACCGACTCGGGGATGTCGTAGGCCCTCGGGTCGGCGGCGAAGGCGGCCGGGTCGGCCTTGACGGCGGCCAGGTGGAGCGCGAGGTCGCCCACGACCTTGGACGACGGCGTGACCTTGGGCACGCGCCCGAGGATGCGGTCGGCGGCGGCGTACATGTCCTCGATGAGCTCGAAGTCGTCGGCGAGGCCGAGCGCGATGGCCTGCTGCCGCAGGTTCGAGAGCTGACCGCCGGGGATCTCGTGCCGGTACACCCGCCCCGTCGGCCCGGGCAGGCCCGACTCGAACGGGCGGTACAGATGCCGCACCGCCTCCCAGTACGGCTCGAGGTCCGACACCGCGTCGAGATCGAGACCGGTGTCCCGCTCGGTGTGGGCGAGCGCTGCGACCAGCGCCGAGAGGGAGGGCTGGCTCGTCGTGCCGGCCATGGGTGCCGACGCCGCGTCGACGGCGTCGGCACCGGACGCAGCGGCGGCCAGGAGCGTGGCGAGCTGGCCGCCGGCGGTGTCGTGGGTGTGGACGTGGACGGGGACGTCGAAGTTCTCGCGCAGCGCCGTCACGAGCCGCGCCGCGGCCGCGGGGCGCAGCAGTCCGGCCATGTCCTTGATCGCGATGACATGGGCGCCGGCATCGACGATCTGCTCAGCCAACCCGAGGTAGTAGTCGAGCGTGTAGAGCTCCTCGCGCGGATCGATCAGGTCGCCCGTGTAGCAGAGGGCGACCTCGGCGACGGTGCTCCCCGTTGCCAGCACGGCGTCGATGGCCGGGCGCATCTGCGACACGTCGTTCAGGGCGTCGAAGATCCGGAAGATGTCGATGCCGGCATCGGCCGCCTCCGCGACGAAAGCCTCGGTCACCGCGGTGGGATAGGGCGTGTATCCGACGGTGTTGCGGCCTCGCAGCAGCATCTGGATGGCGATGTTGGGCAGAGCGGTGCGCAGCTTGTCGAGACGCTCCCACGGGTCCTCGCCCAGAAACCGCAGCGCGACGTCATAGGTCGCGCCGCCCCAGGCCTCGACCGAGAGCAGCTGCGGGGTCAGGCGCGACACCGCCGGGGCGACGGCGACGAGATCCTTCGTGCGCACCCGGGTGGCCAGGAGCGACTGGTGCGCGTCGCGGAACGTCGTCTCTGTGACCGCGAGCGCCGTCTGCTCTCGCAGCGCGCGCGCGAAACCGGCCGGCCCGAGATCGAGGAGGCGCTGACGGGATCCCGGAGCGGGGGCGGTGGTCGAATCGACCAGCGGCAGCTTGGAACGGGGCTCGACGGTGTGCGGCGCGGATCCATGCGGACGGTTGACCGTGGTCTCGGCCAGCCATCCGAGGATCTTCGAGCCGCGGTCCTTCGACGGGCGACCATCGAGCAGTTCCGGCCGTTCGTCGATGAAGGCGGTGCTGAGGTCGCCTCGCTCGAACGCCGGGTCGTCGAGTACCTGCTGGAGGAAGGGGATGTTCGTCGAGACGCCGCGGATGCGGAACTCCGCCAGCGCCCGCCGCGAGCGCACCACCGCCGCCTCGAAGTCGCGACCACGGCACGTGAGCTTGGCGAGCATCGAATCGAAGTGCGGGCTCACCTGCGAGCCGGCGGCCGTCGTACCGCCGTCGAGGCGGATGCCGGCACCTCCCGGCGAACGGTAGGTGGTGATCTTCCCCGTGTCGGGACGGAAGCCCTGCGCCGGGTCCTCCGTGGTGATGCGGCACTGCAGCGCCGCTCCTCGCAACCGGATGTCCTCCTGCATCAGTCCGAGGTCCCGCAGCGTCTCACCGGCGGCGATGCGCATCTGGGACTGGACGAGGTCGACGTCCGTCACCTCCTCGGTCACGGTGTGCTCCACCTGGATGCGCGGATTCATCTCGATGAACACCACCTCGCCCGCGCGCGGCCCGGCCGTCTCGAGCAGGAACTCCACGGTTCCCGCGTTCTCGTAGCCGATCGACTCGGCGAATGCGATCGCGTGCCGATGGAGGTCGGCGCGCGTGGTGTCGTCGAGGTTGGGCGCCGGGGCGATCTCGATGACCTTCTGATGCCTCCGCTGCACCGAGCAGTCCCGTTCGAAGAGGTGCACGGTGGCACCGGTCGCGTCCGCGAGGATCTGCACTTCGACATGGCGCGGTCGCTGCACCGCCTGCTCGAGGAACACGCGCGCGTCTCCGAAGGCACTGGCGGCCTCGCGCATGGCTTCCGACAGCGCGGGCGCGAGCGCCTCGGGGGTCGCGACGCGACGCATGCCGCGCCCGCCGCCGCCGGCGACCGCCTTGACGAAGATGGGGAACCCGATGTCGACGGCCTCGGCGACCAGGGCGTCGATGTCATCGGATGCATCGGTCGAACGCAGCACCGGGACGCCGGCGGCGATGGCGTGACGTTTGGCGGTGACCTTGTTGCCGGCCATCTCGAGCACGCCCGCCGACGGCCCGATGAAGGCGATGCCCGCCTCCGCCGCGCGCGCGGCCAGCTCGGGGTTCTCCGAGAGGAACCCGTACCCGGGATAGATCGCGTCGGCTCCGCTCTCGCGCGCCACACGAACGATCTCGTCGACGTCGAGGTACGCGCGCACCGGGTGACCCTTCGTGCCGATCGGGTAGGCCTCGTCGGCTTTCAACCGGTGCAGCGAGTAGCGATCCTCGTGCGGATAGACCGCGACGGTGCGCGCCCCCAACTCGAACGCCGCTCGAAAGGCGCGGATGGCGATCTCGCCGCGGTTGGCGACCAGGATCTTTCGGAACATGCTCACCTCGCAGGAGTGAGACGCGCGGCGACGGTGCCGCACGAGGGCTCGAATACCCTCACAGCCTAGGGGACGGTAACGTAGAGCCTCGTGCACGTACTTTCCGTCAGCTCGCTCAAGGGCGGGGTCGGCAAGACCACGGTCACCTTGGGGCTCGCATCCGCCGCGTTCGCCCGCGGGGTCCGGACGTTGGTCGTCGATCTCGATCCGCAGTCCGACGTGTCGACGGGGATGGACATCCAGGTCGCCGGCCGACTCAACGTCGCCGATGTCCTCGCCAATCCCAAGGAGAAGGTGGTCCGGCAGGCCATCACCTCGAGCGGCTGGGCCAAGGTGCACCCCGGCACGATCGATGTCCTGATCGGCAGCCCGTCGGCCATCAACTTCGACGGACCGCACCCCAGCGTCCGCGATGTGTGGAAGCTCGAAGAGGCGCTCGCCACGATCGAGGCCGATTACGACCTCGTCCTGATCGACTGCGCGCCCTCCCTCAACGCCCTCACGCGCACGGCGTGGGCCGCGAGTGACCGCGTGATCGTCGTGACCGAGCCCGGCCTGTTCTCCGTCGCCGCAGCCGACCGCGCCCTCCGCGCGATCGAGGAGATCCGGCGCGGTCTTTCTCCCCGCCTGCAGCCGCTCGGCATCGTCGTCAATCGCGTGCGCCCGCAGTCGATCGAGCACCAGTTCCGCATCAAGGAGCTGCGCGACATGTTCGGCCCGCTCGTGCTGTCGCCCCAGTTGCCCGAGCGCACCTCGCTGCAACAGGCCCAGGGCGCGGCGAAGCCGCTGCACATCTGGCCGGGAGACTCGGCTCAGGAGCTCGCCTCCGACTTCGACGCGCTTCTCGACCGCGTTCTGCGGACCGGCCGCATCGCGGTCGCGGGCGAGACGCCTGCCGCCGCGCAGAGCTGACGCTCGCGCACCGACGACGCAGACGGGCCCGGCCGCACGAGAACGTGCGCCGGGCTTCTGCTGTGTCGCGGGTCTGTCATCGCGCGTCGCGCGACGGGCCGAGACGCCTCAGGCGCTGCGGACCGAGCGCCGGGCCGCCAGCTCGTCGACCGGGTCGGGCGACTGCGGGTCGAACTCGACGAGAGTGGACTCGACCTCACGGAGGACCTTGCCCACGGCGATGCCGAAGACGCCCTGTCCCCGGCTGACGAGGTCGATCACCTCGTCGTTCGAGGTGCAGAGGTAGACCGACGCGCCGTCGCTCATGAGGGTGGTTCCGGCGAGGTCGCGGATACCGGCGGCGCGCAGCTGATCGACGGCCACCCTGATCTGCTGGAGTGAGATGCCGGTGTCGAGCAGGCGCTTGACGAGCTTCAGGACGAGGATGTCGCGGAACCCGTACAGACGCTGCGACCCTGAACCGCTCGCGCCGCGGACGGTCGGCTCGACCAGCTCGGTGCGTGCCCAGTAGTCGAGCTGCCGATAGGTGATGCCGGCGGCACGCGCCGCCTGTGCGCCGCGGTAGCCGACTTCGTCGTCCATCTGCGGCAAGCCGTCGGTGAAGAGCAGGTCGGTCGTGAACCGCGGCTCGCCGAGCGAATCGTGCGCGGTCATCTGGGCCTCCTGCGGGACGGTCGGGTTGGTACCACGCTAGATGAGGGATGCCGGTGCGGCAACGACATCCGCGTCGAGAGGGCGGCGTGTCGCGGGAGCCTCATCGCGGCAGTCGGTCGATCGCGGTCTGGACGAACGCGGTGCGCACCTCGTCCAGCCGTCGCACGAGCTCGGGCGCGAGCTCGTGCGCGCGTCCTCGCGACGTCGAGTCGGTGCGACGGAGCAGGGGCGCGAGCGCCGTCTCGACGAGGGCGACATCGCGCTCGGCGGCCTGGCGGACCGTGCGCAGGTGGCGCGGGCCGATGCCGTGCCGATCGAGCGCGACGAGAGTGCGCAGCAGCGCCAGTGCCCGGTCGTCATACGTGTCGGCGGCGGGAAGCAGCCCCGCCGACACGGCGTCGCCGAGGAGCGCCGGGGTGGCGGCGGCCTGTTCGACGAGCTCGTCGCGGCGGTAGCGGCGGTGGGCGACGATCGAGGCCGGCGCAGCGGGCGGCATCCCCTCGGTGCCGGCGGTGTCGAGGTATTCGCGGATCCGTGCGAGGGGCATGTAGTGATCGCGCTGGAGCGTCAGGGCGGTTCGCAGCCTCTCGACGTCGGCCGACGAGAACTTGCGGTACCCCGAACCGGTGCGGGTCGGGGTGACGATGCCCTGATCCTCGAGGTAGCGGAGCTTGCTCGAGCTGAGCGCGGGGAACTCGGGGCTCAGACGCGCGAGCACCTGACCGATGCTCAGATGTCCCGCCGCCGCGGAGCGGCTGCGGGCTGCGGAGGCGGAGCTCACGCTCCCGACGCCTGGGCGCGGTCGAGGGGCGAGATGAAGAAGTTCAGGCGGAACTTGCCGACCCGCAGTTCCGCGCCGTCCGAGAGGACGGCACGATCCACGCGCTCACCGTTGACGTAGGTGCCGTTGAGCGATCGCTGATCGACGATCTCGAACGCCGAGCCGGTGCGGGTGATCTCGGCGTGACGGCGCGAGACGGTGACGTCGTCGAAGAAGATGTCGGCCTCGGGGTGGCGACCCACGGTCGTCACGTCGGTGTCGAGCAGGTAGCGGGCACCGGCCGTCGGCCCCGAACGCACGAGCAGCAGAGCCGCGCGCTCCGGAAGCGCCTGAATGGCATCGCGCTCGACCGCGGTGAGGTCGGCCCCGAACGGCACGAACGACAGGTCGAGGTCATGCCCGAACGTCTGCGTCGTGTCCGAGGAACCGCTGTGCGGCGTGCGGTCGGGCTCGCGTCGGATGTCGTCGACGTCTCGATCCTTGTCGTCCACAGTGTCCTCCTCTTCGGGGCCAGCCTAACGGATCACGGCGCCCGCGCGAACGCGGGTTCCCCCTCTCGCCGAGCGGGGTCGCAGCCGGCGCGGATAGGGTCGGATCGATGTCTCAGCGCACCCCTTCCTCCCGCCCCCGCCTGCTGGCGATCGCCGGCCTGCTCCTCGGACTCGCGGCGACGGCCGCGGCATCCCCCGCGTTCGCTCACGACGAGCTGGTCGCCTCGGACCCGGCCGCCGACAGCACCGTCGCCGAGCTCCCCGACGAGCTCACGCTGACCTTCAGCGGCGTCCTGATCGACGAAACCGGGGTCAACGCGATCTCGGCGACCGACGCCGCCGGGGCCGAGCTCGCCGAGGGCACCCCCCAGCTCGACGGCACGCGGATCACCCAGCCCCTCGTCGGCGACAGCCAGGGCACGATCACCGTGCGCTGGCGCGTCGTCTCGAGCGACGGACACCCCGTGTCGGGCGAGTACTCCTTCGTCGCGGGAGACCCTGCCCAGGCCCCGTCGGCAGCGCCCGACGCGGCACCCGAGACGACGGACGGCGAGGGCCTCCCGCCTGCCTTCTGGGTCGTCGTCTCCGTAGCCGCCGCCGGTGGCGTGACGGCGCTGATCGCCGCCCTCGTCGCGGCATCCCGCCGACGCACCGAGGACTAGGCTGAGAGCATGCCTCACTACAACGTCGTCATCCTCGGCGCGGGCCCCGGCGGGTACGTCGCAGCTGTTCGCGCTGCGCAGCTCGGACAGTCCGTCGCGATCATCGAAGAGAAGTACTGGGGAGGCGTGTGCCTGAACGTCGGCTGCATCCCCTCCAAGTCGCTGCTGAAGAACGCCGACCTCGCCCACACGTTCAACCACAAGGCCGAGCTGTTCGGCATCAGCGGTGACGTGCACTTCGACTTCGGCAGCGCGTTCGACCGCAGCCGCAAGGTCGCCGAGACGCACGTCAAGGGCATCCACTTCCTGATGAAGAAGAACAAGGTCACCGAGTACGAGGGCCGAGGCTCCTTCATCGACGCGAAGTCGATCCAGGTGACCAAGGCGGACGGCTCGCAGGAGACCGTCACCTTCGACAACGTGATCATCGCCACCGGCTCGACCGTGCGACTGCTGCCGGGCGTGCAGCTGAGCGAGAACGTCGTGACCTACGAGGAGCAGATCCTCAACCGCGAGCTCCCCGGCTCGCTCGTCATCGTCGGTGCCGGCGCGATCGGCATGGAGTTCGCGTTCGTCATGTCGAACTACGGCGTGAAGGTCACCATCATCGAGTTCCTCGACCGGGCCCTGCCCAACGAGGACGTCGAAGTCTCGAAGGAGATCCAGAAGCAGTACAAGAAGTACGGCATCGAGATCCTCACCTCGACCAAGGTCGAGCAGATCGACGACGCGGGCGACAAGGTCACCGTGACGTACTCGGCCAACGCCGACGGCGAGAAGAAGACGATCGAGACCGATCGGGTGCTGATGTCGATCGGCTTCGCTCCCCGCGTCGAGGGCTTCGGCCTCGAGAACACCGGCGTGAAGCTCACCGAGCGCGGTGCGATCGACATCGACGACCACATGCGCACGAACGTCGAGGGCGTCTACGCGATCGGCGACGTCACCGCCAAGCTCCAGCTCGCCCACGTCGCCGAGGCGCAGGGCGTCGTGGCCGCCGAGACGATCGGCGGCGCCGAGACCCAGACGCTCGGCGACTACCGCAACATGCCCCGTGCCACGTTCTGCTCGCCTCAGATCGCGTCGTTCGGACTCACCGAGCAGCAGGCGCGTGACGCGGGTTACGACGTCAAGGTCGCGAAGTTCCCGTTCTCCGCCAACGGCAAGGCCAACGGCCTGGGCGAGCCGGTCGGCTTCGTCAAGCTCATCGCCGACGCCGAGCACCTCGAGCTCCTCGGCGGCCACCTCATCGGTCCCGACGTCTCGGAGCTCCTGCCTGAGCTGACCCTCGCTCAGAAGTGGGACCTGACCGCTCTGGAGGCGGCGCGCAACGTCCACACCCACCCGACGCTCTCGGAGGGCCTGCAGGAGGCCTTCCACGGTCTCGCGGGGCACATGATCAACCTCTGACCTCCCCGGTCTCGACACGAAAGCACCGCCCGGCTCGCCGGCGGTGCTTTCGTGTCGGTCGGGTCGGTGCGCCGATTCGGCACCGCGGTCGGATCAGCGGCCGAGGGCGCGGGCGAGCTTCGATCCGGATGCCGCAGGAACTCCCCCGACGGCGCGCACGAGCTCGTCGGCGGCTCGGAAGAAGTCGTCGATGCGAGAGGGCGAGGGTGCGGCGGGTCCGAGCTCGAGCTCCCATTCCCGCCACGAGCTCTCGCGGCCGGAGCCGACATCGGTCGCGGTGACCCGGTCGTCGACGAACTCGGCGACGACGCCGCCCGACGCATCGAGCAGCGCGAACGCCGTTCGCGCGTTGCGGATCCGCGCGATCACCTCGTACGGCGGCGACGCGACGGCCGTCAGCTCGCGGAGGATCGGTTCGGGGACGTGCAGAGGCTGACCGGGTACGACCTCGTCGAGCGGCCACTGCGTCTCGTGTTTGCCCTCGGGGGTGGTTCGCTTGATGTGCCACCCCGCATCCGGACCTCCGGTACGGCGTCGCAGCGCCGTACCGGCAGCCGCCAGCCGCCCGTCGACGGTGTCGAGGTAGGAGGCGTCGAGCGCGCGAGGCTCGGCCGCGCCGACGACGGCGACGCCGGGCAGCGCCGACCAGTCGGGCAGCGGTGTCTCGGCGTCGACGTCGTACTTGCGCTCGATCTCGATCGAGCTGCGCGGCTCAGTCGTCACCGGTGACGCGATCGTCCCGCTCGTCGGCCGAAGGGGCGATGTCGTCCTCGGCCTCGACGAAGTGGAACTCGGACGAGGTCGGACCGTCGCCCTCGCCGGTGTTCTCGGCGGCGCCGGCTCGCTCGTAGACGACCTGCGTCTCGCTGTAGGGAAGGATCAGCCGGTCCGACGTCTCATCGTCCAGCGGAAGGGTCTGCCCGTCGAGCGGGCCTCCGTGCAGTCGTGCAATAGCCATGTTCTGACCTCCTGTCCCCGACCCTACCCGCGCCCCGCCGAGCGCCCGATACGCTTGCGCCATGGGCACCAGCGCACTACGGAGCGGGACCGCCGCGTGAAACCCTTCGTGTTGCTGGCGACTCGCTCCGAGGATGTCCCCGCCGATGAGGAGTACGCCCTCTTCCTGCGCCACTCCGGGCTCGACGAGGGCTCGCTCCGCCGCATCCGGCTCGAGTCGACACCGATGCCCGAGCTCGATCTCGACGAGATCTCGGGGATCTTCGTCGGGGGCGGTCCGTTCAACGCGTCCGATCCGGTCGAGCGCAAGTCGGTCGTGCAGCGTCGCGTCGAGGCGGAGTTCGCCACGCTGCTCGATCGCGTCGTGGCGGCGGATGCCCCCTTCCTCGGGGCGTGCTACGGGGTGGGGACGGTCGGCGCCCACCTCGGTGCCACCATCGACCGCCGATTCGGCGAGCCCATCAGCGTCGTCGACGTCGAGGTGAGTGAAGCCGGACGCCACGACCCGCTGTTGTCCGCCCTTCCCCCGGTGTTCTCGGCGTTCGTCGGCCACAAGGAGGCGATCTCCGTCCTGCCGCCGCGGGCGACGCTGCTGGCCTCCTCCGCGGGATGCCCGGTGCAGATGTTCCGCGTCGGCCGGAACGTCTACGCGACCCAGTTCCACCCCGAGCTGGACCTCGCGGGCATCACCACCCGTATCCACGCCTATGCCGGGCACGGCTACTTCGCCCCGGACGAGCTCGACCTGACCCTGGCGGCGGTGCGTCGCGCGGAGGTCGCCCACACCGGTTCGATCCTGCGGACCTTCGTCGAGCGCTACGGGCGCTAGCGCTCCGCCGCCCCGCTCAGGTCGACGAGCTCGAGCGCTCGTCCGCCTCGAGCGCGCGAGCCTTCTCGAGCTCGCGCGCCGCCGCAGAGACCGCGTCTTCGGCGCGCTGCACCCGCCGCTGCAGGAACGTCGCCGCACCGAAGCGGTACCGCACCCGGTCCTCCTCCTCACGGACGCTCGTGACGATGTAGGCGGTCGCGACGAGGATGACCTGCGACGAGAGGTTCAGCCACAGCAGCAGGGCGATGAGCGATGCGAACGACACCAGCAGAGGGTTCGACGTCGCGCCGCCGACGAACAGGCCCGAGAGCTGCTGGAGCACGGTCAGCCCGGCGGCGCCGAGCAGCGCCCCGCTCCAGAGCGTCTTCCTGCGGGCCCGCACGCCGGAGAGGACGCGGAAGAGCACGGCCACGGCGACGGCGTCGAGTGCGAAGACCACGAGGACCGAGACGAACCATCCGCCGAACTGCACGAGCGGGTCGGTGTCGGCGAGACCGACCAGATCGGCGAGGATGCCGACACCCGCGGTCCCGAGGAACGTCACCCCGGCTGCGGCGACCAGGGCGCCGCCGATCCCGATCGCGAGCGCCAGGTTGCGCAGCAGGACCCAGACGAACAGGACGTCGTCGCTCATCTCATCGGCGATCGCACGCATGGCCGTGCGCAGCGATCCGATTGCGCCGATCGCGGCTCCGGCGAGGCCCACCGTGGCGATGACGCCGGCGATCGTGAGTCCCGTGGGAGCGGTGATGTCGTCGAGCTTGATCAGACCGTCCTCTCCGACGAGGCCCGGGATCACCCGGTTCACCGCGTCGATGAGCGCCTGCCATGCGGCCGGATCACCGGCCAGCCAGAGCGCTGCGATGGAGAATCCGAGCAGGACCCCGGCGAACACGCTGAACAGCGTCCGATAGGTGACGCTGTCGGCCAGGACGGCGCCGCGGTGCTCGCTGTAGAGCAGGAAGGCCCGCACGGGCTTGCGCTGCAGAGCCCACGCGATCGAGCGGGAGACGAACGTGGTGTCTGCCATGCCCGCAACGATAGCGCCCGGCTGCACCGGGACCGTGACCCTTGACAGCTCGCGGCGCTCAGAACAGTGCGATCGCGAGCATCGTCCATGCCCCGGCGAGCATGAACGGCCCGAAGGGGATGCGCGTCCTCCGGTCCGCCCGCCGGAGCGCGATGAGCACGAGCGCGACGAGACCGCCGGAGAGGAAGGCAGCCGCGGTCGCCAGGACCAGGATCTCCCACCCGTGCGCACCCGTCGCGAGACCGAGAGCGCCCGCGAGCTTCACGTCTCCCCCGCCGAGACCCCCGCCGCGATACAGGAGGTAGGAGGCCGCGAACAGCACGGATGCCGAGATCGCGGCTCCGACCACCGGGAGCGCGGAGGATTCGTGGAACCCGCGCCACACGGCGTACGCGAGCGCGAACGGGTACAGCGCGAACACCAGCCGATTGGGCAGCCGATGACTGCGGAGATCGATGACGGCGAGAGCGATGCTCACGCCGAGCGCCGGCACGAGCAGCACCGCCGGGACGACCGCGGACAGCGTCACGCGTCGAGGACCTCGAGCCGCACGTGCACGACGCCGTCGCCGCCGATCGCCTCGGCGCGCCGTATCGCCTGCTTCAGCGGGAGGATGTACACGCCCCGCGCCGCGTCGGGGAAGATGGACGTCGACCAGGTCGAACCGCCGATGCCGGCCCGCACGCGGACGGCCCCGAAGCCACGCCGCATCCGCGGGATCTCACGGATGTCGGCGCTCGCCTCGTCGGGGACCGCGGCGAAGAACCAGTCCTGGGTGCGGGCGGCCCAGCGGAAGACCTCCGCGTCGAACTCGAGGATCACCCGCTCAGCGTAGAGGCCGGCGACGACACGACCGTGACGATGTCCACAGGGTCACCAGTGCGCGTGGACCTCGGCCTTCAGCATCCCGTCGTAGACGTCGGTGACGGCGTCGTCGAACGCCGTGAGGTCGGTGCCGTCGTCGAGAAGCTCGGCCGCCGCCGCGTTCGCCCGCGCCTGCTCGGGGGTGCGGGCGCCCGGTATGACGCTGGTCACGCCGGGGCGGGACGCGATCCAGGCCAGCGTCGCGGCCGGTAGCGAGACGCCCTCCGGCACGGCCGCGGCGAGGCGCCCGGCCGCTGCCACGCCGGTCTCGAAGTCGACGCCCGAGAACGTCTCGCCACGGTCGAACGCCTCGCCGTCGCGGTTGTACGAGCGGTGGTCGTCGGCGGCGAAGGTCGTGTCGCTGGTGTACCGACCGCTCAACAGACCCGACGCGAGCGGGACCCGGGCGAAGATCGCGACGCCCGCGGCCGCGGCGGCGGGCAGGACCTGCTCGAGAGGCTTCAGCCGGAACGGGTTGACGATGATCTGCACGTTCGTCACGTGAGGGCGGGCGATCGCCGCCAGCGCCTGGTCGACCGTCTCGACCGAGACGCCGTAGGCCGCGATCGCACCGGACGCGACGAGCTCGTCGAGCGCGTCGTAGGTGGCGTCCGACTCGATCACCGCGGTGGGCGGGCAATGCAGCTGCACCAGATCGAGCACGTCGACGCCGAGGTTGCGACGCGAGCGGTCGGTCCACGCGCGGAAATTGTCGCGGGTGTAATTGCCGGGCTCCTGGGCGAGGCGGCGTCCCATCTTGGTCGCCACCGTCACGGTGTGCCCGGGACGGTCGGCCAGGAAACGGCCGATGATCGTCTCGCTGCGCCCGTCTCCGTAGACGTCGGCGGTGTCGAAGAGCGTGACGCCGGCATCGACGGATGCCGCCAGAACCGAGCGCGCCTGCTCCTCGTCGACATCGCCCCAGTCGGCGCCGAGCTGCCAGGTGCCGAGGCCGATGGCCGAGACCGAGTGGGACGTGGACGCGAGGCGACGCTGCTGCATGGGTCCAGCGTAGGTGGAGGGCCGGGCACCGGGGCCCGACCCTCCGGTTCGCCCACCTCAGGCGTGGCGGGTGGCCTTGGCCTTGCCCGCCGACCTGCGGGGTGCGGCAGGAGCGGAGACGGCGTCGGCGGCCACCACCGCGCCCGCGCGGGTCGCCCGCACCTCGCCGAACGACGTGCCGTAATACGCCGCCTCCATGAGGGTCTTCATGTCGTCGATCATCGGCATCCGCGGGTTCGCCGGAGCGCACTGGTCTTCGTAGGCCGCCATCGCCAGAGCCTGCAGGTTGTCGAGGAACCGCGCCTCGTCGACGCCCTGCGCCTGGAAGGATCGCTCGATCCCGACGCGATCGCGCAGCTCCTCTACGGCGCGCACGTAGCTTTCCACGCCCTCCTCGGGAGTGGCGGCGGGCAGACCGAGATGCTGCGCGATCTGCTGGAAGCGCTCGGGCGCGATGTAGCGCTCGTACTTGGGCCAGCTCGTCAGCTTCGTGGGCACCGTGCCGTTGTACCGGATGACGTGGGGCAGGTAGACGGCGTTGGTGCGCCCGTGCACGAGCTCGTAGGTCGCACCGGTGACGTGGGCCATCGCGTGCACGATCCCGAGGAAGGCGTTTCCGAAGGCCATGCCGGCGATGGAGGCGGCGTTGTGCATCTTCTCGCGGGCGCGGCGGTCCGCGGCATCCGTGGACCCCGGCTGGGCCAGCGTGCTGCGCTCGATGTTCTCGAAGATGAGCTTGATCGCGTGGAGGCACAGACCGTCGGTGTAGTCGTTCGCGTACACCGAGACGTACGCCTCCGTGGCGTGCGTCAGAGCGTCGAAGCCGGCGTCGGCGACGAGGAAGCCCGGAAGCACCCGCGTCAGCTCGGGGTCGATGATCGCGACCGACGGCGTCAGGGCGTAATCGGCGAGCGGGTACTTCATACCCGTGGCGTCATCGGTGATCACGGCGAACGGTGTCATCTCGGAGCCGGTGCCCGAGGTGGTCGGGACGCACACGAGCTTGGCCTTCGTTCCCATCTCGGGGAACGTGAACGCGCGCTTGCGGACGTCGAAGAACTTCTCGCGCATGTCGGAGAACTCGATCTCGGGGTTCTCGTACAGCAGCCACATGACCTTCGCGGCATCCATCGGCGACCCGCCGCCGAGCGCGATGAGCGTGTCGGGCTGGAACTGGCGCAGCTGCTCGGCGCCGGCGACGACCTCCGAGACCTTCGGCTCGGGACGCACCTGGTTCAGCAGCTGGATCTGCACGCGGTTCTCGCGGCGGTTCAGCACGTCGGTGATGCGATCGACGTACCCGAGCGAGGTCATCCTCTCGTCGGTGATGATCGTGACGCGCTCGATACCGCGCATCTCGGCGAGGTAGCGGATCGCGTGCGGCTCGAAGTAGGTCTTCGCGGGGATCTTGAACCACTGCAGGTTGTTGTTGCGTCGACCGACGCGCTTGACGTTCACGAGGTTCACCGCCGAGACGTTGTTGGAGACGGAGTTGTGGCCGTACGAGCCGCATCCGAGGGTGAGGGACGGCAGGAAGGCGTTGTAGATGTCACCGATGCCGCCGAGGGCGGACGGGGAGTTCTCGATGATGCGCACGGCCTTCACCACCTCGGCGAAACGCGCGATGACCTCGGCATCGTTCGAGTGGATGGCGCCGGAGTGCCCGAGGCCGTCGAAGGCGACCATCTGCCGCGACAGCTCGATGCCCTCGGCGGGGCTCGCGGCGCGCAGCACCGCGAGGACGGGAGCCAGCTTTTCGCGGGTCAGCGGCTCATGCGGACCGACCCCCGAGACCTCGGCGAGCAGGATCGACGTGTCGGCGGGCACGGTGAAGCCCGCCTGCTGGGCGATCCAGACCGGAGACTGACCGACGACGCGTGCGTTGAGCTTGGCATCGGCGCAGGTGACGCTGTCTGCGGTGACGCCGAAGATGAACTCTTCGAGCAGCGCCTTCTCGTCGGGGCTCACGCGATAGGCGTGCAACCGGGCGAACTCGTCGAGCGCCTCATCGGCGACGGGGGCGTCGAGGATCACGGCCTGCTCGCTGGCACAGACCATCCCCATGTCGAAGGACTTCGACAGCACGATGTCGTTGACCGCGCGGCCGACGTCCGCGGAGCGCTCGATGAAAGCGGGCACGTTGCCCGCACCGACGCCGAGGGCGGGCTTGCCGCACGAGTACGCCGCGCGCACCATCGCGTTTCCTCCGGTCGCGAGGATGAGCGCCACGCCCGGGTGGTTCATCAGCTCGCCGGAGGCGTCCATGGACGGCTCCTCGATCCACTGGATGCAGTCGGCCGGAGCACCGGCGGCCACGGCGGCGTCGCGGACGATGCGGGCGGCTTCGGACGAGCACCGCTGCGCGGAGGGGTGGAAGCCGAACACGATCGGGTTGCGGGTCTTGAGCGCGATGAGCGACTTGAAGATCGCCGTCGAGGTCGGATTGGTCACGGGGGTCAGGGCGCAGATCACTCCGACGGGGTCGGCGATCTCGGTGATGCCCGTGAGCTCGTCGTGCGCGATGACGCCGACGGTCTTCTGGTCGATGATCGAGTGCGTGACGTGTTCGCACGCGAACATGTTCTTGACGGCCTTGTCCTCGAACAGGCCGCGACCGGTCTCCTCGACCGCCAGGACCGCGAGGTCGCCGTGGTGATGCAGGGCGGCGACCGATGCCTTGCGGACGATGTGGTCGATCTGTTCCTGGGTGAAACGCGCATACTCGTCGAGGGCGTGCTGTGCCCGCGTGACGAGGGCGTCGACGGCGATGGACATCGTGAGCCTTCCCGGCGCGGAAGGTGTCCGCGTCTGTGTCCGAATCCGGGATGAGGGACCTCGACCCCGTGCATCCAGTGTCGCCCGTGTGGTCTGACCACAACATCCGTTCGAGCCGGGACAAATCGACCCGAGGGCGACGGTCGGCACGCGCACCGGCCGGCGGGGCGCGCTGCACGCTCACCGTGGCGAAACTCGGCATGGGCTGCTGGGTCCGGGGCCGATTCGAGGTCTTGGAGCGAGACGTTTCGCGTCGATCTGAGGCTTCTGATGACACCGCGGCCCACAAGCGGCCGGATTTCGCGTAGCATTCGAGAGTCGGTGCGTCACGGCGCGCCTCTCCGTCGGCCTCGTCGCCGATGTGCACATCAGAAAGTCAGCCGTCGATCTCACGCATTCGGGCCCTGCTCTCGGCCCACCGCGATCCGATATTGCCATCGGTCGCCCGGCGAATTATCTCGCCCCACACACTCCGCAGCGACACCGTCGCAGCGGTACCCCGGATCATCACAGCGGTGGTCCCAGAACACAGAAGGAAAATGACGACATGGCCACTGGCACCGTCAAATGGTTCAACTCGGAGAAGGGGTTCGGCTTCATC